>NZ_JALHBH010000119.1:0-321258 GCF_022836805.1 Pseudomonas sp. RGM 3321
CAAGACCGGACGCAGAGCGTCCAGAACGGCATGCGACGCGGAGCGCCGCACGATAGTTGAGGTTATCGTTCCGCACGCTCCGCGTGGGAATGCCTGTCGTGACGCTCTGCGTCACAAATCTGCGCCGTGCCGCAGAATCAAGACCGGACGCAGAGCGTCCAGAACGGCATGCGACGCGGAGCGCCGCACGATAGTTGAGGTTATCGTTCCGCACGCTCCGCGTGGGAATGCCTGTCGTGACGCTCTGCGTCACAAATCTGCGCCGTGCCGCAGAATCAAGACCGGACGCAGAGCGTCCAGAACGGCATGCAACGCGCAGCGCCGCACGATAGTTGAGGTTATCGTTCCGAACGCCCCGCGTGGGAATGCCTGTCGTGACGTTCTGCGTCACAAATCTGCGCCGCGCCGCAGACTCAAGACCGGACGCAGAGCGTCCAGAACGGCATGCAACGCGGAGCGCCGCACGATAGTTGAGACGTGCGTGGTCTCACCCCCAACGCTTGAATATCAATGACGTATTCACCCCGCCAAAGGCAAAGTTGTTGTTCATCACGTGTTCATTACTCATCCGCCGGGGTTCGCCGACGATGTAGTCCAGTTCGCCGCACTGTGAGTCGATGTCGACCAGGTTCAGCGTATGGATATAGCGGTCGCTGTTGAGCATTTCGATGCTGAACCATGACTCCAGTGCGCCGCAGGCTCCCAGTGTGTGGCCGAGGAAGCTTTTCTGCGAGCTCAGTGGCATGCGTGAGCCGAACAGGCTGCTGGTGGCCAGGGTTTCGGCGATGTCGCCCTGTTCGGTGGCGGTGCCGTGACCGTTGACGTAACCGATGGCGTCGGGCGACAGGTTGGCATCTTCCAGAGCCAGTTCCATGGCGCGACGCATGGTGGCCTGCTCGGGACGAGTGCTGTGGGCACCGTCGGCATTGCTGCCGAAGCCGACGATTTCGGCATAAATGTGCGCGCCACGTGCCTGAGCGTGCTCAAGTTCTTCGAGCACCAGCATGCCGCCGCCTTCACCGATCACCAGACCGTCGCGCCCGCTGTCGTAGGGGCGTGGCGTGGTGTGTGGCGCGTCATTCTTGAGACTGGTGGCGTACAGTGCGTCGAAGACCATCGCTTCGGTCGGGCACAGCTCTTCGGCCCCTCCCGCCAGCATCAGCGGCAGACGGCCGAACTTGATCGCCTCGTAGGCGTAGCCTATGCCCTGGCTGCCACTGGTACAGGCGCTGGAGGTCGGAATCAGACGTCCGGTCAGGCCGAAGAAAATGCTGATGTTGGCAGCGGTGGTGTGCGGCATCATCCGTACGTAGGAGTTGGCGTTCAGACCCACGGCCACCGAGTTGATCAGCATGTTGCCGAAAGCCTTGATCTCGTCGGTGCTGCCGGTCGACGAGCCGCAGGCCGTGCCCATGCGCCCGTCGCGAATGAGCGGATCATTCAGCAGCCCGGCATCGATCAGCGCCTGCTCCGCAGCAGCCACTGCCAGTCGCGACACGCGGCCCATGCTGCGCAGTTGCTTGCGTGTCCAGTGTGCGGGCACCGCGAAATCGTCGATGGGGCCAGCCAGTCGGGTATTCAGTTCGGCGAAACGGTTCCACTCGTCCATTCGGCGAATGCCGCTGCGATTGGCGGTGAAGCTCGCATCGATTGTCGGCCAGTCGCTGCCCACCGAGGTAATGCCGGACATCCCGGTGACGACCACACGCTTCATCAACACAGACCCCCGTTGACGGCCAGCACCTGACGGGTGATGTAGCTCGCTTCGGCCGACATCAGAAAATTCACGGCACCCGCCACTTCCTCTGGCGTGCCCATGCGTTGCGCCGGGATCATCTTCATCAGTTCGTCGACTGGCACGTTCTCGTCCAGCATTGCGGTGTCGATCAGCCCCGGCGCGACGCAGTTGACGGTGATTTTGCGTTTGCCCAGTTCGATGGCCAGGGCCTTGGCGGCACCGATCAGGCCTGCCTTGGAGGCGCTGTAATTGACCTGGCCACGATTGCCGATAAGGCCGGAAACCGAGGTGATGCAGACAATACGGCCCGCCGCGCGACGGCGAATCATCGGCATGGTCAGCGGGTGCAGCACGTTATAGAAACCGTCCAGGTTGGTACGCAGCACCTGATCCCAGTCATCATCGCTGAGTGCCGGAAACGCGCCGTCGCGGGTCAGCCCGGCGTTGAGTACCACGCCGTAATAGGCGCCGTGCGTCTCCACGTCTTGTTCCAGAATTGCCTTGCAGGCGGCCCGGTCCGAGACATCGAATTGCAGCACGCGTGCCTGACGGCCCTGCGCAACGATTTCAGCCTGTACGGCTTCGGCCTCGCTGCGACCTGTGCGGCAATGCAGGATCAGGTCGTATCCGGCCTGGGCCAGACGCAGAGCGATGGCGCGGCCGATGCCACGGCTGGAGCCGGTGACCAGTATCGATTCAGTCATGCCGGGGCTCCTTCAGCCAGATAGTCAGCAGTGTTGGGCGGGCAATATACATTGAGCCGGGCAAAAGCCTTGATATCCGGTCCGGTCAGGGTGCATTCGAACACGCCTATGCCGCTGTCGTCCTGCAAGGAACGCACGGCATGGATATGCAGCTCGCTGCCCAGCGGGAAGCGCGCTACGTTGCATTCGAACTTGCGGCTGCCGAGCAGAAACCCCAGCTTGACCGCTTCACCCCTGGTGCGCGCCTGGCAACCGGCATAGGCCGCGACACTCTGGGCCATCAGCTCTACGCCAAGCCAGGCGGGCAGGCTGCCGTCCGGCTGATTGAACAGACCATCGGCGCGCACGGTGAGGCGGGTTTGAATCTGCTCTTCGTCAAAACTCAGCACCTGATCGATGAGAATCATGTCGCCAGCATGGGGGATGAGTTCGGCGAGCGGCCACTCGGTCATGGGGCATCTCCGATAATCAGGCTGATGTTGTTGCCACCGAAGGCAAACGAATTGCTCATCGCGTAACGAGCATTTGTAGGTGCCAGGCGCGAACCTGGCAGCGTCCATTGCAGTGCAGGCAATAGCGGGTCAGCTTCGCCATCCCACAAGTGCGGGGGCAGGTCCTGTTCGGTGTTGTCCGGTGCCAGGCTCAACCAGCAAAACGCGACTTCCAGCGCACCCGCCGCGCCCAGCGTGTGGCCGCTGAGCGGCTTTGTCGACGAGCAGGGCACACCGTTCGGGAATACCGTCTGCACGGCCAGGCTTTCCATCGCATCGTTATGCGGCGTAGCGGTGCCATGCAGGTTCAGATAGCCGATCTGTGCGGCATCGAGCCGGGCATTGCCCAACGCTAGCAGCATGGCATCACGCGCACCCCGTCCGGTAGGTTCGGGGGCCGAGATGTGGTGGGCGTCGCAACTGGCACCCGCGCCCAGCAGGGCAATCGAGTGGCTGTTGGCAGCTTCGCGGGTCATCAGAAACAGCGCTGCCGCCTCGCCGATGTTTATCCCGTTGCGGTGCGTGGAAAACGGATTGCACAGTTGTGGCGACATGGCTTCAAGCGCCGAGAACCCATTGAGGGTCAACCTGCACAGGCTGTCGACGCCGCCGCACAGCACCGCATCGCACAGGCCCATGTCCAGCGCCCGTCGTGCGCTGAGCAGCGCCCGCGCGCTGGACGTGCAGGCCGTGGAAATCACGTAGGCCGGGCCGCTCAATCGCAGCCAGCTGGCCAGGAAGTTCGCCGGTGCGCCCAGTTCCTGTTGGCGATAATCGTAATCTTCGGGGAAGGTCTGATCACGCAGCCAGCTTGCCATGCTCTCGCTTGCTTCATCGATACCCGAGGTGCTGGTGCCGATGATCACGCCGATCCGCCCGGCTCCGTAGCGCGCGATGGCCTGACGAATGTCATCTTCAATCTGCAAGGCCGCGGCCAGCAGCAACTGGTTGTTGCGGCTGCGCTGCGATTGCATGGCGGGAGGAATGGGCGGCAATGCGGATTTGACCGCACCGACCGGCAACGCGCGTTCCGGCACCCAGCCGCTTTCGAACACCATGCCCGAGCTGTCGCCTGCGAACAGTCTGCGCGACACCTCTTCACGGCTGTCGCCCAGCGAGCAGATCAGGCCCAGCGCATTGAGATAGGCAGTCATGGCATGCTCTCGTCGTTCAGCGGTGTAACCCTGTAGCTCAACCCGTCCTTGAGACGGATGGTGAAGGCGTTGGCCGATTGATATTCGACCAGCCAGCGATCATCCAGACGCCGCTGCATGCCCTGGCGGTACGCCGTGGGGTAGCGACCATGCATTTCCAGATCCGAGGTCATGGCGAACATTATTGCAGCAAACAGCTCGCGTGCTTCTGGGTTGGGGGGGAGCAGACCGTCGGCTTGCCATTGTCCGTTGATCAGCAACTGGCGAGCCTGGGGGATACCCAGCGGGTCCATCATCGACCAGCGTAGCCCGGCGTTTTCGCGCTGGATGACCAGCATCCAGTCCTGCCGCTGATCAGCCTGTCGACGTTCGATGTGCAGTTGCATCGGCAACTGCATCGTCGGTGCGGTGGTCGGCAGTGGGGCCTGTGCAGCGCAGCCGCCCAGCAGCAGAAAGGCCAGCAATAATACCCGGATCATGATGCGCCACCTTGCAGCGGTTTGCGGGCCACGACATTGACCAGCGTTTCTTCCCGTTGCCCGAACGGTCTGGGTTTTTGCAGCCTCAAGGCTTCGAGCAAACCGAAATCCCTGGCGCGGCTCCACCACAGGTAAGGGTACGAAACATGCTGTGCGCCGAACTCGAAACCCTGGTCGCGGATCATCTGCAGATACTGAGCCGCGCTTTTCTGAACGTGCATGGGGTGACGGAACAACCAGCGAATCACCCAGGTGTCGATGTACGCCTCGGTGGACTCGGCGAACAGCAGGTAACCACCTGGCTTGAGTACACGATAAAACTCGGCCAGCGCCTGCTCCTGCTCGACCAAATGATGAAAGGTCTGGTGACAGAACAGCAGATCGACGCTGGCGTCCGGCACTTGCAGCGCCGCGCAATCACTGCCGAGCAGCTCGACCTCTATGCCTCTGGCGCGCGCCTCCTGACGGCTCATCTCCAGGCTGTGCAGGTCGGCATCGACACCAATCAGCCTTGAAGGCTGAAAAACCCTGCTCAGGTGCTGAAACGACTTGCCCTGCCCGCAACCGGCGTCGAGCAAAACCGGTGCGGCCGGAAGTGCGCTATCGAACAGGCTGCGCAAATCGTCTATCGCCACACGCAATACGCGGTACTGCCAGGTGTGGCTGCGCAGAAACCACAGGCCGAAGCGGGTTTCCTCGACATAGCTGTCACTCAGGAACGGTCGATTCATGAGTCACCGTCCGCGCAGATTTCCGAGAGCGTGCGCAAGCGGCGTTTCGGCTCGCTGACAAACGGGTTGCGCTCATCCCAGGCATAACCGGCCAGAATGGCGCTGATCATGCGGCGGATGTCCGGCGCGCTTCCAGGGTAGAAAATGACGCTCTGGAACGAGCCGTCGTACCAGCCTTCGACATAGGCCCGGAAGGTATCGACGCCACGCTTCAGCGGAACGGCGAACTCGGTTTCCCAGTCCACGCTCTCACCCTGCAATTGTCGATTCAGCACGCCAGCGGCCATGCTCGCCGAACGCATGGCGATGGTCACGCCAGATGAAAACACCGGGTCGAGAAATTCCGCTGCATTGCCCAGCAGCGCAAAGCCCTTTCCATGCAGGGTTGTGACGTTCGCCGAGTAGCCGCCGATGGTCCTTGCCGGTGTATCCCAGACCGCATTTCTCAGCACGCTGGCCAGTTGCGGTGTTTCATCGATAAAGGCGCGCAGGCAGGCGTCCAGGTCATCGGGCTTGTCTTTGAAGCGCTCGGCCGAGGCCACGACGCCTATCGAACAGCGGCCTTCGCTGAACGGGATCGACCAGAACCACACATCGCTGTGCTGCGGATGGATGCTGACCAGGATCTTCTGACGGTCGAAGGGCGGGCTTTCGATATGGTCTTCAATATGGGTAAACACCGCCTGGCGCACCGGAAAGCCCGACGGCGCTTCCAGATCCAGCAGGCGCGGCAACACGCGGCCATAGCCGCTTGCGTCGAGTACGAAGGTTGCCTGTACGCTGTATTCGCTGCCGTCCTCGCGTTTTACCCGCAATACCGGCTGCGTGCTGTCGAAGTCGGCGCTGATGATTTCCTGCTGATAGCGAATTTCCACCCCCTGCAGCTCGGCCTGATCAGCGAGCAGCTTATCGAACTCGCTGCGTTGCACCTGAAAGGTGGTCGGCTTGCCGTTGCTGAAGGTATCGCCGAAATCGAAATCGCTGTACTGCTCGCCGCGCGCAAAGGCAGCACCGTTCTTGAGTTGGAAACCGGCGGCCTGCACGGCGTCGAGCATCCCGGCTTCTTCGACGAAGTCCAGGCAATGGCACAGCAGGCTTTCGCCGATGGAGAAGCGCGGGAACAGCTGACGCTCGATAATCAGCACGTCGTGGCCCTGGCGTTTGAGCAGGGCTGCCGCTATGGAACCGGCCGGGCCGGCACCGATGACGACGACCTGACGAATTTCCCTATCAGTAATGGGCACAGGTATTCCTTTCCGATTGGGCGGTGGCAGGGAGTGACGACAACGCTGCAAGACTCATGCGTGTGGCCCTTTAGCATCGGCTGGCGAATGAAGCGCTTTACGCGGGCTGGCCCACGGTGCCAAAAGAAAGCTGAAGGCCAGCCCCAGGCTGACCGACAGGCCGAAATTGCTGATCGCCGGGGTGCCGGAAACAGCCAGCAGCCCGAACGACAGCCAGGTGGTCACCGCTGCCAGCAGCGTGCCCAGCAGGCTGACCGCCGCGCCGCCTATCTGCTCGCGCATCAGAATGGCGTAATCGACGCTGATCGCCGTGACCAGCAGCAGGCCGAACAGGCTGAACAGGGTCAGCGGCTGACCGAGCCAGCCCAGGCTGGCGAGGCTGCACAAGGCTGCCAGCAGGGGCAGGGCGACGATACGCAGCGCGCCGTTGAAACCAAACGGGACAATCAGCAGCAGGACGATCAGCACACATGAAGCCAGCTTCAATTCTGCCGCGCTGATCTGCGTGTGGGCGAACACCTCGTTTAGCTCACCCAGGCGGTCGACCAGTTGCACGCCCTCCAGGCCGATGGCCTGCACGCGCAGCAACGCCATACTGTTCATGCCGCGCAGGCTGACAATGCTGGCTACCTGAGCGTCGCCTTCGGCATCTTCGCTGGCTCCCAGCCAGAGCGTGCGCCACGGTTCGCTGAGCGGGCCTTGAAGCGCCTGATCAATGTCTTGCGTCGGCAGTGCCTGCAATTGCGCGAGTTCGGTTTTCAGTGCATTGGCCGGAACGCCAAGCTGTACCAGTGGCTCCCAGTGTTGCGGCAATTTGCCCAGTGCATCACGGGTCAGTTGCTGCTCGGCAGGCGAATCCAGCAACTGGTTGAGCGCCATGTAACCCTGCAGCTTGTCCATGCTGACCAGTTGATCGAGCCGCTGAGTCAGCGCCGACTGCCGATCCAGCAACTGCTGTTGATCCTTGCCACGCACCAGAAAGAACTGGCTGGTGGGCTGATAACCGGTAATCCGCGCGATAGCCTGGGCTTCGTCGGTCAATACCTGAGGTGCCGAGACCCATTGGCGAATATCGTTCTTGGTGGTCAGGTGCCAGAGCCCGCCACCGCAGAAGGCCAACAGCAGCGCCAGCAGAATCGGCGTGCTGATGCGCTGCAACAGCGCAGCGCGGCAATCAAGCATCAGTTGCGCCAGTTTCAGCGGCCATTGCGCGGGGCTGATTTCGACTTTTGCAAGCAGTGCAGGCAGCAAACACACCGCGGTCAGGTAAGCGCCGATCAGGCCAGCGGCGGAGAACACGGCAATTTGTGTCAGTGCCGGGAACGGCGTCCAGGCCAGGGCGAGATAGCCGATACAACTGGTGATCAGGCTCAGCGTCAGGCCCGGCAGGGTCAGGCGCAAGGCGGGCCAACTGCGCCAGGGTTTCAGGCTCCAGCTCTTGGACAGGTAATGCAGCGGGTAATCCACCGCCACACCAATCAGGCTGGAGCCCAGCACCAGCGTCATGACGTGCATGCTGCCAAACAGCGCCACGCAAGCCACCGCGCCGAAGAGCATGCCGACCACCACCGGTACGAACGCCAGCAACACGCTCCAGCGTCGGAATGCGAGCAACAGCAGCAACAGAATGCCGAGCGTTGCGCCGCCGCCCACCCAGGTGATTTCCCGGCTGGCCTGCTTCTGCCCGTCGGCGGCGTACAACAGGCCGCTGGCGGCGAGCAATTGCCCACCGGCCTGCTGCGCCTGCACCCGCGCTTTCGCCAGCAGGTCGGCGACCTGACCGGGCAGGCGCAGGTCGAAGGCATCGGTTCGGGTTCGCGAACGCAGCAGTACCCAGCTTTTGCCCTCGGCGCTGGCAATCAGCGCGCCGCTGGCCAGATCCGCCTCGACCGAGCCCTGTTTCGGCAAGCCGTTCTGGATACGTCCGGTCAGCCCCAGCCAGTCATCCTGACCCGGCACCAGGCTGAACCCGGCAAACGGGTCGAAGAGTGTTTGTACGCGCTGCTCGATGAAAGTCTTCGGCTCATCGATCAACAGAGCGCGATCCGCTGCCGGCAACATGGCGATTCGCCCTTGTAGCAACTGGGTGCGCAACGCGGGCAGATCGGCTTGCAGCGACCACTGAACCTTCTCGAACAGGCCACTCGCTTGCCATTGCTCCGCCAGCGTGCGAGCCAGTTCCACAGCCTGCTGGCGGTCGGTGTGACCCACCAGCACCAGCATTTCGCGATTGAGCGGCTCCTGCATGCGCTTTTCGGCGCTCACCACCAGTTCGTCGTTGTCAGTGCCCGGCACCAGTTCCATGAGGTAGGCCGACAGCGGTGAGCGGTCGTGCCACTGCCAGCCGGCCAGCGCCAGCACACTTGCCAGAATCAGCAGGAACAGTCGCGGCAATAGCCGCTCAGTCGTTGAAGTCATTACGCTGCGCATCGGTCAGGGTTGGGGCACTGCTGCTGTCGATCATTTTCAGGACGGTACTGTCGCCCTGGGTTTCCAGCAACTCGATACGCTGGACCAGTTCGCCGCCATCGATGTTGATCTGTTTGAACACTTGTTGCAGCAGCATCGAGCGCGGCGTGAGCGTGAGTTGCCAGGCGTTTGCGTCGCCCTTGAGCTGCAAGTCGAAATCCCGTTGCAGGCCGCTGCTGTCACCCTGCAATACAGCAAGGAACAAGCGGTTCTGCTCGGCCCCGGCATTCTTGTTCGGTACGGGCTTCCAGGTGCTGACGTCGCCCACGCTTTCGCGGCGGGAAATGCCGCTGGCATCGATGCGGTAATCCTGTTTCAGCGGTGTTTCCAGCAGCCAGAGCAGCCCGAAATCCCTGGCGAGCACCAAGCGGCCCTTACTGAGCAGCGGTTGCGGCAGGGCGCGCAGGTGTTTTTCCTGAATGAAGCGCCCTTGCACCACCGCAGGTTTAGCCAACTGGTCACTCAGTTGTTGCAGATCGAAAGCCTGCGCCAATGATGACAGGCACAGTAACCCCAGTAGCAGCAAGGCGCGAAACGGACGGTTCATGGCAAAGCTCTCTTCACGGCATCGATAAAGACCTGGGGCGAAGCCAGTTGCATTTCCCGGCTCTGGCTGTCGATCGCGACCTGCACGGTGCTGGCGCGGGTCAGGCGTTCGCCGGTGTGTGCGTCGGTGATCAGGTAGTTGATCTTCAGACGGTTCTCCCACTCCACCAGACTGGCGCGTACGTTCAGTGTCTGGCCGAACACCGCGCTGCGCACGTAGCGCAATTGCAGGTCGATCACCGGCCAACCATAACCGGATTCGAGCATCTGCATGTAGTTATGACCGATGTGGTCGAGCAATGCGCAGCGGGCGACTTCCAGGTATTTGACGTAATGCCCGTGCCAGACGATGTTCATCATGTCGACGTCGAAAAACGGCACCACGATTTCGGTGTCGACGTGCAGAAAACCCTTACTGCGCATGCAACCTCCAGCGGCGGTTGGCAATATGTTTCAGGCACAGGCGCAGTTCCTTCTCCAGCGCCCGGTCTTCGATGACGGGGGCAAAGTCCTCGCCCAGTTGTTGGTGCATGGCCGCCAGTGCCGGTGGCAGCGAGCGAGCATCGGCGGCCTTGCTGCGCAGCCAGATGCCCTGATTAGCGGCGATCAGCGTGGCGGCGGCAACCTGCTCGGTCAGCTCCAGCACCCGAATGGCGTCACGCGCAGCGATGGTGCCCATGCTCACCTTGTCCTGATTGTGGCATTCGGTGGAGCGCGAGAACACGCTGGCCGGCATGGTGTTTTTCAGTGCTTCGGCGGTCCATGCGCTGGTGGCTATCTGCACCGCCTTGAAACCGTGATTGAGCATGGCCCGCTCGGCGCTGGCCCCCGACAGATTGCTCGGCAAGCCGTGGTTGTAACGTTCGTCGACCAGCAGCGCCAGTTGCCGGTCGAGCAGGTCTGCGACATTGGCCACCAGCGTTTTCAGGCTGTCCATGGCAAAAGCAATGTGCCCGCCGTAGAAATGCCCGCCGTGCAACACGCGCTCTGCTTCTGCATCGATGATCGGGTTGTCGTTGGCGCTATTCAGCTCGATCTCGATGAACGAGCGCAGCCAGTTCAGGCTGTCGGCCAGCACGCCCAGCACATGGGGTGCGCAGCGCAGCGAATAGCGGTCCTGCAAACGATGCAGCGGTGCGGTTGGCGCGTCGATGGCCAGGTCCTGACGCAACCACGCTGCTACCTGTATCTGGCCCGGATGCGGCTTGGCGGCGAACAGGCGCTCGTCGAAGTGCTCCGGGTTGCCTTGCAGCGCCACCACGTTCATGGCGGTGATACGGGTCGCCAGTTGCAGCAGGTAATCGGCGCGGGCGAACGCCAGGCACGCGATGCCGGTCATGACCGCGGTGCCGTTCATCAGCGCCAGCGCTTCCTTGGGGCGCAGCACCAGCGGCGTCCAGCCCAGTTCGCGGTGCACATCGCTGGCCGGAAGGCGCTCGCCACGGAACATCACGTCACGCTCGCCGGACAGGGTTGCGGCCACGTAAGACAGCGGGGTCAGATCACCGCTGGCACCCACCGAGCCCTCTTCCGGGATCAGCGGCAGCACGTCCTGATCGATAAACGCTTGCAAACGCTCAAGCAGTTCGACACGCACCCCGGAAACGCCTTGGCACAGTGACTGCAAACGCGCCGCCAGCACTGCGCGGGTGGCCTGGGCGTCCAGCAGCTTGCCCAGCCCGCAGCCGTGAAACGTGTACAAGTGCTGCGGCAGCGCCTCGACATGCTCCAGCGGCACGGCCACCACGCAGGAGTCGCCGTAGCCGGTGGTGACGCCGTAAATCACGCCTTCCTTGTTCAGTAACGAATCGAGAAACTGCGCGCCCCTGGCGATGCGTGCGCGAAATTCAGCGTCGCCTTGCAACGCACTCGGCGCCTGACGATTGGCCAGGGCCAGCACGTCTTCGATACACAGGGCGCGCTCGCCGAAAATGATCGGGTCAGGAGCTTGAATCATTATCGGACTTCCAGAATGGGTAGAAATTGAACCACTGCTGCGGGGCTTCCAGGCAGTAGTGCCCAAGACGCTCGGCATAACGCGTCGCCCAGTGGGCGATGACCTGGGCGCGGTCGCTGCGTCGCCATTCGATGGCGTCGGCGAACGGTTCGAGAATCACCCGATAGCCTTTCGGGCCTTTAAGGCAGAAAAACAGATTGACCTGGCATTTGAGCAGACCGGCGAGCAGCCACGGGCCTTGCGGGAACGTTGCGGGCTGGCCCAGAAAGTCGACCCGAACATTGCGCCCGCCGTGCAGGGCAACGCGGTCACCGGCGATGGCCAGCCACTCGCCTTCGTCCAGACGCTGGCTCAGTTGCAGCATGATCGCCGGGTCCAGCTCGCTGACCTGAATCAGCCGCAGGTTGGTCGCCCCGGCTTCACCGAGCAGGCGATTGAAGCGTTCGGCGTGCTTGGTGTGTACCAGCACGTTCATGGTGACTTTTTCGCCGAGTTCGGCCAGTGCGCGGCACACCTCAAGGTTGCCCAGATGCGCCCCGACCAGCATCTGTCCGCGCTCGCCGCGCAGGTTCTGACGCAGCAGGGCAGAGTCGATGATCTCGATCTGCTCGATGCCCAGCTTGCCGTTCCACACGTCAAGCTTGTCGAGCAGTGCCTCGGCGAAGGCCATGAACTGGCCAAACACGCGCCGCTGGCTGGGGCGCAGTTCGGGTCTGGCGCTCCAGTCCGCCAGGCGCTGCTGGTATTCCCAGATGCTGCGTCGGGCACGGCGACCGAAGGCGAAGAAATACAGGACGATGCCATACAGCACCGGGCTGAGCAGGCGACGACCGAGCACGCGCATGCCCCAGGCGGTAAGTTTCATGAGCAGGAAACTGCCACGCTCTTCGTGACTGGCCCAATGTTCCTTGGGCGATTTTTCAATGGTCATGGGCGCCACCGTCGCCAGAGGATCACCGGCAGGCGCATCAGCATGCCGAAGAACAGCTTGGCGTGCATTTTCGAGATCAGGGCGTTGTCGTGAAACAGGCGGAAATGCGACAGGCCGTCCTGCGGATAGTGAACGCGGGTCGGCAGCCAGCGCATCGCCTGGCCGCGCCACGACAGGCGCACGAGAATTTCCGAGTCGAAGTCCATGCGCCTGCCGATCTGCACGCTGTCGATCAGCGCCAGAACCGGGGCCAGCGGGTAGAGCCGAAAGCCGCACATCGAATCGCGAATGTGCAGCGACAGGGTGTTGATCCATACCCAGACGTGGGTGAGATAACGGGCGTACAGGCGGCCTTTGGGCACGCTTTCGTCATACTGCGGATAGCCACAGATCAACGCTTGCGGGTACTGGCGTGACTGCTCCAGAAACACCGGAATATCGCTCAGGTCATGCTGGCCGTCGGCGTCGACCTGCAGCGCATGGCTGAAACCCAGGCGTGCCGCCTCGCGAAACCCGGCCATGACCGCGCCGCCCTTGCCTTGATTGACCGGCAGGCGCAGCAGGTAAATATCTTCACCCTGCGCCAGTTGTTGTAACACTGCGGCGCAGGTCGGGCTGCTGGCATCGTCCACCAGTATGCAGGGCAAGCCTGCATTGCGGACGGCCTTGACCACGTTGGGCACGGCCAGCTCGTGGTCGAACACCGGAATGATCACACAAGGCTTATGCATGGCCGCCCTCCAGCACAACGCGGCCACTGGAGCAGGGTGCGTTTTCGCTGTTGTGAAAGGCGAAATGCAGCTTTGAGCGAGCGGCATCGAAGCGCAGGGTCAGTTTCAGGCGGTCGCCGGGGCGCACCAGTTGCTGAAACTTGAGCACTTCCATGCCGGCAAAGTCGGGTGGCAGATTCAACAGGCGCTGCCCCAGACTGATCGCCCATTCGACCTGAACCACGCCGGGCAATACCGGTGCCTTGGGAAAGTGGCCGCTGAAAAATGCCAGATCTGGCGGGACCATCAGTTGCAGGTGTAATTCGCCGTCGACAGCCTGTTGGTCAAGCACTTCCGGTTGCCCGGGGCGTGACGCCATGAGCAGGTTCTGCACGTCCATCTGTGCCAGTTTGCTCTGGGCGTTTAGGGGCATTTGCCGCAGCAGACGCCAGCGCCGCGGCAGAGCGATGGTTTCGCAGTGCGGTTGCAGATACTGGCGCAAGGCTTCGGTAAGCGCTCGACGGCCCTGATTGCGCAGGGCCAGCAAGCCCTCATCGCTCAGCACCAGCAGCGCGCCAAGTGACGCCCGGTTTTCCTGAACCACGCCAAGACGCGCTTCGTTCACCCATTTGTGAGTCGTAAGGGCCTGCTCGATCAGCGGCAACGACACGCGCTTTTCTTCAAGTTTGACGATGCGGTCCAGCCTGCCCAGCAGTTCGAATCGCCCGTCATCGCCAATCAGCACGGCATCGGCGGTCTGCTCGACATGACCGGGCGGCAGATAGGGCGAGCTGATGCGTAGCGCACCCTCGTTGTCCTGACTCAGCTCTACGCCGTCGAAGGCTTGCCAGTGCTGTTCGCCCTGCCGCCAGGCGATGCCACCGGTTTCCGAACTGCCGAGAATTTCCGTCGGCCATTGAGCAAGACGTTGTTGCAGGCTTTGCGCCGCTTCGGCTGGCAATGCGCCGCCGGATGAAAACACCCGGCGCACGGCACTGAGGCTGCTCCAGTCGAGGTTGTCGCCCATGCGCTTGAGCAGTGCCGGGCTGGCGACCCAGGCAAAGGACGGGTATTCGCGGCTGGCGCGTTGCAGGTCTTCGGCAAACGGCAACTGGCGGCGCACGAACGGGCGTGCGGCGCACAGCGGCCATAGCAAACGGAACAGCAGCCCATAAATATGTTGCGTCGCAACGCTGCCGATCATGCATGCAGAACCAAGCTGCGCGCCCCACAACTGTTCCAGCCCGCAGACTTCGTTGGCCAGCTGGCGCAGGCGTTTTTCAATCAGTTTGGGCTCGCCGCTGGAACCCGAGGTGCACAGGCTCAACCGGCACTGGTCTAGGTCGAGCGCTGCCGGAGCCAGCTGCGCGGCGTGCAGATCGCTTAAATGCGTGTCGTGCGCCAGGTCGGTCAGCCACAGGTCGACCTGATTGGCCCAGCGCTCGCGGGTCTGGCCTTGCAAGTCAGCGGGCAGCAACACATGCACACCGGCGCGCCAGGCGCCGAACAAGGCGACGGCCAGGTCAGCGGCATCTTCAAGGTGTACCGCGAGGTTTTTGATACCGCGGGCTTGCAGCCCTGCGGCCACGCTCAGTGCCTGATCACGAAATTGCGTGTGGTCCAGGGTCGGAGCCAGCGTCAGCAGTCGGTCGGGCAGGGCGTCGAGCAGCAGGTGTTCAAGGTTCAACCAGTTCATGCGATCCATTTCATTTGCCGCCCGCAGCGGGTGGGCGGACTATCCATTCAACAGCGAACAACAGGCCCATCAATCCGTAGGAAACCAGGCCGGTGTACAGCGTCCACCAGGACAACGGTGCCCAGAGCGTCAGTATGGCTGCCGTGAGGCCATTGACCAGGAAGAACAGGCACCAGATCTGCGTGACTTTACGGGTGTAACGGATGCCGGACTCGGGCAGTTCGGGGCGGTTTATGCGCGCCATTCTTTCCACGATCGGCGGGCCGTAGACCAGGCTGGAACCGAACAGGCCGAGCATGAACGCGCTGACCAGTACCGGATACCAGCGCAGCATCAGATGGCTGTCGAGTACGCCCAGCGCCACGCAAAAAACCAGGGCGACAATCGCCATTGCCAGGCTGCCTGGCTTGCGCTCGCCGGTCAGTGCACGCGCCAGCCACAGGCTGCCCAGCAGCAGCGCGAACTGCCACGGGGCGAAGTGTTCGGTTCCCCAGTAGACGGCAAACGGATACAGCACACCGGCCAGTACCAGAATCAGGCCAATCAGCCGCTTCATTCGGCCGTTTTGACCAGTTTGTAGACGGCCTCTACCACGTCGTTCACGGTTCTGACTGATTTGAACTCTTCAGCGGCAATCTTCTTGCCGGTCTTGCGTTTGATGTGGTCGATCAGGTCCACGGCATCGATGCTGTCGATTTCCAGGTCCTGATACAGGTTGGCTTCAAGTGTGACCCTCTCAGGCTCCAGTTCGAACAGTTCCACCATCGCGGCGCGCAGGATTTCGAAGATGTCTTCACGGGTTTGCATGTTCAATTCTCAGGCCGGTTGTCTGGCGCTGACGAAGGCCGCAAGGCTGTCGACGCTGGCGAAATGGTTACGGGTGTCCTTTGCATCGGCATCGATCTTGATGCCATAGCGCTTCTGGATGGCCAGGCCCAGTTCGAGCGCATCCACCGAGTCCAGTCCCAGTCCTTCGCCGAACAGCGTCATATCGTTGCCGATATCCTCCGGGGTGATGTCTTCGAGGCCCAGGGCATCGATGATCAACAATTTAATGTCCTGGTGCAGATCGCTCATCTGAGGCGAGCTCCTTGGTGAAATAGTCATGCAGGTAATCGTTGAGCTTGCGGGACGCCACGGGCGGCGGGCCCAGCGAACTGAAGACGGTGGGGGCTATATCGGCACCGACGCGCAAACTGAAGTGCACGCGGCGTTGTGCAATGCGATACCAGGGCTCGGCCTTGGTCAGAGTGGTCGGCTGGACCTTGATGGTCACCGGAGTGATCATGCTCGCGCCACGCAGTGCAATGGCGGCCGCGCCCCGGTGAAAGACCGGCGGCTGACCCGGCTGGGTGCGGGTGCCTTCGGGGAAAATAATCAGTGTCTGGCCGCTTTGCAGGCGCTCCACGGCGGCGTCGAGCATGTCCATGCTGCCGTCGTTGCTGATGTAACCGGTGGAGCGCACCGGGCCGCGGGTGAACGGGTTTTCCCACAGGCTGCGCTTGACCACGCAATTGGCGTCACGCACCAGCCCGATCAGGAACACTACGTCGATCAGTGACGGGTGGTTGGCAATGATCATCTGCCCGGGGCGGCCGAGCTTTTCGGCTCCCTGCACCTCGTAGGTCAACACGCCCATGCGCGCCATGATGCGGATGAACAGCCAGAACAGGCGGCTGATGGTCCGCCTGGCGCGGCGCTGATGGCTGGCTACACTGCCGGGCAGGCAACTGAGTACCGGAAAAACGAACAAGCGCAGGCACAGGCCGCTGAACCCGAACAGGGCAAAGCTGAAGGCGGTTGCCAGCAAACGCCAGTAATAAGCATCCTGACGTTTTTTCAGTTCTTGCGTTGCCAGTTCCATAACCGGTTATTCCAGGGGTGCAGGCAGACGGATTGATCAGTGTGCAAGGCTTGCAGCAGATTCAATGCGTGGGGCCATCGAGTCTGCGGGTTCCCTTGTGTGTCGCTGTGCAAAGACAATTCCCACTCGTTGCCGGGCGTCAGCAGCAAGCCGACCGCGTAGGGAAAGGGCACGTCATCAATCCATTGGGCATAAGCGTGTGGTGGCTGTTCTTCAGTCACCACAAGCAATACTGCTTCTGCACCCTCGGCCAGCAACGCTGCGGCCTCGAACGCTCCATACTCCAGCCCGTCGCCTGCGGCTGCCAGGGCTGTCATCTCACTTGTTTCACCGCGCATGATCGACCACAGACCAATCACTGCGTTATGCACTGAAAGGCTGAACTGGGTCGGTGAAACCGGCTCGTTCGCGGCCAGATCACGCAGAATTTCAAACGTTCTCGGGGTTTCTCCGTGGCGCGAGACAAACACCAGCGGTACGCGTCCCAAGCCTTCAGTCAATGGCCAGCCGACGGCAAATGCCATTCTGGCCATGCGGCCCAGGCGGCGGCGTTGCATGGCAGGCAGAAAAGACACGTCTGGCGCGGCGTCACTGGTTTCCAGCAACGTCGGATTGCGGCTCCATTGCAACCAGTCGTCAGCGCTCGCCAGGCCCGGAGCCCAGGCATGCCATCGTGCAATGTTGAAGGTGATCAAGACTTCTCTTCCCGCCCCTGCGGGCTTGTTTCTCGCTACATCGATATCAGGTAGATATCAGCCTGGGTGCGGTAATTTGACCGAGTGCGCGCATTATCCCGATGGGGGTCATTACTAGCAAATTTGTTACATAAAAACCGTTTACAGGCGTGTATTTTAAAGATCAAGTCTGCTTTTCGGATGACAGACAGGTACCTGCCCTTTTGCGATAAGCTCGCTGTTGTCATATGTACTGCCTAGACTCGACCCTCTTAAGGTCGTTATCGGCCACTCCTGCTGTTTCTTCATCTTTCAAGGAATCCAAAGCATGCGTCGCGTGGTATTCAATCAGAAGGGCGGTGTCGGCAAATCGAGCATCGCTTGCAATCTGGCTGCAGTCAGCGCTCACGAAGGCTATCGGACGTTGTTGATCGATCTCGATGCCCAGGCCAACTCGACTCAGTACCTCACCGGGCTTACCGGTCAGGATATTCCGATGGGTATTGCCGAGTTCTTCAAGAACACGCTGTCAGCAGCACCGTTCGCCAAGAAAAACCACGTTGATATCTATGAAACACCGTTCGATAACCTGCATGTGGTCACGGCCACTGCCGAGCTTGCCGACTTGCAGCCCAAACTTGAGGCGAAACACAAGATCAACAAGCTGCGCAAACTGCTCGACGAACTGAGTGAGGATTACGAGCGGATTTACCTGGATACGCCGCCAGCACTGAACTTTTATGCGGTTTCGGCGCTTATTGCGTCTGATCGTGTATTGATTCCGTTCGACTGCGATAGCTTCTCCCGGCAGGCGCTGTACGGACTGATGCGCGAGATCGAGGAGCTGAAAGAGGATCACAACGAAGATCTTCAGGTTGAAGGCATCATCGTCAACCAGTTCCAGCCCCGAGCCAGCCTGCCGCAGCAGATGCTCGACGAGCTGATCGCCGAGGGTCTGCCGGTGTTGCCGGTCTACCTGGGCGCATCGGTGAAAATGCGCGAGTCTCATCAGGCCAGCCTGCCGCTGATCCACCTGGACCCCCGCCACAAGCTGACCCAGCAGTTCGTGGACCTGCATCATTTGCTGGAGACCAATGCCCATCCGTGATGGGTATGCACCGCGCCTAGCACTCAGCGTTATACACAAGTCTGCTTATGATTCTGGCCGAAGGCCGTGGGAGTGAACTTGTTCACGAAAGGGCCGGTATAGTCACAGAAAATGTATCGTCTGAACTACCGTATTCGCGAACAAGTTCGCTCCCACGCCCTGCGGGCAGAAGCCAATCTGTGAGCATATCAGGACTTATGCATAACGCTCAGACACAGAAATCATCGCGGCCGGAGCACCTCGGGCGTATAGCTGCCGTCTCTCAGTGAGCGCGCCAGCTGTTCGGCATTCAGCCTCGCTGTCGAAGCCAGTTCTGTGGAGATGGTGACAGCTGCGTCCATATCAGCCTGGACATGCTCCTGTGAGGCAGTCAGGCGGTTGCTGCCGAGTGGGCAGCCGCACTCTACTTCGTGACCCCGCGTGGCGACCGCCACCAGATCGTCGACATACGTCGGGTTGCCTTGGGCGATGAAACCAATCTCCCCGCATGCCGGGCACCACACCGGATCGCCCATGCGTGCCACACGGCGCCGCTCGATGACTTCGCTGGCCGATGCACTCAGTACAAAACCGCCGGTGGTGGTGAGATCGCCTTCCCTGACTATGAACGACATGGCAGTGCTTCCTTTGAGGTCTGGAAGCCTGAAGGCTAGGCGTAAAACCGCTACCCAGGTGCGCAGAAGCCCTGTTAAAGACCGGTCCTACACAAAGATCAGCAGGGCGTTTCGCGGATGTTACCGGCACCAATAAAGGTGATCAGAAAATGATCACTCCTACTATCGTTACTCCAGCCGTAACGATTCGCCTCGCTGCTTGATTGATGCTTGCCCCTATCGCTCCTAAGGTGGCCCACGACAGCAAAATCGTGGAGCGATCATGACAACAACAACTTCCCCCGACGCACGCTGGACACGTCGTCGCACCGAGAAGCAGCGGCGTCTGGAGCAGGTGCGGGCGCTGGCCGATGGCGTAGTGCTGCCGACCGACAAAATTGTCTCGGCGCTGGAGGCCCTGCTGGTTTCCGGTGATCGGGTGGTACTTGAGGGCAATAACCAGAAGCAGGCGGACTTCCTGTCCCGCGCACTGGCCAAAGTCGATCCGGGCAAGGTGCATGACCTGCACATGATCATGCCAAGCGTTGGCCGCGCCGAGCATCTGGACCTTTTCGAGCAAGGCATCGCACGCAAACTGGACTTCTCGTTTGCCGGCACACAAAGCCTGCGCATCAGCCAACTGCTGGAAGACGGCCTGCTGGAAATCGGTGCGATCCACACCTACATCGAACTGTATTCGCGGCTGGTGGTGGACCTGATCCCCAACGTGGTGCTGGCCGCAGGCTTCATGGCCGACCGGGCAGGCAACATCTACACCGGCCCGAGTACTGAGGACACCCCGGCGCTGATCGAGCCTGCCGCATTCAGCGATGGCATCGTCATCGTTCAGGTCAATCAATTGGTGGATGACGTCAGCGAACTGCCTCGCGTGGACATTCCGGCCTCGTGGGTCGATTTTGTGGTGGTGGCCGACAAGCCGTTCTACATCGAGCCGCTGTTCACCCGCGACCCGCGGCACATCAAGCCAGTGCATGTACTGATGGCGATGATGGCGATTCGCGGCATCTACGAAAAACACAACGTTCAGTCGCTGAACCACGGCATTGGTTTCAATACCGCAGCCATTGAACTGATTCTGCCGACTTACGGCGAGTCGCTGGGCCTCAAGGGCAAGATCTGCCGTAACTGGACGCTTAACCCACATCCGACGCTGATCCCGGCTATCGAAAGCGGTTGGGTCGAGAGCGTGCATTGCTTCGGCACCGAACTGGGCATGGAAAACTACATTGCTGCGCGCCCGGATGTGTTCTTCACCGGACGCGACGGCTCGCTGCGTTCCAATCGCCAACTCTGTCAGCTGGCTGGCCAATATGCCGTTGACCTGTTCATCGGCGCGACCCTGCAGGTTGATGGCGACGGGCATTCCTCGACCGTCACCCGTGGCAGGCTGGCAGGTTTTGGCGGCGCGCCGAACATGGGCCATGATCCGCGCGGCCGACGTCATGCCACCCCTGCCTGGCTGGACATGCGCCAACAGAACGAGAGCGGCCCGGATGCCTATCTGGAACGCGGCAAAAAGCTCGTGGTGCAGATGGTCGAGACGTTTCAGGAAGGCGGTAAACCCACCTTCGTTGAAACCCTTGATGCGGTCGAGGTGGCAAAGAAAAGCGGCATGCCGCTGGCACCGATCATGATTTACGGCGACGACGTCACTCATTTGTTGACCGAAGAAGGCATAGCCTATCTCTACAAGGCACGCAGCCTGGAAGAGCGTCAGGCGATGATCGCCGCCGTGGCGGGCGTGACCGTGATCGGCTTGCGCCATAACCCGAAAGACACTGCACGTATGCGTCGTGAAGGGCTGATCGCGCTGCCGGAAGACCTGGGTATCCGGCGTACCGATGCCAGCCGTGAACTGCTTGCGGCCAAGAGCATTGCCGATCTGGTTCAGTGGTCCGGTGGCCTGTACAGCCCGCCTGCCAAATTCAGGAGTTGGTGATGAGCGCACTTCAATTGACACCGCAAGCTGCTTCGCTTGCGGAACGGCTGGCCGATCTGGCCGTCGATGCCCTGATCGCCGAAGCCGACCTGTCGCCCAAGCCTGCACTGGTGGACCGGCGTGGCAGCGGCGCACACACCGACCTGCATCTGGGCCTGATGCATTCCTCGGCGCTGTCACTGCGGCCGACCTTCAAGTTGATGGCTGACGCCGCCGGACAATTCAACTCGGTGGGCCAGCCATTACGTGAGGCGCTCGGTCGTCTCGGTCGCGAAGGTGAAGCCACAATGCTGCGCACCACCCAGGGTGTGAATACTCATCGAGGTGCGATCTGGGCGCTGGGCCTGCTGGTGACGGCTGCCGCGCTGGACGCCCGCAACTGCGCTCCCGAAGCCGTGCTCGCGCGGGCTGCCAGCCTGGCGCAGATCAAGGACCGCCAGGTGCTCGTGCAAGGCAGTCACGGTAATGAAGTGGTTCGCCGTTACGGTGTAATGGGTGCCCGAGAACAGGCGCAGCAAGGTTTCCCGGCAGTCAGGGATTTCGCCTTGCCGCAACTGCAACGCAGTCGTGCGGCGGGCAGTGGCGAGCAGAACGCCCGGCTGGATGCATTGCTGGCGATCATGACCACCCTGTCCGACACCTGCGTGCTGCATCGTGCCGGTATCGAAGGCTTGCACACCATGCAGCGAGGAGCTCAGCACGTGCTGGACGCTGGTGGCAGTGCCAGCCTTGCCGGGCGCCGCGCACTGAGCCAGCTGGATCAGCAACTGCTGGCGCTTAATGCTTCGCCTGGCGGCGCGGCTGATTTGCTGGCTGCCTGCCTGTTCATCGACGGCCTGGAGCCTGTGCTCGGCCGTGTTTCGAGGAGTGCCTGAAATGGAAACCCTGTCTTTTGAATTTCCTGCCGGACAGCCGCCCAAAGGCCGCGCGCTGGTGGGCGTGGTGGGCTCGGGTGATCTGGAAGTACTGCTGGAGCCCGGTTCGCCCGGCAAGTTGTCGATTCAGGTGGTGACCTCGGTCAACGGTGCCTCGCTGCGCTGGAAGCATCTTTTCGAGCGCATGTTCGACGGCCAGACCCCGCCTGCGCTGAGCATCGACATACATGACTTCGGGGCCACGCCCGGCGTGGTGCGCTTGCGCCTGGAGCAGGGCTTCGAGGAGATCGGTCATGACTGATAATGCACGTTTGCTGAGCCAGCACAGTTTCATTGAACTCGGTGCCCGGCAGCGCGCCCGCGCTCTGCTGGATGCCGACAGCTTCCGCGAATTGCTTGGCCCGTTTGATCGCGTCATGTCGCCCTGGCTCGCCAGGCAAGGCGTTGTGCCTCAAGCCGACGATGGCGTGGTGGTCGCCAAAGGCACTGTTGACGGGTGGCCGGTAGTCATTGCGGCCATCGAAGGCTCGTTTCAGGGCGGCAGCATGGGCGAAGTCGGCGGCGCGAAAATGGCCGGTGCGCTTGAGCTGGCCGCCGAAGACAACCGCAACGGTATTCCCACCGCTGCCATCGTGCTGTTGGAAACCGGTGGCGTGCGTTTGCAGGAAGCCAATCTGGGTCTGGCGGCGATTGCCGAGATTCATGCCGCGATGGTCGACTTGCGCCAGTACCAGCCGGTAATCGGCGTAGTGGCGGGCAGCGTCGGCTGTTTTGGCGGGATGTCCATTGCTGCGGGCTTGTGCAGCTATTTGCTGGTGACCCAGGAAGCCCGCTTGGGCCTGAACGGCCCGCAGGTGATCGAGCAGGAAGCCGGCATCGAAGAATACGATTCCCGTGACCGCCCGTTTATCTGGAGCCTGACCGGAGGCGAGCAGCGGTTTGCCAGTGATCTGGTGGACGGTTTTGCCGCAGACGATGTGTCCGATATCCGGCAGCAGGTCAGCGGCTGGCTCAAGCAGGGCGTACCGGCAGCGCATCGCAGCAGCCAGTACGAACTGTTTTTGCAGCGCCTCACCAGCCTCGACACCGAAGCGCAAATCGATCCGCAGAGTGTACGTACCCTTTATCAAGGAGCCCGGTCATGAGCTATTCACAACGGGGTTTGCACTGGTTCAAAGCGTTGAGCGCAGGTGCTACGCAAGTTGACGGTCTGCCTGCCTCGCTCAAGGTCGCCGATGGCTTGTTGGGCGAGCAGCCGGTGCGCTTTGTGGCGGTGGTTGCCGATACTGGCAATCGTTTCCCTCGGGCGCGTCAGGGAGAGGTCGGTCTGCTGGAAGGCTGGGGCCTGGCTAAAGCTGTGGATGACGCCATCGAGCAGGATCGCGACCGCGCCGAAAAGCGTGCATTGATTGCGATTGTCGATGTGCCGAGCCAGGCCTATGGCCGCCGCGAAGAAGCGCTGGGCATTCATCAGGCGCTGGCCGGTGCGGTGGACAGCTATGCGCGAGCGCGTATTGCCGGGCATGCGGTCATTGGTCTGCTGGTCGGCAAGGCTATGTCCGGCGCATTTCTGGCCCACGGGTATCAGGCCAATCGGCTGATTGCACTGCGTGATCCCGGTGTGATGGTGCATGCGATGGGCAAGGCTTCCGCCGCTCGGGTAACGCTGCGCAGTGTCGAAGACCTGGAAAAACTTGCCACCAGCATCCCGCCAATGGCCTACGACATCGACAGCTACGCAAGCCTCGGTCTGCTGTGGGAAACCCTCTCGGTCAGCCAGATCGAGCAGCCCACTGCTGATGACCTGACTCAGATTCGCAATGTCCTCAGCAGTGCGATCAGAGACGTGCGGGCCAGCGGGGTCGACCTGAGCAGCCGCCTGGGCGCGAGCAATCGTGCGGCATCGGCCACCGTGCGCCAGTTGTTGCGGGCGCAATGGTGATCGACAGCGCTTGCGCAGTACTGCCCCATGATTTGCTGTGGGGCATGCCACTGTCTGCCTTGCCGGACGATGCGCCCAAATGGGCGGTCGAAACGGTGCTGGCCGGGCAGCCGGTCGTGGTGCGTCGGCAGGCCATGCCAGCCGGTCAGGTGGCCGTAGGGTTGCGCGGCTACGGTCGTGAGCAGCGCTATGCCGCGAGCATGTTGCTGACGGATGTCTATCGGCGGGTAGCCCCCGAGCAACTGGTCTTGTGCCCGACCGAAAATACTCAGGACTGGCCCGCATTGCGTGCCTTGCGCCAGGTCCGCCCGGTGATGGATGCGTTGGAACTGGTCTGGGGTGTCGGCGGCAGCGCCGGGTTCGAATTGGCCAGTGGTATTGCGGCGTTGAATCAGGACAGCGATCTGGACCTGATTTTGCGTACGCCTGAGCCGTTAAGTCGCAGTTGCGCAGCCGAACTGGTCGAAGCGCTGGAAACATCGGTCTGCCGGGTCGATGTCCAGCTGCAACTCGATCATGGCGCTGTGGCGCTGCGTGAATGGGCGCGCCCAGCGGGGCGGGTGTTGCTCAAGACCGCAGCAGGGGCGCGGCTGGTTGCAGATCCGTGGCATCTGATCGGGGCGTGCGCATGAGTAGCCTGTGGGTGTTTCCCGGTCAGGGCGCTCAGCAGGCCGGCATGCTGCATCAGTTACCCGACGACCCTGTCGTCCACGATTGCCTGCAGGAAGCTGCCGATGCTCTGGGCGAAGACGTACTGGCGCTGGACAGCACTCAGGCGCTGCAAGCGACCCGCGCCGTCCAGCTTTGCCTGTTGATCGCCGGTGTCGCCTGCGCCCGTCTGTTGCAGGCGCGTGACTGTGTGCCGGACTACGTTGCAGGGTTGTCCATCGGCGCTTATCCGGCAGCGGTGATCTCCGGGGTGCTGGCCTTTGACGATGCCGTGCGCCTGGTGGCGTTGCGCGGCGAGTTGATGCAGAACGCCTGGCCCGAAGGTTATGGCATGACTGCGGTGATCGGTCTGGACCAGACACAGGTCGAGGCGCTGATCACGCAAGTACACAGCCCGGAAATGCCGGTGTTTCTCGCCAATATCAACGCCGACAACCAGATGGTGATCTCGGGCAGCGCCGTGGCGATGCAGCAGGTCGGTCATTTGGCCAAGGCGTCGGGGGCCGCGGCGGTCAAGCGTCTTGCGGTCAGCGTACCGTCGCATTGCGCCTTGCTGGAAGCTCCCGCACAGCAACTGGCAGAAGCCTTTTCAAGGGTTGCGTTGCAGGCACCGAAGATACGTTACCTCAGCGGCAGCACGGCGCGTCCGCTGCTGAATGCCGAAAAACTGCGTGACGACCTGGCCTTCAACATGTGCCGGGTCATCGACTGGCGAAGCACTGTGGAGACCGCCTGGGAGCGAGGCGTGCGCCTGCACATCGAATTGCCGCCCGGTGCCGTGTTGACCGGGCTGGCGCGCAAAGTCTTCCAGCAAGGAACAGCGCTGGCCTTTCAGGCTGCGCGTCTGGACAGCCTGATCGCGCTGTCGCACGAGGAGGGTCGCCGCACTCCATAGAGCCGCCGTGCAGCTGCTACGAAGGACAAAAACAACAACTTCAGCAATGCAAACAGAGGAATAACAACAATGATTATCTATGGTGTTGCACTACTGGCTATCTGCACGCTCGCGGGCGTGATTCTCGGTGACATGCTCGGCGTTCTGCTGGGCGTGAAATCCAATGTGGGTGGGGTCGGGATCGCCATGATCCTGTTGATCTGCGCACGCCTGTGGATGCAGAAACACGGCGGCATGACCAAGGACTGCGAAATGGGCGTGGGCTTCTGGGGCGCGTTGTACATACCGGTGGTGGTGGCGATGGCCGCGCAACAAAACGTTGTGACCGCACTCAAGGGCGGGCCGGTCGCGGTATTGGCCGCTGTCGGCTCGGTGGTGCTCTGCGCCTGCACCATCGCATTGATCAGTCGCACCAATCGTGGCGAGCCTTTACCCAAGGAAGAACCGCTGCTGACGCCTGTGATCAAGCCTGAAATCACCCCGGCTGGAGGTCGCTGATATGTGGGACCTCATCGAGAAAGGACTTGAACACAACGGCCTGATCACCGCATTTGCCTTCGTCGGTATCATCATGTGGGTCTCGGTGGTGCTTTCAAGGCGCCTGACCTTCGGCCGGGTGCATGGCTCGGCCATCGCGATTGTCATCGGATTGATTCTGGCCTGGGTCGGCGGCACGTTGACCGGCGGCCAGAAAGGGCTCGCCGACATGGCGCTGTTCTCAGGCATCGGCCTGATGGGTGGGGCAATGCTGCGTGACTTCGCCATCGTGGCGACTGCCTTTGAAGTGCAGGCCACCGAAGCACGCAAGGCCGGGCTGATCGGAGCAATCGCCTTGCTGTTGGGCACGATTCTGCCGTTTATCGTGGGCGCGAGCATTGCCTGGGTGTTTGGCTACCGCGATGCAATCAGCATGACCACCATTGGCGCGGGTGCCGTGACTTACATCGTCGGTCCGGTGACCGGTGCTGCGTTGGGTGCGACCTCTGACGTGATGGCCCTGTCGATTGCCACCGGCCTGATCAAGGCGATTCTGGTGATGGTCGGTACGCCCATGGCAGCGCGCTGGATGGGCCTGGACAACCCGCGTTCGGCGATGGTCTTCGGTGGTCTGGCGGGTACTGTCAGCGGCGTTACCGCAGGGCTGGCCGCAACAGACCGGCGTCTGGTGCCTTACGGCGCGCTGACCGCCACGTTTCATACCGGGCTGGGTTGTCTGCTGGGGCCGTCGGTGCTGTATTTCATCGTGCGTGCAATCGTCGGTTAGTCCCTTCGATCAGGTCGCCTGCTCAAGCAGGCGATTCGCATACATCCGGCACTCGGCCAGCAGCGCGAGCAGGTTGGGATCGCGCTGCCTGGACTTCAGGAAAACCATGCCGATGTGTTGCTGCATCCGGTAGCGGCTTTGCAACGGAATCAGCCGCACGCGGTTTTCATACACCGCCGCAATGCGCCCCGGCAGCAGCGCATAGCCGACGCCGGAACTGACCATGCTCAGCAGGGTGAAGATGTCATTGACCTGCATCGCCACTTTGGGCTCGAACCCGGCCTGCTGAAACACCCGTATACCATCGCGATGAGTGGCAAAGCCTTGGGTGAGGGTGATGAATGTCGCTTCACGCAGGTCGCTGAGATCCACCTCGCTGTGCTCGGCAAACGGCGAGTCGGTGGGCACAGCCAGGAAGATATCGTCGGAAAACAGCGCCAGGTGCTCGCAGTCCGGGTCATGTGTGCTGTCATCCAGCGACACCAGCATGGCGTCGACTTCCATGTTCTTGAGCTTGTACAGCAGGTCCATGTTCGAGCCCAGAATCAGGTCGATATTCAGCTCGCTGCGGCGGATTTTCAGGCCCATGATCAACTGCGGAACCGTCTTGACGGTCAGTGAATACAAGGCCCCAAGGCGGAAGCGCGCCGCCGAAAAGCCTGCCGCCTGACGGGTCAGCTCTACTGTGGCGAGCACATCCTGCACCAGCTTCTGCGCTCGCTCTTCCAGCACATACGCGCTTTCCAGCGGCGTAAGGTTGCGGCCTTCGTGCCTGAACAGCGGGCAACGCAGGGCGCTTTCCAGCGAGTGAATGGCGCGGTGCACGCTGACGTTGCTGGTCTGCAACTCCTCCGCCGCCCGCGCCAGATTGCCGGTGCGCATGAAAGCCAGGAATATTTCCAGTTTCTTGAGCGTCAGTTCGTCATCGATCTGCATGTCGTGGCGCTGTTTATTGATGTGCGCTGATTGTGCACAAGTCGTGCGCCGATAGCTGCTTAAAATATCCGCCACTTACATAGGGTGTTGCGGTTTGTTTCAATAACCGCGAGCCTCTGCTCCCAGTGTTTTGTCACAAGAGGGTATTGAGCGGATGTATTACGGAGAAAAATTCAACGCCTGGTCCCACCTGGTGGGCGCAGTGCTGGCAGGTGTCGGCGCAATCTGGCTATTGGTGATGGCGAGTCTGCACGGCGATGTCTGGAAAGTGGTCAGTATTGCGATCTATGGCGCCTGTCTGGTCACGCTGTACAGCGTTTCGACGATCTACCACAGCGTCAAGGGCCGCTCGAAATCGATCATGCAGAAGGTCGATCACTTTTCGATCTACCTGATGATTGCGGGCAGCTACACGCCGTTCTGTCTTGTGACATTGCGCGGCGTGTGGGGCTGGACCCTGTTCGGTATCGTCTGGGGACTGGCGCTGATCGGCATTGTGCAGGAGATAAAACCCCGTTCCGAAGCGCGAATCATGTCCATCGTGATCTACGCCGTGATGGGCTGGATCGTCCTCGTGGCGGTCAAACCACTGATTGCTGCGCTCGGCCTGGCGGGCTTCATCTGGCTGGCCGGCGGCGGCGTGCTGTACACCGTCGGCATTCTGTTCTTCGCCTACGACCAGATCCGCCACTTTCACGGCATCTGGCACCTGTTCGTCATTGCCGGCAGTTTGATGCACTTTGTGGCGATCTGTTTTTATGTGCTGTGAGGAGGGGCGGTCGGGACCTGACTCTCGTTACCACACTCCAGCGCTCTGCGTTATACGCAAGTCTGCTTCTGGCTCTGGCCGAATGCCGTAGGAGCTACCGGGACGGCGATCCGCATTGTTTGCGAAAGGGCCAGTATATTCGTCGAAAATGCATCGCCTGAATTACTGTCTTCGCGAACAAGTTCGCTCCTACGCCCTCCGGGCAGAAGCCCATCAGGACTTGTGTATAACGCTGAACGCTGGAGCGTGGGGAAGATCATCAGCAGTCAGAAATCGCCCCACAACTGCTGCGCCACGCTGAGCGCGACCACCGGGGCGGTTTCAGTGCGCAGAACGCGCGGGCCGAGGCGCGCGGCGTGGAAGCCGGCGGCTTGCGCCTGATCGACTTCTGCATCGTTCAAGCCGCCTTCCGGACCAATCAGGAAGGCCAGGCTGGCGGGCTTGTCATGGCTGGTCAGCGGCTCGGCCACCGGGTGCAGCACCAGTTTCAGGTCGGCCTCGGTATGCTTGATCCACTCTGCCAGTGGCATCGGCGGATGAATCACCGGCACCACCGAGCGACCGCACTGCTCGCAGGCGCTGATTGCGATCTGTTGCCAATGCGCCTGGCGCTTCTCGGCGCGTTCGTCCTTGAGCCGCACTTCACAGCGCTCGCTGACAATCGGGGTAATTTCGCTGACGCCCAGCTCGGTGGCCTTCTGAATAGCCCAGTCCATGCGTTCGCCACGCGACAAGCCCTGGCCCAGGTGGATGTGCAGGCCTGACTCGACCTGCCCGGCAAAGCTTTCGGTCAGTTGCACATGCACGCGCTTCTTGCCGACTTCCAGCAAGGTGCCGCGAAACTCCTGGCCCGATCCGTCGAACAGTTGCAGCGCGTCACCTTCGGTCATGCGCAGCACGCGGCTGATGTAATGCGCCTGGGCCTCAGGCAGTTCGTGCTCGCCCAGACTCAGCGGCGTTTCAGTAAAAAAGCGCGACAGTCTCATGGTGTGTCTCGGTTCTGGTGTTCATTCTGTGAGGGTGCCGTCACCCGGATCGCTACCGCATATGCAGCCAGGCCCCTGTACGAGCGGACTTGTCCGCGAAGGCGTCAGTCATGACGCCGCAGTTTTCAGCCTCAACCCGGATCGCGAAAGTCCGGATGAAAGTTCTCGCGCACGGCAACACTGACACTGCTGCGTGTAGCGATATCAATGCCCTCGGTGGCCACCTCGGCCAGAAAGTCGATCTGCTCCGGGGTAATCACATACGGCGGCAGAAAATACACCACACTGCCCAGTGGCCGCAGCAATGCACCGCGCTCAAGGGCATGCTGAAAGACCTTCATGCCACGCCGTTCCTGCCACGGGTAGGCGGTCTTGGTGGCCTTGTCCTGAACCATTTCGATGGCGATGGCCATGCCGGTCTGACGCACTTCCGCGACGTGCGGATGATCCACCAGATGCGCAGTGGCCGTCGCCATGCGTTGCGCCAGGGCCTTGTTGTTTTCGATAACGTTGTCCTGCTCGAAGATATCCAGTGTCGCCAGCGCTGCCGCACAGGCCAGCGGGTTACCGGTGTAACTGTGCGAGTGCAGAAACGCACGCAGGGTCGGGTAGTCGTCGTAGAACGCGTCGTACACATCGTCGGTGGTCAGGCAGGCGGCCAGCGGCAGGTAGCCACCGGTCAGCGCCTTGGACAGGCACAGGAAATCCGGGCGGATACCCGCTTGTTCACAGGCGAACATGGTCCCGGTACGGCCGAAACCGACAGCGATTTCGTCGTGGATCAGGTGTACGCCGTAGCGGTCGCAGGCTTCGCGCAGCAGCTTGAGGTAGACCGGGTGATACATGCGCATGCCGCCCGCGCCCTGAATCAGCGGCTCGACGATCACCGCTGCAACGCTGGCGTGGTGGTCGGCGAGGGTCTGTTCCATGGCGGCGAACATGTTGCGCGAATGCTCTTCCCAGCTCATGCCGTCCGGGCGGTGATAGCAGTCGGGGCTCGGTACCTTGATGGTGTCGAGCAGCAGCGCCTTGTAGGTTTCGGTAAACAGCGGCACATCGCCCACCGACATCGCCGCCATGGTCTCGCCGTGGTAGCTGTTGGTCAGGGTGACGAAGCGCTTCTTGTCCGGCTGGCCGCGATTGAGCCAGTAGTGAAAACTCATCTTCAGCGCGACTTCAATGCACGATGAGCCATTGTCGGCGTAGAAGCAGCGGTTCAGGCCCTCGGGCGTGAGTTTGACCAGCCGTTCGGACAGCTCGATGACCGGCTGGTGACTGAAACCGGCAAGAATCACATGCTCCAGCTGGTCGACCTGATCCTTGATGCGCTGGTTGATGCGTGGGTTGGCGTGCCCGAAAACGTTGACCCACCAGGAACTGACCGCGTCCAGATAACGCTTGCCTTCGAAGTCTTCAAGCCATACGCCTTCACCGCGCTTGATCGGTATCAATGGCAGATTTTCGTGGTCTTTCATCTGGGTGCAGGGGTGCCACAGGACCTTCAGGTCACGTTGCATCCACTGGTCATTGAGGCCCATTTTCAATCTCCGGGTAGCGACTCGCCTGATGCGAGGACGAACAATCGCGCAAGCCTATGCAATGCCCGGCTACGGAACAACCTTTGATGCAGTTTTAACGGCTGATGGACATTGCTGGCGGCTATTTGATGGCTCGCGTATCCTGCGCAGCAAGTCGATGTGCCGGGCTGACTTGCCCAATCTTCCCTATGTTTTCTGGAGTTCGCCGAATGCTTTCTGGGTGGCTGCGCGCCTGTGCGCTGATAGTGGCAGGGTTGGTCAGCGTTTCGACGCTCGCCGATGAAAAACAACGAACGGCCATTGTCGTCGGTGGTGGTCTGGCAGGCTTGACCGCTGCCTATGAACTGCAGGCCAAAGGCTGGCAGGTGACGCTGCTGGAAGCCAGGCCCAGCCTGGGCGGACGTTCCGGTCTGGCGACCAGCGAGTGGATCGGCAACACCAAGGCTCAGCCAGTGCTGAACCGCTACCTGGACAGCTTCAAGCTGCCTACCGTGCCCGCGCCTGAGTTTGTGCGCACGCCCAGCTACCTGATCGACGGTGTGTACTTCACCCAGGCTGACCTGGCCGTCAAACAGCCAGCGACCGCCGAAGCCATCAAGCGTTACAACGACACGCTGGATAACCTCGCGCGCTCGGTTGACGACCCGGAAAACCCTGCGTCCAACAGCACCTTGTTCGCGCTGGATCAGATCAACGTCGCCAACTGGCTGGACCGCCTGAACCTGCCGGCCACGGCGCGCCAGTTGATCAACCAGCAGATCCGTACCCGCTACGACGAGCCTTCGCGCCTGTCGCTGCTGTACCTTGCCCAGCAATCGCGGGTTTATCGCTCGGTCGACGAGCGTGACTTGCGCGCTGCGCGCCTGCCCGGTGGCAGTGCGGTGCTGACCCAGGCGTTCGTCAAGCAGCTCAAGACCGTCAAGACCAACTCGCCGGTGACGGCAGTCGTCCAGGAAAAGGACAAGGTCACCGTCAAGGCTGGCGCAACCAGCTACACCGCAGATTACGTGGTCATGGCCGTACCGCTGCGCTCGCTGGGCAAGATCCAGATGACGCCTGCACTGGACGCTCAGCACATGGGCGCGATCAAGAGCACCAACTACGGCTGGCGCGACCAGATCATGCTCAAGTTCAAGACCCCGGTCTGGGACAGCAAGGCGCGCATGTCCGGTGAAGTGTTCAGTAACACCGGTCTGGGCATGCTGTGGGTAGAGCCCGCGCTCAAGGGCGGCGCCAATGTGGTGATCAACCTGTCCGGCGACAACGCACGCATCATGCAAGCCTTCGGCGACAAGCAGATGGTCGATCAGGTGCTGATCCGTCTGCATGCGTTCTACCCTGAAGCACGCGGTGCCTACACCGGCTACGAAATCCGCCGTTACAGCGTCGACCCGTCCACCGGTGGTTCCTACCTGGCATTCGGTCCCGGCCAGATCAGTAAATACTGGCGTCTGTGGGAGCGGCCGATTCTGCGCGTAGCCTTTGCTGGCGAACACACCGACACCTTGTACCCCGGTACTCTGGAAGGTGCCTTGCGCAGCGGTCAGCGTGCGGCTGGTCAGGTCCAGGATCTGGCGGCTGGCAAGTCGTTCGAACCGGTCAAGATTGCACCGCCGAAAGCGCCGGCCCCGGCTTCGCAGAAGTCCGAAGGCAATTTCTTCAGCAACCTGTTCGGTGGTTCGTCCGACAAACCGGCCGAACCTGCCAAGCCGCAGGCCGACAAGCCAGGCTTCTTCTCGCGCATGTTTGGTGGTGGTGAAGAACCAGCTCCGGCACCTGCTCCGGTAGAGAAGGCTGTAGAGCCTGCTCCTGCTCCAGCGCCTGCACCGGCTGTTGCTCCGGCGCCCGTGGTTGCACCGGTTGTCCAGCCTGCCAAGCCGCCGGTAAAAGCCGAGCCTGCGAAGAAACCGGCGACCAAGGCTGAACCGGCGAAAAAGCCGCAGAGCAAGGAAGCCGCCAAAAAAGAAGCGGCGAAGAAAGAAGCTGCAAAAAAAGAAGCAGCGAAAAAGGCTCAGAGCAAACCGGCTCCAGCCAAGACCCCTGCTGACGCAGCGCCTGCAGACGCCAACAACTGACCAGCCGATGGCTGACTGAAAGGGATGCGGTTCATACCGCATCCCTTTTTTTATGCACGCTCGATTCGTTCTATCCCTGTGGGTGACCTTGTCGGGCCTCAGCGTGCCGTTCATCGGCATCGAAACGCCGATGGTCATTGCAAAGTATTACTGACGGCAAATTATCGAGATGCTGCTGCAGCGAGGACAGCCTGAGATGCTGTAAAGCCTGTCAGGTGTTGGTGTAACCCGCAGAACCGGCGTACGAAACGTCCAACAGACCTATCGTATTGTTCGATACGTCCGAGCAAAATTTTGCGCTTTCATTCGATAGATAAAAAGCTAGTCTGGTAACACTTCTGACAAGGTACTGGTAATGCAGCTACGTAATTCATCCTCTCGCTACGGTCTGGTCAGCGTGGTGCTGCACTGGGGTGTGGCTGCTGTCGTGTTTGGTATGTTCGCGCTGGGGCTGTGGATGGTCGGGCTGGATTACTACGATACGTGGCGCAAGGCGGGCCCTGATCTGCACAAGAGCATCGGCATCACGTTGTTTGCAGTCATGTTGATCCGTGTGGTCTGGCGCCTGCTCAGTCCGCCGCCACCGCCGTTGACCAGCTACAGTAAGTTGACGCGCATCGGTGCCGCATTCGGCCATCTGTTTTTGTACGTCGCACTGTTTGCCGTGATGTTCGCCGGGTATCTCATTTCCACCGCCGATGGTGTGGGGATTCCGATATTCGGCCTGTTCGATGTGCCCGCGCTGGTTTCGGGTCTTCCGGATCAGGCAGAAACGGCTGGCTGGATTCACCTGTATCTGGCCTGGGTCATCGTGATATTCGCGGGGCTCCACGGTCTTGCAGCATTGAAACACCACTTCATCGATCGCGATGTGACCCTCAAGCGTATGCTGGGTCGTAATTGATTGTTCAACCAAAACGGGAATAAAAGCATGTTGAAGAAGTCTCTCGCCGCTCTGGCTCTGGGTACCGCATTGTTGTCTGCTGGCCAGGCCATGGCTGCCGACTACGTTATCGACAAGGAAGGTCAACACGCATTCGTTGACTTCAAGATCAGTCACCTGGGCTACAGCTTCATCCACGGTACCTTCAAGGACTGGGACGGCACGTTCAGCTTTGATGCTGCCAAGCCTGAGGCCAGCAAAATCAATGTCGAGCTGAAAACTGCCAGCCTGTTCACCAACCACGCCGAGCGTGACAAGCACATCTCCAGCAAGGATTTCCTGGACGTTGCCAAATACCCGGAAGCCAAATTCGTTTCCACCGCAGTCAAATCGACTGGCGAAAAAACGGCTGACGTCACTGGCGACCTGACCCTGCACGGCGTGACCAAGCCAATCGTCATCAAGGCAACCTTCAACGGCGAAGGCAAGGATCCATGGGGCGGCTACCGTGCCGGCTTCAACGGTACTTCGACGCTGAACCTGAACGACTTCGGCATCAAGGGCCCCGGCCCGACGTCTCAGACGCTGGACCTGGACATCACCTTCGAAGGCGTACAGAAGAAGTAAGAGCACGCCTGATCGACAAAACGCCGACCTTAGGGTCGGCGTTTTTGTTGGTGCGATGAAACTTCCTGAGGTGACTATCGTGCCAATGCTCCGCGTTGGCATGCATTTCGTGACGCTTTGCGTCACAGATCGGCGCTGCACTACCGTCTCAAGATCGGACGCAGAGCGTCCAAGGCTGCGCTATCACGCGGAGCGTGGGAGCGATGAATAAAGCGTTTTTTTATCACTATGGCACTGACGACGCAGATTGCGACCTTAGTGACGGCTGAGTCCTGACGCTGATCCGGGGGATGCTCGGCAGGACGCCGAGCAAGCCGCACCGGGCCATGGATGGCCCGTTGCGGCGGGCCCCCGGATCAGTGACAGGGCGAAGGAACCCGACGAAGTCGGGCCGGAAACAGGAGCGAGGGGGTTTGCCTACTTTGGCCCCATCAAAGTAGGTCGCCGAGGGGCGAAAAGGGGGCTCGAGCCTGGAACATATTTAACTGATTTCGCAGAACCCTTGTGTGACGCGGAGCGCCACAAAGAGGACGCAGAGCGTCCAGAACTGCGCTACCACGCGGAGCGTGGGAGCAATGATCAACATCCTCCAGGCACAACAAACAAAAACGCCCCGAACAGGTCGGGGCGTTTTTAGTGTTGCGTGGCTGTCAGCTGTCAGCTGTCAGCTGTCGCGGTTGCGGGTCAGCAGGGCCGGTTTTTCACCGCGTGGGCGGCTTGGCAGCTGGTCCAGCTGCTCGGCAGACGGGAAGCGGTCGATCTTGGATTCCTTGTGCACGATCTTTGGCTGAGGCTGGCCGTCGCGCGGGGCACGCACGGCTGGCTCCTGACCTTCACGCGGCAAGGGCTGGTCTTCACGTGCCGGGCGGCGGCCGCGCGGCTGGCCATCACGCGAACGCGGTGCCGACGAACCCGAACCGTTGCGCTTTGGCGCACCAGTGCCGGAACCGTTACGAGCGCCGCCCGCAGGTCGACCCGGGTTGGTTGGGCGAGCTGCGCCGCCAGCAGCCGGTGCTGCACCGGGTGCTGCAGCAGGACGACGACCACGGTTCTGGCCTTTGCCCTGATAAGGGCTGACGTAGTCAGCACGATTGCCGAAGTTGTCTACTTCATCGTCGCGGAACTCGTCCGGCGCACGATCAGCCGCCGGACGCGGTATGGATGGCTGCGATGCACGCTGTTCGCTGCGAGGCGTGCCCTCACGAGGTTTTTTTTCGCGTGGCTGCCTTGCAGGGCGTTCGCCAGTGGCGGCTGCAGCGGCAGGTTTTTCCTTGCCTTTGTCCTTGCCCTTGTCGCGACGACCGCCGTTGTTCTTGTCGCCGGCAGGACGTGCACCACGAGAGTTGCGAACATCCGGACGCTCACGCACTTCCGGTTTTTCAGCCTCGACTGCGGTGATGTCGAAGCCCATCAGGTCGCCATCGGCGATCTTCTGTTTAGTCATGCGCTCAATGCTTTTGAGCAGCTTCTCTTCGTCCGGCGCAACCAGGGAAATGGCTTCGCCCGAACGACCGGCCCGGCCGGTACGGCCGATACGGTGAACGTAGTCTTCATCAACGTTTGGCAGCTCGAAGTTGACGACATGCGGCAACTGATCGATATCCAGGCCGCGTGCGGCGATATCGGTCGCGACCATGATGCGTACGTCACCTGCCTTGAAGTCGGCCAGTGCCTTGGTACGGGCGTTCTGGCTCTTGTTTCCGTGGATCGCGACAGCCGCAAGGCCGTGCTTGTCCAGGTACTCGGCCAGACGGTTGGCGCCGTGCTTGGTGCGGGTGAAGACCAGCACCTGTTCCCAGGCGCCGACAGTGATCAAATGCGCCAGTAGCGAACGCTTGTGGTTGGCGGCAAGGCGGAAAACCCGTTGCTCGATACGCTCGACCGTGGTGTTCGGCGGCGTGACTTCGATGCGCTCGGGATTGTGCAGCAGCTTGCCAGCCAACGACGTGATGTCATTGGAGAAGGTCGCCGAGAACAGCAGGTTCTGACGCTTGGCCGGCAGCCGCGCGAGGACCTTTTTCACGTCATGGACGAAGCCCATGTCGAGCATCCGGTCTGCTTCATCGAGCACCAGAATTTCAACGTGGGACAAATCGACACTGCCTTGACCGGCCAGGTCGAGCAGGCGGCCGGGGCAGGCTACCAGTACGTCCACACCACGGGACATGGCCTGAACCTGCGGGTTCATGCCGACGCCGCCGAAGATGCAGGCGCTGACGAACTTCAGGTCGCGGGCATAGAGCTTGAAGCTCTCGTGCACTTGTGCGGCCAGTTCGCGGGTGGGGGTCAGGACCAGAACGCGCGGTTGACGCGGGCCGTGACGCTGGGATTTGTCCGGAACACCATTGGGAAACAGCCGCTCCAGAATAGGGAGGGCGAAACCGCCGGTTTTACCAGTACCGGTCTGTGCCGCAACCATCAGGTCGCGACCTTGCAACACGGCGGGAATGGCCCGCTGTTGCACTGGGGTAGGCTGGGTATAGCCCGCTGCCTCGATGGCGCGGACTAAAGCCTCGGAGAGACCGAGGGAAGCAAAGGACATGAGTAATCCTGTTCTGTTGGAGCTTAAGCTCAAGGGATGTCTTGCCTGGCGCGAATGGCGTGTAAAGACAACGCGATCCCGTCCGGTCCTGCCGGGTCTTCAGTGCATCTCGTAACGTCTGCGCTTGATGAAAATTGCGCTGTTGGCGTGAACGAGTGACGATTGCAAGACCGGGCCTCCGGGCGTAAGCCTGGCGGGAAGGCTGGAGTATAACAGAGCGAACGCAATACGCCGCTTTCCTGCTGCCCAACGGTGTATCAGGCCGCGATCTCCGGGGAATAGCCCGACAGATCGCGGCTTTACAGCGGTATCAGCGTGACAATTGCAGGTTATTCCACACCGCCAGGCTCGGTTCTGCCTGGTTCAGGGTGTAGAAGTGCAGGCCAGGGGCGCCGCCTTGCAGCAGTCGTTCACACATCTGCGTGATGACTTCTTCGCCAAACGCCTGAATGCTTTGCACGTCATCGCCATAGGCTTCCAGCTGTTTGCGGATCCAGCGCGGGATTTCCGCACCGCACGCATCCGAAAAGCGTGCGAGCTTGCTGTAGTTGGTGATCGGCATGATGCCCGGCACGATCGGAATGCTTACGCCCAGCTTTTCAACGCGCTCGACGAACTTGAAATAACTGTCGGCATTGAAAAAATACTGGGTGATCGCACTGTCGGCACCGGCGTTGGCCTTGGTGACGAAATGCTTCAGGTCATCCTCGAAATTACGCGCCTGAGGGTGCATTTCCGGGTAGGCGGCGACTTCGATGTGAAAGTGGCTACCGGTTTCTTCACGGATGAATTTCACCAGGTCATTGGCGTGACGCAGCTCTCCGCTTGCCATACCCATGCCGGAAGGCAGGTCGCCGCGCAGGGCCACGATGCGTTTGATACCCGCATCCTTGTAATGAGCCAGCAGGCTGCGCAAATCTTCCTTGCTGTCGCCAACGCACGACAAGTGCGGTGCGGCAGGCACTTTTACTTCGTTCTCCAGCTGCAGCACGGTATTAAGCGTGCGGTCGCGGGTAGAACCACCGGCACCGTAAGTGCAGGAGAAAAAATCGGGGTTGTACGTAGCGAGCTGACGAGCAACGGTCAGCAGCTTTTCATGTCCAGCGTCGGTCTTGGTAGGAAAGAACTCGAAGCTGAAGCGGCGATCTTGAGACATGGAGCCGATCTCGTCGTAGGAGCGAACTTGTTCGCGAAAAGGCCGGAACGACCTTCAGATACTGAACATCACCGGCGTAGCGAGTGCTGCCGGTGATGGCTGATTACGCTCGGTCCGCCTCTGCAGGAGAAGTGGGTCGAACCTGCTCAATCAGTAGCGATAAGCGTGCGGCTTGAACGGACCTTCGACGGTCACGCCGATGTAATCGGCCTGGGTCTTGGTCAGCTTGGTCACAACGCCGCCGAAGCCGCGGACCATTTCCAGGGCTACTTCTTCGTCAAGCTTCTTGGGCAATACTTCAACGGTCAGACGCTCTGCCTTTTTGGCGGGAGCCAGGTCAGCGTACTTCTGCTCGAAGAGGAAGATCTGCGCCAGAACCTGGTTGGCGAACGAGCCGTCCATGATGCGGCTTGGGTGGCCAGTGGCGTTACCCAGGTTGACCAGACGGCCTTCGGCCAGCAGGATCAGGTAGTCGTCGTTCTGTGCGTCGAACGAGCCTGGGCCGGTACGATGGATCTTGTGAACCTGTGGCTTCACTTCTTCCCATGCCCAGTTCTTGCGCATGAAAGCGGTGTCGATTTCGTTGTCAAAGTGACCGATGTTGCACACCACAGCACGCTTTTTCAGCGCCTTGAGCATGTTGGAGTCGCAAACGTTGACGTTACCGGTGGTGGTCACGATCAGGTCGATCTTGCCCAGCAGAGCCTTGTCGATGCTTGCCTCGGTGCCATCGTTTTCGCCGTCGATGAACGGGGAGACCAGCTCGAAACCGTCCATGCAGGCCTGCATGGCGCAGATCGGGTCGACTTCGGTCACTTTGACGATCATGCCTTCCTGACGCAGCGACTGAGCCGAGCCCTTGCCCACGTCACCGTAGCCGATCACCAGCGCCTGCTTGCCGGACAGCAAGTGGTCGGTGCCGCGCTTGATGGCGTCGTTCAGGCTGTGACGGCAGCCGTACTTGTTGTCGTTCTTGCTCTTGGTCACCGAGTCGTTGACGTTGATGGCCGGGATTTTCAGCTCGCCCTTGGCCAGCATGTCCAGCAGGCGGTGCACGCCGGTGGTGGTTTCTTCCGTGACGCCGTGGATCTTGTCCAGCATTGCCGGGTATTTTTTGTGGATGATCTCGGTCAGGTCGCCGCCGTCGTCGAGGATCATGTTGGCGTCCCATGGCTGGCCATCCTTGAGGATGGTCTGCTCGATGCACCACTCGTATTCTTCTTCGGTTTCGCCTTTCCAGGCGAACACAGGAATACCGGCAGCAGCGATGGCCGCAGCAGCCTGGTCCTGAGTCGAGAAAATGTTGCACGACGACCAGCGAACTTCGGCACCCAGGGCAACCAGGGTTTCGATCAGCACGGCGGTCTGAATGGTCATGTGGATGCAGCCGAGAATTTTCGCGCCCTTGAGCGGCTGGTCACCGGCGTATTTGCGACGCAGACCCATCAGGGCAGGCATTTCGGATTCGGCGATGATGGTTTCGCGGCGACCCCAGGCGGCCAGGGAAATATCGGCAACCTTGTAGTCATTGAATTCTGCGGGCGTGATTACAGCACTCATTGAGAGTCTCCATTCCATAAAAATGCGAATGGGCGCCGTTGTGCGTTTAAGGTTTGCCGGTCGAGGATCGTCCTGGCAAACAACGCCCCATCCGAGCCTGACAGGGAAAACCTGCTGCAGCGCCCCTCGGACAGGTGGCGGGAACGGTATCAAGCGTGGATGACCGTTTTGAAACGTTGGGCAGTATAGCTGCGCTCGCGATTCTTCCCAAGGCTTTCTGTCGGTTTAAAGGCCATGCAATTGCCATCTGCCCGTAATCGGGTCTATGCACAGTTGCTATGACGCAGGCATGGGCGTGGGCCGCTGGCTCTGCCATCATGCACGTCTCTACCGGCCAGACGCTCAGGAGTGAACATGAATTTCCATACCCGCAAGTGGGTCAAGCCCGAAGACCTCAATCCCAACGGCACATTGTTCGGCGGTAGCCTGCTGCGCTGGATCGATGAAGAAGCGGCGATCTACGCGATTGTCCAGTTGGGTAATCAGCGGGTGGTGACCAAGTACATCTCGGAAATCAACTTCGTCAGCGCCTCGCGTCAGGGCGACATCATCGAGCTGGGTATCACCGCCACGGAATTCGGCCGCACCTCGATCACCCTTAAATGCCAGGTGCGCAACAAGATCACCCGCAAGAGCATTCTGACGGTCGAGAAGATCGTCTTCGTCAACCTCGACGAAGACGGCCAGCCCGTGCCACATGGTCGTACTGAAATCCGCTATATAAAGGACCAGTTCGACGTAGAAGACTGACGCTCAGGTCGCTGAGGATCGGACGCGGAGCATGGGCACGACAGTTACAGAATGATCGTTCCTCACGCTCCGCGTGGGAATGCCTTTCATGACGCTCCGCGTCATCCATAAAAGCAGGGTTCAGCCCTTGGCCTGCAACTCGCGCAACCACGCCAGACCTTCGCTGGTATCGCCTTTCGGGCGATATTCGCAACCGATCCAGCCGCTGTAGCCCAGTTCGTCGATGACGTTGAACAGGTGCTCGTAGTTCAGTTCGCCAAGGTCCGGCTCGTTGCGATCCGGCACCCCGGCGATCTGGATGTGGCCGATGCCTGCAAAGTCACGACGCAGCTTGGTCGTCAGGTCGCCTTCGACGATCTGGCAGTGGTAGCAGTCGAACTGCACTTTCAGGTTGTCGGCGCCCACCAACTTACAGATCTCCTGCGCCTGATCCTGACGGTTGAGGAAGAAGCCCGGCATGTCGCGGGTGTTGATCGGCTCGATCAGGATCGTGACGCCTGCGCTCTTGGCTTGCTCAGCCGCGAACGCCAGGTTCTCCAGATAGACCGCCTGATGACGCTCACGCAACCCTTCGTTAGGCAGCAGACCGGCCATGACATGCACACGGTCATTGCCCAGCACCTGCGCATATTCCAGTGCCCGCTCGATACCGCTGCGAAATTCCGCTTCACGGCCCGGCAGCGTGGCGATGCCTCGCTCGCACGCATCCCAGTCGCCGGGCGGGGCGTTGAACAGCGCCTGCACCAGACCGTTGTCGCTCAGGCGCTGCTTGAGTTCCTGAGGGCTATAGGCGTAGGGGAACAGGTACTCGACCGCGCCGAAACCATCGGCAGCGGCTGCGGCAAAGCGCTCAAGAAAATCATGCTGCGGGTACAGCATGCTGAGGTTGGCGGCAAAACGAGGCATGTTAACTCCAGTCTTCAAAGGGTCAGACGAATGGCCAAAGCAGCAGGGTGATCACGAAGCCCAGTGTGCCGAGCAGCGTGACCAGTACGGTCCAGGTGCGCAAGCCGTCGGCGACGTTGAGGCCCGCCAGTTTGGTGAACATCCAGTAACCGGCATCGTTGATGTGCGACATGGCCAGACCGCCACCGCCCATGGCCAGACACAGCAGGGCCAGGTGGTTGGCGCTCAGGTCCAGCGTGGCGATCAGCGGGCTGAGAATGCCTGCAGTGGTCACCAGTGCAACGGTGGTCGAGCCCTGAACAGCGCGCAGCAGCAGGGTCAGCAGGAAGCCCAGCGCGAGTACCGGCAGACCAGTGTTACGCAGCGCCTCGGAGACCACCGCACCAATGCCGGTGTCGACCAGCACCTTGCCGAACACGCCACCGGCACCGGCAATCAGAATCACCATTGCCACACCGGGCAAGGCCGAGCCGATCACATCGGACACCTGGGTACGGCTCCAGCCACGACGCGAGCCCAGCAGCCAGGCGCACAACAGGGTATCGATCAGCAGCGCAACCAGAGGCGCGCCAAGCACGGTCAGCACTGCACGCAGCGTGGACGTTGCAGGCAGCATGGTGGTGGCCAGCGTGCCCATCAGAATCAGCACGATCGGCAGCAGGATCAGCGCGATGATCAGTCCGAAACCCGGTGCGGGCGCGGGTGGCAGTTTGCTCGCCAGGCTGCTGGCGCTTTCTTCGGCACCCATAGTTCGGGTTTCGGTCGCTTCGCGCACAGCGGAATAATCGTTGCGGGCCCAGGCTTCCAGGTCTTCGTTGGTGACGTGCGGGCCATAGACTTCGGCGCGGATGTCATCGGTCATCGGGTAGGTCTTGCGGGTCATGCGGCCCGCGACGAAGTAGCCGATCATGCACAGCACGGCAACGATCGGAATACCCAGCATCAGCACCCGGCCCAGGTCCGCGCCCAACTGGCTGGCGGCGGCAACAGCGCCAGGGTGCGGCGGCAGAAACGCATGCACGGCGAGCAGTGCGGCGCACATCGGCAGGGCGAAAATCAGCAGCGGCTTGCGTGCCGCCCGTGCCACGCCGTATGCCAACGGCATCAGGATGATCACGCCGACTTCGAAGAACACGGGAATACCGACCATGAAGCCTGCAACGGTCAGCGCCAGCGGCGTGCGCTTGTTGCCGAAGCGGTTGATCAGGGTCCGGGCCAGCGCTTCTGCGCCGCCCGACAGCTCGATGATGCGTCCGATCATCGCGCCCAAAGCGATGATGATCGCGATGTGGCCGAGGGTCTTGCCCATGCCGCCTTCAATGGTGGCAACCAGGTCGGCCGGTTTAACACCGGCGACCAGCGCCACGAGGATGCTGACCAGCATCAGGGCAACAAAAGGCTGGAATTTATACTTGAGCACCAGAAACAACAGCAGTGCGATGCCCGCACCGGCCACGACCATCAACATGAGCGGCGTCATGCCCGTGCACTCCGGTCGATGGTGGTAAAGAGGAACAACGAAACAGCGGGATAGGGGTGAGTCATGCTCTCGATTCCTGTTGTTATTGTTTTTCGGCCGAGAGGCGCAGTGCGCCCCTCGATTAATGTGTGTCCGTTACCACTTCGCGCCGAACACCTGACGCAGTTCCTCAAGCGCCGCCGGGTCCAGCGGCGCAGGTTTGGGATTGCTCATCAGCCACAGACGCGCTGTTTCTTCCAGCTCTTCCAGGGCGTAGCAGGCCTTGGCCACCGAACTTTCCCAGACCACCGGGCCGAGCCGCTCGAGCATCACGCCGCGCACGCTGTTGGCCAGTTCCGCCACGCGCTCGGCGACTTTCGGCGAACCCGGACGCTGGTAAGGGATCAGCGGGATATGTCCGACCTTCATGACCTGATATGGCGTCAGCGGCGGTAAAATGTCGTCTTCGCGCCATACGCCGGCCAGGGTCAGCGCCACCAGATGCGTCGAGTGGGTGTGCACCACGCCGCCGACTTCAGGGTTGCGGTCGTAGACTTCGCGGTGCAGGGCCAGGGTCTTGGACGGCTTGCTACCGGATACCCATTCACCGGCCAGATTGACCTTGGCGATATCCGCCGGGTCCATGCGGCCCAGGCAAGCGTCGGTCGGGGTGATCAGCCAGCCATCGTCGAGCCGCGCGCTGATGTTGCCCGCGCTGCCCACCGTGTAGCCGCGGCCATACAACAGCCTGCCGACGTCGCAGATTTCCTGACGCAGGGCGTTTTCATCGATCATCAGGCTGCCCCCGCCAGTTGCTTGAGGGCTTTGGCGAAGAAGTCGCGAGCGCCGAAATTACCGGACTTGAGCGCCAGTGCCAGCGGTTGCGCGCCGCTGCTGACCGTGGCCGGAACGCCCGGATCGATCTGTGCGCCTATCTGCAACAGTTGAACGCCCAGCGCCTGAACCACCGCACCGGAGGTTTCGCCACCGGCGACTACGAAACGGCGCACACCAGCGTTCAGCAGCCCTTTGGCGATCTCACCCAAAGCGGCTTCGACCATGGCACCGGAGCGTTCAACACCCAGCTCTTTCTGCACGGCTTTGACTTCATCCGGAGTGCTGGTGGCGTAGATCAACACGGTTTGCCCGGCGTCTCTGGCAAATGCCAGCGCCTGCTCGACCACCGGCTTGCCTGCGGCCAGATCCAGCGGGTTGATGCGCAGCGCAGGGCGATTGTCTTCCAGCCAGGCCGCGACCTGGCCATTGGTGGCAACCGAAGCGCTGCCCGCCAACACCACTTCGCCGCCGCTGATAGCGATCTGTTTGGCTGCATCAATGTCACGCAGCTTGCCCGCTTTGCGGAAGTTGCCCGGCAAGCCCAATGCCAGCCCCGAGCCGCCGGTCAGCAGTGGCAGGTCAGCGCAGGCTGTGCCCAGTGTGTACAGGTCCGCGTCCGACAGGGCGTCGGCAATTGCCATGCTCACGCCCTCGGCGCGCAGTTCGGCAATCTTGCTGCGCACGCTATCCACACCGTTGGCGACTGTGTCATAGCGCAGCAAGCCGACTTTGCCGGTGGTCTGCGCTTGTAGCACGCGCACCAGATTGGCATCGGTCATCGGCGTCAGTGGGTGGTTCTGCATGCCCGATTCGCTGAGCAACTGGTCCTGTACGAACAGGTGGCCGCGGAAAATCGTGCGGCCGTTTTCCGGGAAGGCCGGGCAGGCTAGGGTGAAGTCGCTGTCCAGTTGTTTCAGCAGTGCTTCACTCACCTGACCGATATTGCCAGCGGCGGTCGAATCGAAGGTCGAGCAATATTTGAAGAAGATCTGCTCGCAACCGCGCTCGCGCAGCCATTCCAGCGCGGCGAGGGATTCAGCCACCGCGTCGGCGCTTGGCGTGGTGCGCGATTTCAGGGCGATGACAATCGCGTCGGCGTCCAGACCGGCAGCCATTTCGGCGCTGGGGATGCCGATGCTCTGCACAGTGCGCATACCGCCGCGCACCAGCATGTTGGCAAGGTCGGTCGCGCCGGTGAAGTCATCGGCAATGCAGCCCAGCAGAGGGCGAGCGTTGTTCAGGCTCATCAGTCGCTCCTCAGGCTTTTTCTGGCTTGGCTTTCGGCAATTCGATGCCCGGGAAAATCTTGATCACTGCCGAGTCATCCTCGCGGCCGAAACCGGCGCTGGAGGCCTGCATGAACATCTGGTGTGCGGTGGCCGACAGCGGCAGCGGGAATTTGCTGCTGCGTGCGGTATCCAGCACCAGGCCGAGGTCCTTGACGAAGATATCCACAGCCGACAGCGGCGTGTAATCGGCGTTGAGGATGTGCGGCACGCGGTTCTCGAACATCCACGAGTTACCGGCACTGTTGGTGATCACTTCGTACAGCGCGTCAGCATCGACACCTTCACGCAGACCGAGGGCCATGGCTTCGGCGCTGGTTGCAATGTGCACGCCGGCCAGCAACTGGTTGATGATTTTGACTTTCGAGCCCAGCCCGTGGACGTCGCCCAGGCGGTAGACCTTGCCGGCCATGCCATTGAGGATGGCTTCGGCCTTGGCGTAAGACTCGGCGGGGCCGGAAGTCATCATGGTCATCTGGCCAGCGGCGGCCTTGGCGGCGCCGCCGGAGATCGGTGCGTCGAGGTACAGCAGGTTCTGTGCGGCCAGACGCTCGCCAAGTTCGACGGCGAAGGTCGGCGCAACGGTGGCGCAACCGATGACCAGACTGCCCGGACGCAGCGCCGCGACCGCACCGTTTTCACCAAACAGGACGGTTTCGGTCTGCTCGGCATTGACCACGACGGTAATGATCACGTCGCAGGCAGCGGCCATGCTGGCGGGGGATTGGCAGGCAACGCCGCCTTCCTGGGCAAACGCTTCGGTCACGCTGCTGCGCACATCACAGGCATGCACAGTGAAGCCGCTACGCAGCAATGAACGGGCAATGCCCAGACCCATCGCACCCAGGCCGATAACGCCAACGTTTTTGTTGGTCATGCAGTAATCCTCAAAGTCAGTGCCGATGCCTGTGTCGCTGGCATTCGAGCGTTATTGTTCTGATCTGTGAATCGGATAGTGAATCAATGAGTAAATAATGTGAAGTATTTTTATTTTTCACAAAAATTAACATCGATAGACTTTTTCCATCGCCCACAAAAAAGCCCCTGACCGGGGCTTGATTGATGTGAGCCGATATTCTGCGCGTTGCGCAGCCTTTCAATGGGTCAGAACTTCGGCACTGGCGCGCTGGTGGCGTTTCTCAAAGAACCGCTTTCCTGACGCACGACTTCTTTGGGCTTGTAGGCGCAATAACCTGGGCGCGGTCCGACTTTCGGGTGGTTGCGGCAGGTGTCCGGGCGCTTGTCGTAAATGGTGCACAGGCGGCTTTTACGGTCCAGATACAGGCAGTCGTTGTTGCTCATGCGCTGCAAGGTGAAGATCTCGGACTTCTGGTTGTAGCGCTCGACGATGCCTTCTTTCTGCAGACGCTTGGCGATGTTCTTGGCCGGGTCGCCGCGTTCGAACTCATCGACGATGCCGATGCGGATCAGGTCCTTGATCTTCACTTCTACCGGCAGCGTGCAGCAACTGGACACGCAGCCCCCGCACATGTGGCTGGAGTATTTGGCCCAGGTGTCGATGCGATCGAGTTCTGCGGCGGCGATCAAGGTGGGTTTCATTTTATTTCAGAATTCCGGGTGTATCGGGGCGCGCGATCATACCGGTCCGCGGTCATTTGCAGTAAGTAAAAATTGCCGAGGCGACTGTCGGTCAGTCAGGGCGGGGCGTAATCGGTGGGGATGCGCATGCCTGCCGAGCGCATTCGGTCAGCAGGCATGGCGTAAAGGGCGAACTCAGGACTTGAGCTTGTCGTCAGCTCTGAACATGCTGCGGATGCCGCGCACGGCCTGGCGGATGCGGTCCTGGTTCTCGATCAGAGCGAAGCGCACATGATCGTCGCCGTACTCACCGAAACCGATGCCCGGCGAGACACAGACCTTGGCTTCGGCCAGCAGCTTCTTGGCGAACTCCAGCGAGCCCAGATGCGCGTAGGCTTCGGGAATCTTTGCCCAGACGTACATCGACGCCTTGGGGTTTTCGACCATCCAGCCCAGTTCGTGCAAGCCTTTGACCAGCACGTTGCGGCGCTGCCGATACTGTTCGGCGATGTCGAGTACGCATTGCTGATCGCCTTCCAGCGCGGCAATGGCCGCCACCTGCAGCGGTGTGAAGGTGCCGTAGTCGTGGTAACTCTTGATCCGCGCCAGTGCGTTCACCAGCTCCGGGTTGCCGACCATGAAACCGATCCGCCAGCCCGCCATGTTGTAGCTTTTGGACAGGGTGAAGAACTCGACAGCAATGTCCTTGGCACCCGGCACCTGCATGATCGACGGGGCTTTCCAGCCGTCGTAGACAATGTCAGCGTACGCCAGGTCATGCACCACCAGCACGTCGTACTGCTTGGCCAGCGCCACCACGCGCTCGAAGAAATCCAGCTCCACGCACTGCGCGGTCGGGTTCGACGGGAAGCCCAGAATCATCATTTTCGGCTTGGGAATCGAGCCGCGAATGGCTTTTTCCAGCTCGTCGAAGAAGTCCACGCCAGGCACCAGCGGCACCGATCGCACCTGGGCGCCGGCAATCACGGCACCGTAGATGTGGATCGGGTAACTGGGGTTGGGCACCAGCACCGTGTCACCCTGGTCCAGCGTGGCGAGCATCAGGTGGGCCAGGCCTTCCTTGGAACCAATGGTCACGATCGCTTCGCTTTCAGGGTCGATGTCGACCTCGTAGCGCTTCTTGTACCAGTTGGAAATCGCCCGACGCAGGCGTGGAATGCCGCGCGAGGTGGAGTAGCCGTGGGTGTCTTCGCGCTGGGCGACGGTGATCAGTTTTTCGACAATGTGCGGCGGTGTGGCCCCGTCGGGGTTGCCCATGCTCAGGTCGATAATGTCTTCACCACGACGACGCGCGGCCATTTTCAGCTCGGCGGTGATGTTGAACACATAAGGGGGGAGTCGATCTATGCGCGCAAAGCGGCGCGGCGAACCGTGGTCAGCCATGAGTATCTCGCAAACGTAAGCGCCCGGAACCGTCCGAGCGACGTGGCCACATGAGGCGGCCTGCCGAGGAGGATAAATTCCCTGATAGCATTTTGTCCATCGGGATTTGCAGCGCGGCACCGATGGCGATATTCGGACCCCACCAAACCACCCGGCGGTGTAGAATCGGCGCTATTCATCGCCAGTCATCCCCCGGCGGGTTTATGAGCTCAGGCCGAGTACACGGTGATCCCGTGGTGTTCGGTTTCTTCGCTGCCTGCGGTCACTGCCGCTCGCCTGCGACGTCAATAGAAGCTCACTCCCTTCCTGATCAGCCTTATTTTTGCCGGAGTGCTCCAATGCCTGATTACCGCTCGAAAACGTCCACCCACGGCCGCAACATGGCCGGCGCCCGTGCCCTGTGGCGCGCAACGGGCATGAAGGACGAAGATTTCAAGAAACCGATCATCGCCATCGCCAACTCCTTCACCCAGTTCGTACCCGGCCATGTCCACCTCAAGGACATGGGCCAGCTGGTCGCGCGTGAAGTCGAACGCGCCGGTGGCGTAGCCAAGGAATTCAACACCATTGCGGTCGACGACGGCATCGCCATGGGCCACGACGGCATGCTCTATTCGCTGCCGAGCCGCGAGATCATTGCCGACTCTGTCGAGTACATGGTCAACGCGCATTGCGCCGACGCCATTGTGTGCATCTCCAACTGCGACAAGATCACCCCCGGCATGCTGATGGCGTCGTTGCGCCTGAACATTCCGGTGATCTTCGTTTCTGGTGGGCCGATGGAAGCGGGCAAGACCAAGCTGGCCAGTCATGGCCTCGATCTGGTCGACGCGATGGTCATCGCCGCTGATTCGACCGCCAGTGACGAAAAAGTCGCCGAGTACGAGCGCAGCGCCTGTCCGACCTGCGGTTCGTGTTCCGGCATGTTCACTGCCAACTCGATGAACTGCCTGACCGAAGCACTGGGCCTGGCGTTGCCGGGCAACGGCTCGGCTCTCGCCACCCACAGCGACCGCGAGCAACTGTTCCTGCAGGCCGGCCGCACCATCGTCGACCTGTGCCGTCAGTACTACAAGGAAAACGACGACTCGGTGTTGCCGCGAAACATCGCCAACTTCAAGGCGTTCGAGAACGCCATGACGCTGGACATCGCCATGGGCGGTTCGACCAACACCATCCTGCACTTGCTGGCCGCTGCTCAGGAAGCCGAGATCGACTTCGACCTGCGCCACATCGACCGCCTGTCGCGCAAGGTGCCGCAGCTGTGCAAGGTCGCGCCGAACATCCAGAAGTACCACATGGAAGACGTGCACCGCGCGGGCGGGATCTTCAGCATCCTCGGCGAGCTGGCCCGTGGCGGCCTGCTGCACACCGACCTGCCGACCGTACACAGCAAGACCCTGGCTGAAGGCATCGCCAAATGGGACATCACCCAGACTGACGACGAGGCCGTGCACACCTTCTTCAAGGCAGGCCCGGCAGGCATCCCGACGCAGACCGCGTTCAGCCAGTCGACCCGTTGGGACAGCCTCGATGACGACCGTGAAAACGGCTGTATCCGCAGCGTCCAGCACGCCTATTCGCAAGAAGGTGGCCTGGCCGTGCTGTACGGCAACATCGCGCTGGATGGCTGCGTAGTGAAAACTGCCGGTGTCGACGAGTCGATTCACGTCTTCGAAGGCAACGCCAAAATCTTCGAAAGCCAGGACAGCGCGGTGCGCGGGATTCTTGCTGACGAAGTGAAGGCTGGCGACATCGTCATCATCCGTTACGAAGGCCCGAAAGGCGGTCCGGGCATGCAGGAAATGCTTTACCCTACGTCGTACCTGAAGTCCAAAGGGCTGGGCAAGGATTGCGCGTTGCTGACTGACGGCCGCTTCTCGGGCGGTACGTCTGGCCTGTCCATCGGTCACGCTTCACCGGAAGCGGCGGCAGGCGGTGCAATCGGTCTGGTGCGCGATGGCGACAAAGTGCTGATCGACATCCCCAATCGCTCGATCAACCTGTTGATCGACGATGCGGAAATGGCCGAGCGCCGTGCCGAACAGGACAAGAAAGGCTGGAAGCCGGTCGAGTCGCGTCCACGCAAAGTGACCACCGCCCTCAAGGCCTATGCCCTGCTGGCGACCAGCGCTGACAAGGGCGCGGTGCGTGACAAGGCATTGCTGGACAAACTGGTGCCTTGATCTGCATCGGCAACACTAAAAAGCCCGGCAGAGATGCCGGGCTTTTTGCTGCGTTTGAAAAAGCAGCGCTTACTTGCGGTCCGCAATTACCCCGATCAGCACCAGCACCACCAACAACACCGGTGCCAGGCTGTAGTTGTTGAATTGGCTCAGGCCGCGCACTACCCACGGAGTGGCGTAGATCAGCGCCGCGCCGCTGCCGACTGCGCACAGCAGGGCGATGAGCGGGATGCGCAGGGCGCCGGTAATGCCGCTGATTCGCTGTTCCAGCCAGCCTTTGATGTCCGAGCCGAACAGCACCAGCAGGCAGCCCACCAGCGCGAGCGCGATTTCCGAGAGATTGCTGCGACTCCAGCGCGAAACGGTGGCGAGCAGATCGAGTACGAAATCCATGCAGGGTCCTTAGATCAGAAAGTATTGCAGCAGGTCATTGAGGAACAACTGGCCTTGTGGCGTGGCGATCAGACGTGTCGGATCCTTGTGCAGCAGACCCTTTTGTTCGGCCTGTCGACGTGCCTCGGCGAGCGAATCGAGGCTTAGACCGGTTCTTTCCCGAAATAACGCAGCGTCCACACCATTTGTCAGTCGCAATGCATTCATCAAGAATTCAAACGGCAATTCGTCCAGCGGCAACAGCTTTGCCCCTGCCTGAAAAGGCTTGTCCGAGTTCAGGTAATCCTTGGGCAACCGGGTCTTCCAGGTACGCATGATTCGTCCGTCCGGATAGCTCAACTTGCCATGTGCACCTGCGCCTATGCCGATGAAATCCCCGAACGCCCAATAGTTGAGGTTATGCCGCGCCGGTTTTTCGGGCTGCGCATAAGCCGACACTTCGTACTGCGCGTAGCCATGAGTGGCCAGCAAATGCTGTCCGGTTTCCTGAATATCCCAAAGAATGTCGTCTTCCGGCAGCACCGGTGGCTGATTCCAGAACACCGTGTTGGGTTCCAGGGTCAGTTGATACCAGGACAGATGAGTCGGGGCGAGGGCGATGGCCTGGCGCAGATCGTCCAGCGCTTCGTCCTGGGACTGGTCCGGCAGACCGTGCATCAGGTCCAGGTTGAAGTTGTCGAAACCGGCCTGACGCGCCATGTCGGCGGCACGAATCGCTTCGTCGCCATTATGGATGCGGCCCAGCGCCTTGAGTTTGGACTCCTGAAAGCTCTGAATGCCGATCGACAGTCGATTGATGCCCAGACCGCGATAGGCGCTGAATTTGACCTGTTCGAAGGTGCCGGGGTTGGCTTCCAGGGTAATTTCGATATCGCTGGCAAAGCGGATGCGTTGTTCCACGCCCTTGAGCAGGCGGCCCAGTGCGTCTGCGCTGAACAGGCTTGGCGTACCGCCGCCAAAGAAGATCGATTGCAGTTCGCGGCCATAGACGTGCGGCAGGTCGAGGTCCAGATCGGCGAGCAGGGCGTCGACGTATTCCTGTTCCGGCAGCACCGGGCTGGCAGTGTGCGAGTTGAAGTCGCAGTACGGGCATTTGCGCACGCACCAAGGAATATGGATGTATAGCGACAGCGGTGGCAGGTGCGGCAGCGCAGGGCGTGGGCTCTCTGACGAGAAACCGCTCTCGCCGAGAAACAGCGGCTGCGCAGGCGAATCGTGGGTCATTGCAGACCCAGGCGTTGGCGCAACAGGACCATGGCGCGGGCGCGATGGCTGAGCTGGTTTTTCTCGCTCGGGCCCAGTTCGGCACTCGAGCAGTTGCGCTCCGGCACCCAGAACAGCGGGTCGTAGCCAAAGCCGTGCTCGCCGCTGGCGGTATGCAGGATGCGCCCATGCCACAGGCCTTCGCAGAGGATCGGCAGCGGGTCGTCGGCGTGACGCACCAGCGCCAATACACAAACGAACTGCGCGCCACGCTGCTCGTCCGGCACCTCTTTGAGCGCCTCTAGCAGCTTGGCGTTGTTGGCCGCGTCACCTTTGCCGTCGGCGTAGCGTGCGGAATAGATGCCCGGCGCGCCGCCGAGAAAGTCCACCGCCAGCCCCGAGTCGTCGGCCAGCGCAGGCAGGCCGGACAGGCGCGAGGCATTGCGCGCCTTGAGGATCGCATTCTCGACGAAGGACAGGCCGGTTTCTTCCGGCTCTACCAGGCTGAACTCGCTGACCGAGCGCAGCGTTACGCTGCCGCCGAGCATGGCCTGGAGTTCCTTGAGCTTGCCGCCATTGTGGCTGGCCAGTACGAGTTGTGTGAGGTTCATGGTTGGCCTGTCGTGGTGCTTGAAAACGGTCGGTTAAATGGCAATCTTGTGGTCCGTCAGCCCTGGGCTGGTGACCCGGTAGATGCCGATTTCCCCCAGCAGGTTGGGCCAGAGTTTGCTGGCCCAGCCGTGGCGATGCTGTTGATCGACGGCCAGCCTGTCGAGCACCTTTGCATCGCGTTCACGGCACAGTTCTTCGAAGTCGCCGAAGGTGCAGAAGTGAATGTTCGGTGTGTTATACCAGGTATACGGCAGGAATTCGGACACCGGCATGCGGCCCTTGCTCGCCAGATACCAGCGGCAGCGCCAGTGACCGAAATTCGGGAAGGTGATGATGCACTGACGCCCGACGCGCAGCATCTCGTCGAGGATTCGGTCCGGGTAATGCACCGCTTGCAGGGCCTGGGTCATGACCACTACATCGAAGCTGTTGCTGGCAAAGTTGCCCAGCCCCTTGTCGAGGTCCTGCTCGATGACGTTGATGCCCTTGGCGACACACTCGGCAATGTTGGCAGCGTCGTTTTCCAGCCCGTAACCGGTGACCTGCTTGTGGTCACGCAGCCAGGTCAGCAATTCGCCGTCGCCACAACCCAGGTCGAGCACGCGGCTGCCCGCGGGAATCCATTCCTGGATGATTTCCAGATCGGCTCTCATGACGTCCTCACAACGAAATTCGGTTCATGTAATTACCGAAAGCCTGCAAGTAGCGCGGAATCGGGATCAGAAAGGCGTCGTGGCCTTGAGGTGCGTCGATTTCCAGGTAGCAGACGTCCTTGCGTGCAGCCATCAGTGCGTCCACCAGCTCTCGCGAGCGGGCCGGCGAGAAGCGCCAGTCGGTGGTGAACGACATCACGCAGAATTTGGCGGTGGCGTTGGCGAATGTCTTTGCCAGATCGTCGTTGAAGTTGGCGGCAGGGTCGAAGTAGTCCAGCGCTTTGGTCATCAGCAGGTAGGTATTGGCGTCGAAACGCCCGGAAAACTCTTCACCCTGATAACGCAGGTAGCTTTCGACCTGAAACTCGACGCTGTGGAAGTCGTAATTGAGCTTTTCGCTCTTCAGGCCACGGCCGAATTTCTCGCCCATCGAGTCATCCGACAGGTAGGTGATGTGCCCGACCATCCGCGCCAGCATCAGGCCGCGTTTGGGGATCACACCGCGCTCCTGGAACGAGCCACCGTGGAATTCGGGGTCGGTGAGAATGGCCTGACGCGCCACCTCGTTGAACGCGATGTTCTGTGCCGACAGCTTGGGGGCCGAGGCGATTGCCAGGCAATGGCGTACGCGATCCGGGTAGCTGATGGTCCATTGCAGCGCCTGCATGCCGCCCAGGCTGCCGCCAATCACCGCAGCCCAGGTGTCGATGCCCAGCAGATCCGCCAGCCGGGCCTGACTGTTGACCCAGTCTTCCACGGTCACCACCGGGAAGTTGGCACCGAACGGCTTGCCGGTGTCCGGGTCGATACTGCTCGGGCCGGTCGAGCCGTTGCAGCCGCCCAGGTTGTTGAGGCTGACGACGAAGAACGTGTTGGTGTCGATAGGCTTGCCGGGACCGATACAGCTGTCCCACCAGCCCGGTTTGCGGTCATCGGCGCTGTGGAAGCCCGCGGCATGGTGATGCCCGGACAGCGCGTGGCAGATCAGCACGGCATTGCTGCGGGCGGCATTGAGCTGACCGTAGGTTTCGTAAATCAGGTCATAGGCTGGCAACGAACGACCGCACGCCAGCGCCAGAGGCTCGCTGAAGTGCGCCATCTGTGGTGTGACCAGTCCGACAGAATCGTGAGGGAATACCGTGGGCATCGACCCTGCTCTCGCATAAATGAGGCGTAAGTCTAAAGACCGCGGGGTGCAGCGGCAATAAGGGATGTTGTGAGGCGTAAATCAACGGCACGATAGTTAAGGCTGTTGTAGGAGCGAACTTGTTCGCGAAGGCGTTGCTTGGGTCGATATATCCCCTTTGGATGTACCTACCCCTTCGCGAACAAGTTTGCTCCTACGGCCTACGGCCAGAATCAAAAGCGGACTTGTGTGTAACGTCGAGCATTGGAGCGTGGGAACAGGAATGCTTACATCAACAACCGCAGCACATCCGGCATGTTGCTCATGGCGGCGAGGTTGTTGATGACCAGCATGTCCAGCAACTTGAGCACCAGAAACGCCAGGATCGGCGAGATATCCAGTCCGCCCAGGTTCGGGACGATCTTGCGGAACGGTGCCAGCGCGGGTTCACATATCTGGTTGACCAGCTCTGCGCCGGGGTTGCTGCTACCCGGTGCTACCCACGACAGAATCACGCTGATGATCAGGGCAAAGAAGAATATCTTCAGGAACAGTGCGGTTACGCCGATGATCGACCAGAGCAGCAGGTGCAGCGGATCGCCCGTGGTGCCGAACATCAGCAGCAGGGTCAGGGCCATCAGGACCATCTGCACGATGATCGCCAGTACCAGCGAAGACATGTCCAGCCCGCCCAGGCTCGGGATGATGCGCCGCAGCGGTTTGAGCAGCGGCTGGGTGGCGCGCACGATGAACTGGCACAGCGGGTTGTAGAAATTGGCCCGCACCAGTTGCAGCACAAAGCGCAACAGCACGATCAGCAGGTAAAGACTGCCAAGCGTTTGCAGGACGTAAATTGCAGCGGTGTTCAATCCGATCATCGATCTGCTCCAGAAAACCCGAAAATTATTTGCCCAGTTGCTCAGCCAGCTCGGCGGCACGGTGATCTGCGGCAGTCAGTGCCGTTTCCACCAGTGCTTCGAAGCCGCCTGCCTGAAATGCCTTGATGGCCGCCTCGGTGGTCCCGCCCGGAGAGGCGACACGACGACGCAGCTCTCCCGCACCCACATCACTGCCGGTCGCGATCAGTGCCGAGCCCAGTGCGGTTTGCAGGGTCAGCTTTTTCGCGATGTCTTCCGGCAGGCCCAGTTTTACACCTGCCGCGGTCATCGCTTCCATCATCAAAAAGAAGTACGCAGGGCCACTGCCGGACACCGCTGTTACAGCGTCCATGTGTTTTTCCTGCTCGACCCAAACTGCCACACCGACGGCCGACAGCAGTTGCTCGGCTTGCTCGCGTTGTTCGGCAGTGACCTTGTCGGTGGCATACAACCCGCTGGCCCCCTGACGCAGCAGCGACGGGGTATTGGGCATGCAGCGCACCACCGGCTGATCGCCAAGCCATTGAGTCAGGCTGGCGCAGGTAATGCCGGCCGCAACCGAAACAATCAACTGATTGGCTTCGAGGCTGGACTTCAGCGCATGGCAGACGTTTTTCATCATCTGCGGCTTGACCGCCAGCACCACGACATCTGCGCCCTTGATCGCCTCGGCGTTGTCGGCAAATACCTGAATGCCGTGATCGTTGGCGATACGTTCGCGGGTTTCGGCACCCGGCGCGCTGGCACAGATCAGTGCCGCGTCCACGCCTTGGGCGCGCAGGCCGCCGATCAGGCTGGCAGCCATGTTTCCGGCACCGACGAAGGCAATACGAGTCTTGCTCATGAAGGGGTCCTTGTGGGGAGGGTTATGGCTGGCCATAGTCGCGGGCGCCAAAGAGAGCTGTGCCGATACGCACCCAGGTTGCGCCTTGTGCAATGGCGGCTTCCAGGTCGTGGCTCATGCCCATGGAAAGTGTGTCGAGCGCCAGGTTCAATTGCTCCTGCAACGTGCGCACAGCGGCGAACGAGGCATTCTGAGCCGCAGGGTCGTCTGTGGGCTCGGGGATCGCCATGAGGCCACGCAGCTTCAGTCGCGGCAGGGCGATGATGGCGGCGGCCAGCTCCGGCAGGTCCTGAGGCGTGCAGCCCGACTTGCTGGCTTCGCCACTGACGTTCACCTGAATGCAGATGTTCAGCGGTTCAAGCGCCTCGGGGCGTTGCTCGGACAGGCGTTGGGCGATTTTCAGGCGGTCCACGGAATGTACCCAGGCGAAGTTCTCGGCGATAGCGCGCGTCTTGTTCGATTGAATGGGGCCGATGAAGTGCCAGCACAAGGGCAGGTCGCTCAGTTCGAGCTGTTTGCCCAGTGCTTCCTGTAAATAATTTTCGCCAAAGTTGCGCAAGCCTGCGGTGTAAGCTTCACGCAAGTCGCCGGCGGGCTTGGTTTTGCTCACCGCCAGCAGGCCGACGGACGCCGGTTCGCGGTTGGCTGCGAGGGCTGCGTCGCGAATTCGTTGTTCGAGCGTTGAAATGTTCGCTGCTATCGTGGACATTGATTTGCGCCAGCAGGGCTAAAGTCTGCGGCATTCTATGTGATTGAGGAGCTGTATGGATATTACCGAGCTGCTGGCCTTCAGTGCCAAACAGGGCGCGTCGGACTTGCACCTCTCTGCAGGTCTGCCACCTATGATCCGCGTCGACGGCGATGTGCGGCGTATCAACCTGCCCCCGCTGGACGCCAAGGAGGTCAAGGCGCTGATCTACGACATCATGAACGACAAGCAACGGCAGGATTTCGAGGAGCGTCTGGAAACCGACTTTTCCTTTGAAGTGCCGGGCGTTGCGCGCTTTCGGGTCAACGCATTCAACCAGAATCGCGGCGCAGGCGCGGTGTTTCGTACCATTCCCTCGAAAATCCTGAGCATGGAAGACTTGGGGATGGGCAGTGTGTTTCGCAAGATTACAGATGTGGCGCGTGGCCTGATTCTGGTCACCGGGCCGACCGGCTCAGGCAAGTCGACTACGCTGGCGGCGATGATCGACTACCTCAATTGCAACAAGCATCACCACATCCTGACCATCGAGGACCCGATCGAATTCGTTCACGAGTCGAAGAAGTGCCTGGTCAACCAGCGCGAAGTTCATCGCGACACGCTGGGCTTCTCGGAAGCGCTGCGCTCGGCCCTACGCGAAGACCCGGATGTGATTCTGGTCGGCGAGATGCGTGACCTGGAGACCATTCGCCTGGCGCTGACCGCCGCTGAAACTGGCCACCTGGTGTTCGGCACGCTGCACACCACGTCGGCGGCCAAGACCATTGACCGGATTGTGGACGTGTTCCCGGCTCAGGAAAAATCGATGATTCGCTCGATGCTCTCCGAATCGCTGCACGCAGTGGTTTCACAGGCGCTGCTCAAGAAGGTCGGCGGCGGGCGTGTGGCCGCGCATGAAATCATGATGGGCACGCCAGCGATCCGTAACCTGATTCGCGAGGACAAGGTGGCGCAGATGTATTCGTCGATCCAGACCGGCGGTTCGCTGGGTATGCAGACGCTGGACATGTGCCTGGCTGATCTGGTGAAGAAAGGCCTGATCACCCGTGAAAGCGCTCGTGAGCGGGCCAAGGTGCCAGATAACTTCTGATCGCAGGGATGCTGCAGGAACGAAAAAGGGGTCTTGAACACGTTCAAGACCCCTTTTTTCAGATGCAGCTTGCGGACCGCAGATTCACGCCAGGCTCAGCGCTGAACGACGCGCATCTGGCCGGGCTGTTTTGGCAGAACGCGCTTGGCGATCTTGTAGTGACTGTTCCAGTACGGCTTGTTCAGCGTATCGACAGTTACGGCCTTGCCACGACGCGGCGCATGCACGAACTTGTTGTCACCCAGGTAAATGGCGACGTGGTTGATGTTGCGGCTCTTGATGTTGAAGAACAGCAAGTCACCCGGTTTCAGATCCTTGCGATCCACCGTCTGTCCATGACCCTGGGCCATGGCATTGGAGGTGCGTGGCAGGTCGACCTCACGCACATCCGTGTAGGCATATTTGACCAGCCCGCTGCAGTCAAGGCCCTTGCCGGGCGTGGTGCCGCCCCAGCGGTAAGGCGTACCGACAGCCTGCAAGGCGCGTTTCACGACGGCATTGCCCTGTTTGGCAGGGACAGCAGCCGACGCCTGCAAGGTGGCCTTGCTGGCGTTCTTGCGCGAAACCGGCTTGGAGGCGAGGGCATTTTTGGGGTGAACGGATACTGGTGTGGCTTCCTGGGGTGCATTGCGAGTCGCGAGTGCCGGTGAAGAATGGCTTTTGGCGGTGTAGCCCGTGAAGCTCGCAGGAAGTTGTTGCTCACGATTGGTGGCGTGGGCGGCCACTGGCATAAAAAGGCAAATGGTTAGCCATGTCTTGAAAAAAGGACGCATTCGGCAGGGCTCGTAGTGGTCAGCGCGCAACTTTATAACAGCTTTTTCGGAAAATCTGACCCCATTTGTCGAGCGCATCACACTGGTATCGTTGCGTTTTATGCGACAGACTCTTTCTTTTTTCTTGCTAATCCCTTTGACGACAAGGGCTTGGCGGCATAAAACCGCCTCATGTGCCATACGTCGGAAGAGGGAAACCAAGTCACAAATTTGTTATGTATTTTTTTCTATCAGCGCAAAGAGGGTAAAAATGAACGCCTATCGTTCGGACACGCACAGCAAGGTCATGGGCTACCTGATGTGGATTTTCGGGTTCCTGGGGGCGCATCGCTTTTACTACGGCAAGCCGGTCACCGGGACCATCTGGTTCTTCACGTTCGGTCTGTTTGGTATCGGCTGGCTGATCGACCTGTTTCTGATCCCGTCGATGGACCGCGAAGCCGACCTGCGCTTTACCTCAGGCTCCACCGATTACAGCCTGGCGTGGATCCTGCTGACCTTCCTGGGTCTGTTTGGTGTACACCGCATGTATCAGGGCAAGTGGATCACCGGCATTATCTACCTGTGCACGGGCGGGTTGTTTCTCTTGGGGATTCTGTATGACTTCTGGACCCTGAATGATCAGATCTCGATGAAGAACGCCCGACGCGGATGATGGTTGAGGTTATCGTTCCTCACGCTCCAGTCCAGAACGGCATGCCGACGCGGAGCGTCGCACGGTAGTCGAAACCCTTCGCGAACAAGTTCGCTCCCACGGCCTTCGGCCAGAATCAAAAGCGGACTTGTGTATAACGATGCGGAAGCGAGAGCCCGGAGCGGGCTCAACGGCTGTAACTTATCCGTCCATCCACCAGCGTGTAGCGTATCGAGCCGGGCAGGCAGTGGCCGATGAAGGGGCAGTTTTCGCCTTTTGACAGCCAGGTCTCGCCCGCAACCGTCGAGGCGGCAGGGTCGAACAGGACGATATCCGCTGGCGCACCGGCACTCAGCTTGCCGGCCGGCAGGCGCAGCGCGGCGGCGGGGCCGCTGCTCAGGCGAGCGATCAGGGTCGGCAGGTCGAGCAGGCCGTCATCCACCAGCGTCATGGCCAACGGCAACAGCAACTCCACGCTGCTGATGCCCGGTTCCGTGACGCCAAACGGTGCCAGCTTGGCGTCACGCTCATGCGGCTGGTGATGGCTTGAAATCGCCTGAATGACACCGCTCTTCACCGCTTCACGCAGACCATCGCGGTCGGCGCGAGTGCGCAGCGGCGGCTGGACGTGATAGAGGCTGGAGAAGTCGATCAGCGCCTCGTCAGTCAGAATCAACTGATACAACGCTACATCCGCCGTCACCGGCAGACCGCGTGCCTGCGCCTGGGCAATCAGCGCCGCGCCACGCGCACTGGTCAACTGGCTGAAGTGCGCGCGCACACCGCTTTGCTCGACCAGCAACAGGTCGCGAGCCAGCGCCACGGTCTCGGCCGTCTCGGGAATGCCCGCCAGGCCCAGAAACGCCGCCGTCGCGCCATCGTGCGCCAGGCCGCCTTCGGCCAGATCACGATCCTGCGAATTGAAAATCACCGTCAGGTCGAATGTGGCCGCATATTCCAGCGCCCGGCACAGCGTACGGGTGTTGCTGAAGCTGCTCAGACCGTTGCCGAATGCCACGCAGCCTGCGTCGCGCAGGGCGATCAGCTCTGCCAGTTGTTCGCCTTCCAGGCCCTTGCTCAGTGCGCCGACAGGAAACACCTTGCTGAAACCGGCTTCACGGGCCCGGTCCAGAATCAGTTCGGCCACCGCCGAGGTGTCGAGCACCGGTTTGGTCTGCGGCGGGCAGCACAGGCTGGTCACGCCGCCCGCCACCGCCGCGCGGGTTTCGCTGGCGATGCTGCCTTTGCGGCTGTAGCCCGGCTCGCGCAGGGACACGTTGAGGTCGACCAGACCGGGCGCTGCGACCAGTCCGTTAGCATCGATGGTCTGGGTGGGCTCGAAACCCTCCGGAGCGGCACCGATAGCGGTGAGCTTGCCTGCTTCAACGTGCAGGTCGGTAATCTGATCCATCCCGCTGACCGGGTCGATGACGCGAGCGCCGAGGATGCTGAGCTTCACTGGGCGTTCTCCTGTTCGAATTGGCGTTGTGCGTTTTGTCCGCTCATGGCCATGGACAGCACTGCCATGCGGATTGCGATGCCGTAGGTCACTTGATTGAGAATCACCGAATGCGCGCCGTCGGCCACTGCCGATTCGATCTCCACGCCGCGGTTGATCGGGCCGGGGTGCATGACAATCGCATCCGGCTTCGCGGCCGCAAGGCGCGCGGTGGTCAGGCCGAACAGGCGGTAGAACTCGCCTTCGCTGGGCAGCAGCCCACCGGTCATGCGTTCGCGTTGCAGGCGCAGCATGATGACCACGTCCACGTCCTTCAAGCCTTCGTTGAGGTCGGTGTAGACCTTCACCCCATATTGTTCGACGCCGACCGGCAGTAGGGTTTTCGGCCCTATCACGCGGATGTCCGGGCAGCCTAGCGCCTGGAGCGCGAGCATGTTGGAGCGCGCTACCCGTGAATGCAGGATGTCGCCGACGATGGCCACCGACAGGTTTTCAAAGCCGCCCTTGTGCCGACGAATCGTCAGCATGTCGAGCATGCCCTGGGTCGGGTGTGCGTGACGGCCATCGCCGCCGTTGATGATCGCTACGTCCGGGCATACGTGTTCGGCGATGAAGTGCGCAGCACCCGAGTCTGCGTGGCGCACGACGAACATGTCGGCGGCCATCGCCTCAAGGTTGCGCAAGGTATCGAATAGCGTTTCGCCCTTGCTGGTGGACGAGGTCGAGACGTTCAGCGTGATCACGTCGGCAGACAGTCGCTGCGCGGCCAGTTCAAAGGTGGTACGGGTACGGGTGGAGTTCTCGAAGAACACGTTGCACACCGTCTTGCCACGCAACAGCGGGACCTTCTTCACCGCCCGTGCGCCGACCTCAAGGAACGAGTCGGCGGTGTCGAGAATTTCGGTAAGCAGCTCGCGGGGCAAGCCGTCCAGAGACAGAAAATGGCGCAGCTGGCCCTGGTGGTTGAGCTGCAGCGGGCGCTTGGCGTCGAGAGGCGTCATCGCAATGGACTCTTAAAGGGCGGTGGAGAGGTCTTGAAGTTCGAGCGCCAGCGGCTCGGGGCCGGACAGCTTGATGCGTTCATCGGGTGCCAGCGACAGAGTCGCGCCAACCAAATTCGGGCGGATCGGCAGTTCACCGGCGTCCAGGTCCAGCAGGCAGACCAGCGTAACGCTGGCCGGGCGGCCGTAGTCGAACAGTTCATTGAGGGCGGCGCGGACGGTACGACCACTCATCAGCACGTCATCGATCAGCACCAGATGCTGCCCTTCTATTTCGAACGGCAGGTCCGAAGGTCGCACTTGAGGGTGCAGGCCGTTCTGGCTGAAGTCATCACGATAGAACGAAACGTCCAGGGTGCCGAGCGGAGCGGGGTTGTTCAGTGCCTTGAGCAGCGCCTGGGCAACCCAGACACCGCCAGTGCGGATGCCGATGAAACGAGGGTCGCTGATGCCGCGCTTGCTCAGGTGAGCGTTCAGGTCAGTGGCCATCTGACGAATCAGTTCGGCGGGATCGGGCAGGCTCATATTTGCTCCTTTGAGGCTCGGGCAGCGTCCTTCCCAGACTGTGTAAAAACTACTGCGCTTGGCAATACTGCGTTAAAAACAGGCGAAAAATGCTCATTTAGAACACCTAGACTCCGCTTTTTCGCCTGTTTTTACCTTGTCTTGCCTTCGCTCGTGACGTTTTTACACAGTCTGGTCCGTGGCGCGATGCTCAAGCGATAACGTGGAATCCGGGTATCTCGAAGCGATAAAGGCAGAAAAAGTCACACATTCAACAGCTCGGGGTGCTCGTCCAGCCAGCCTTGCAGAAGCAGCGCAGCGGCAATGGCATCCACCGGGTTGTCGCGATAGCTGCCTTTCTGGCCGCCGCGAGCCATGCGCTCGCCTTTGGCTTCGAAGGTGGTCAGGCGTTCATCATGGGTGTAGACGGTTACACCAAAGCGTCCGTTGAGCTTGCGCGAAAACTTTTCAGCGCGCGCGCTCATGTCGCTGGGCGTACCGTCCATGTTCAACGGCAGGCCGACCACGATGGCGTCAGGTTTCCATTCGTTGATCAGTGCCTGAACCTTGTCCCAGTCGGGCACGCCATTCTGCGCCTTGAGCGTACAGAGTTCACGTGCCTGACCGGTAATGGCCTGACCGACCGCAACGCCGATCTGTCTGGTGCCGTAATCAATCCCCAGCAGTAGCCGTAAAGCGGCCATCAAGCGTGCCCTGCCTGGGTCGATATGAGGTTGAGATTGATGCCCAGGCGTCTGGCTGCTGCATCCAGGCGCAGCTCACTGTCGACATCGAACAGGATGGCCGGGTCAAACGAGCAGGTCAGCCAGGCGTTGTCAGCCATTTCCGCATCCAGCTGACCCGCGTCCCACCCCGCGTAGCCGAGGGTAATCACATTTTGATCAGGGCCGTAGCCATCGGCGATGGAAAACAGCACGTCCTGCGAGGTCGACAGCGAAATTCCGCCGGGAAGATTGACTGTGGCCTGAAACGTCTGGCCACTGGGATGCAGGACAAAGCCGCGATCGGTTTGCACCGGGCCGCCCGAATGTATGGCGATTTCCTGGCAGCGCTTTGGCGCAGGAAGCTCCGGTCGCAGCTGTTCGAGTACATCTGCCAGGGTCAGGCTTTGAGGGCGGTTGATCACCAGCCCCATTGCACCATTGGCGTTGTGCTCGACAACGTAGGTCAAGGTCTGAGCAAAGTTCTCGTCGTGCATGTGGGGCATGGCGATCAGGAACTGGTGCTTTAGATAACTCGGGGAGACTTTTTTCATGAGTCCTAGTTTGGCGTTGCCTTGCGTGCCTGACAACTGACACTTGTACGTGTCAGGTGTCAGTTGGCAAAAAATTCAATTGCTTGACAGCTTGTCGCCGCGTGCAAATTTCCAGGTGCGGATGATCTCCAGCCGGTCGATGTCGGCCAGATCGCCGGTAAACGGCGCAAAAGGTGCCGCCAGACGCACGATTCGTTGTGCAGCCTGATCCAGCAAAGGTTGCCCTGATGATTCAAGCACCAGCACTTCATACAGCGAGCCGTCCCGATTTATTGACACAAGAAGTCGCAAATTGCCATAGATCTGCTTGCGTCGTGCTTCCTCAGGATAGTTCAGGTTTCCGACCCGCTCGACCTTCTTGCGCCAGTCGTCCTTGTACCAGGCACCTTTGTCGCGCATGGTCGAGGCCGCATTGAGGCGGTGGATCTTCGGGCGCTTGGCGTAAAGCTGCTGCTCGGTCGACAGTTCGGCTTCCAGGCTGGCAATTTCGTTGCTCAGCTCCGAGCTGTCAAAGGTCGGTGCGGCCTTGGTGGTTGGCTCGGGCTTGACCTCATCGCGTTTGGCGACGGTTTTCTGCTGGCTGGGCGCAGTGGTCGCGACGGCGGTCTTGGGCGCTTCCTGCTTGACCACAGGTTTGCTGGCCGGAGGCGGGGTGACCTTGTTGACCTTGGTGTCCTGATACGGCGCCAGCTCGGTGGTCTTGAGCGTTTCGGCCTTGTCCAGCGTGCCACTGCCCTGTTGATCGTCCTGTGCCAGAAAATCCGCCTGCTTAGGCTTTTCTTCGCTTTTGAACGTGGCGAGGGTGATTTCCAGGGTCTGCGAGATCTGCTCCGGCTTTACATAGGTGAAACCCACGCCAAGGATCACCGCGAGGTGGATCAGCGCCGCGATCATCATGGTAAAGCCCAGGCGATCGGCAGGACGCACACCCACATTGGCGAGTTCGAGGGGGAGGTCGTTTCTGGCCATGGATGTCATTGGCGGTTCAGCATCTCGTCAGCCTGCATGTCAAAATCCGTGTCGTGTTACAGGTGGCGCATGATAACGCAATGTACGGCGAAGCTCCGTTGCGGATCAGACGAAGGGACGCCGTGGCACACGGTTGATCCGTGGCCAGCGACGTCAGCCGTTGATCAGCCCTTGCGCGCCTGCAACTTCTTCTCGATCGCGTCCATCAGTAGCCCACCAATGTTGGTGCCGAAGGCGTTGTCGATTTCGCGGATGCAGGTCGGGCTGGTGACGTTGATTTCGGTCAGGTGCTCACCGATCACGTCGAGGCCGACGAACAACAGGCCTTTTTCGCGCAGGGTGGGGCCGATCTGTTCGGCTATCCAGCGGTCCTTGTCGCTTAGCGGACGGGCTTCGCCACGCCCGCCTGCGGCCAGGTTGCCACGTGTTTCACCGGCGGCAGGGATGCGCGCCAGGCAATACGGGACCGGTTCGCCATCGACCATCAGAATGCGCTTGTCGCCGTCCTTGATGGCGGGCAGGTAGCCCTGTGCCATGATTTGCTGCGTGCCGTGAGCGGTCAGGGTTTCGAGGATTACTGACAGGTTCGGATCGCCCGCCCGATGGCGGAAGATCGACGCGCCGCCCATGCCGTCCAGCGGCTTGAGGATGACGTCGCCATGTTTTTCGGCAAATTCGCGAATGATGTCGGCGCGGCGGCTGACCAGGGTCGGCGGCGTGCATTGGGGGAACAGCGTGGCGAACAACTTCTCATTGCAGTCACGCAGGCTCTGCGGCTTGTTGACGACCAGCACGCCTGCGCGCTCGGCCTGCTCCAGCAGGTAGGTGGCGTAGACGAATTCCATGTCGAACGGCGGGTCCTTGCGCATCAGGATCACGTCCAGGTCGTCGAGACCTGCGTCGACTTCGGCTTCGAACTCGAACCATTTGGCCGGGTCGGCAAACACCTTGAGCGGCTTCATGCGCGCGCGGGCCTGGCCAGCGTCCTGATACAGGTCTTTCTGTTCCATGTAGAACAGCGACCAGCCGCGTTCCTGTGCGGCAAGGAGCATGGCCAGCGAGCTGTCCTTTTTATAGGAAATGTGCTCAATGGGGTCCATGACAATCCCTAGGCGAACGCTCATGGGCAATATCCTCTGATCGGTAAGGGCCGCAACGGCCGTAAAATTGGCATCAGGGTGGCGTTCCGTTTGCTCCCGGTCAAGGGGCAGGCCCGCCACGGTGCGCTTTATGGATTGAGTCTGGAGAGTATGCTAAAAAGGCTCGGTATCCAGTTTTCGATCCTTGTGGATCAATGAAGCGATACCGTCAGGCTCCCAGTGCCTCGCAGAATGCGCAAAAATTCGCTGCGGCGATGGAAGAGCAGCTATGGAACAACACGCCTCCGCCTTGAAAGTCATGGTCATCGATGACTCGAAGACCATTCGCCGCACCGCCGAAACGCTGCTTAAAAACGCAGGTTGTGAAGTCATCACTGCGATAGACGGTTTCGACGCGCTGGCCAAGATTGCCGATAACCACCCACGAATCATATTCGTAGATATCATGATGCCGCGTCTGGACGGTTATCAGACGTGCGCGCTGATCAAGAACAACCGCGCATTCAAGTCCACGCCAGTCATCATGCTGTCCTCCAAGGACGGCCTGTTCGACAAGGCCAAGGGGCGGATTGTCGGTTCCGATCAGTTTTTGACAAAGCCTTTCAGCAAGGAAGAACTGCTCAGCGCGATCAAGGCTCATGTGCCGGGCTTCGTTGCAGCAGAACAACACATATCATGACGCCCGCGCTCGATATGGCGCGCTCGTAATCTGACGGGGAACACCCATGGCTCGAATATTGATCGTCGATGATTCGCCGACTGAAATGTACAAACTCACCGGTATGCTGGAAAAGCACGGTCATGAAGTGCTCAAGGCCGAAAATGGCGCTGATGGCGTGGCTCTGGCCCGTCAGGAAAAACCCGACGCAGTGCTGATGGACATCGTCATGCCCGGGCTCAACGGCTTTCAGGCTACGCGTCAGCTGACCAAGGATGCCGACACCAGCATGATCCCGGTGATCATGATCACCACCAAGGATCAGGAGACCGACAAGGTCTGGGGCAAACGCCAGGGCGCGCGGGATTACCTGACCAAACCGGTGGATGAAGAAACCCTGATGAAAACCCTGAATGCGGTGCTGGCCGGCTGATTGCCGGAATCGCCATGGCCGAGCCTCGTACCGCCTTTGAACTGCTTCTTGATATGGATCGACGCTGTCGTTCGCTGGCGGCGGGCCTGCCGCTGCAGGAAGCTCATCAGCAGGATTGGGTCGGCATCGGTTTCCGGATGGGTGAGCAGCGTTTCGTAGCGCCTATCGGCGAAATCGCCGAAATCCTTCACGAGCCTCATCATGCGGTGATGCCGGGCGTGAAGTTCTGGGTGGCGGGTATCGCCAATCTGCGCGGCCGGCTGTTGCCGCTCATGGATTTATGCGGGTTTTTCGGTCATGAACTGACCCCCGCGCGCAAACAGCGCCGGGTGCTGGTTGTCGAGCACAACGATGTGTTCGCCGGTCTGCTGGTCGATGAGGTGTTCGGCATGCAACGTTTCAGTCAGTTGAGCCTCATACCCCAGACATCACAAGACATCGATCAAGGTATCGCGCCGTTCTTGCGCGGGCAGTTCATTCGCGAGCAGGCGTGGCAGATATTCAGTCCGTGGGCGCTGGTACAGTCTGCAGATTTCATGGACCTGGCATCTTAGGCTCTGGTTTGTTTTGTTTCACAATTGATCCAGGCGGGGGCCTGATTAATGAGTAATACAGGCAGATCAAGGGAAGGCGCGCGCAGCCGGACGCAGATTATTCTGCTATTTGTCGCGCTCATCGTTTTCATCATGTTGCTGTTCGCCAACTTCGCCTACCTCAACACCCAATCGAACTACGACAAACAGTACATCGGGCATGCTGGTGAGCTGCGCGTGTTATCCCAGCGCATCGCGAAAAACGCCACCGAAGCGGCCGCCGGTAAAACCCAGGCGTTCAAGCTGCTGGCCGATGCGCGCAACGATTTCGACGTGCGCTGGGGCTACCTGAGAAAAGGCGACCCGGCCACCGGGCTGCCTGCGGCGCCTGATCTGATACGCGACGAATTGCGCACCGTTCAGCGCGACTGGGAAGGGCTGCGCAAAAGTACCGATGTGATTCTGGCCAGCGAACAGACGGTTTTGTCGCTGCATCAGGTGGCTGCGACACTGGCCGAAACCATCCCGCAATTGCAGGCCGAATACGAAAAAGTCGTTGAAAGCCTTCTGCAAAGCCGTGCGCCGGCTGCGCAGGTGGTGGTTGCGCAGCGTCAGGCGCTGCTCGCAGAGCGGATCCTCGGCTCGGTCAATACCGTGCTGGCCGGTGACGAAACAGCGGTGCAGGCCGCCGATGCGTTTGGCCGCGATGCCAGCCAGTTTGGTCGTGTGCTCAACGGCATGCTGGAGGGCAACGCCACGCTACGAATCTCCCAGGTCGAAGACCGCGATGCCCGTGCACGGCTGGCGGAAATTGCCGAGCTGTTCGAGTTCGTGTCCGGCTCGGTGGACGAGATTCTTGAAACCTCGCCCGAGCTGTATCAGGTGCGTGAGGCGTCCGGCAACATTTTCAACACCTCACAGACCCTGCTGGATGAAACCTCGGTACTCACCAACAGCCTGGAAAACATGGCCAAGCGCCGTACTGTGAATACCGTCGGTGGTTATGTGCTGGGTTTGCTGGCGCTGATGTCGATCATCCTTATCGGTCTGGTCATGGTCCGCGAAACCAACCGTCAGTTGCGCGAAACCGCGCAGAAGAGCGAGCGTAACCAGACGGCGATCATGCGTTTGCTGGACGAGATCGAAAACCTCGCTGACGGTGATCTGACGGTGACGGCCTCGGTGACCGAAGATTTCACCGGCGCGATTGCCGATTCCATCAATTACTCCATCGACCAGTTGCGCGAACTGGTGGTGACCATCAACCTGACGGCCGAACAGGTTGCTGCTGCCGTTACCGAAACGCAGGCCACGGCCATGCAATTGTCTGCTGCCTCGGAGCATCAGGCGCTGCAGATCAGCGCTGCTTCGACGGCAATCAACGACATGGCAGCGTCCATCGATCAGGTGTCGACCAATGCATCGGAGTCCTCGGCGGTGGCAGAGCGCTCTGTAGCGATTGCCAACAAGGGCAACGAGGTCGTACACAACACCATCCACGGCATGGATAACATTCGCGAACAGATTCAGGATACTTCCAAGCGCATCAAACGTCTGGGTGAGTCTTCTCAGGAGATCGGCGATATTGTCAGCCTGATCGACGACATTGCCGATCAGACCAATATTCTGGCCCTCAACGCGGCCATTCAGGCTTCTATGGCCGGTGACGCCGGACGCGGCTTTGCCGTGGTGGCTGACGAAGTACAACGGCTGGCCGAGCGCTCGTCGTCTGCCACCAAGCAGATCGAAACGCTGGTGCGGGCCATTCAGAACGACACCAACGAGGCGGTCATCTCCATGGAGCAGACCACCAGCGAAGTGGTGCGCGGCGCACGACTGGCGCAGGACGCCGGGGTAGCGCTGGGGGAAATCGAAGGGGTTTCCCGAGTGCTGGCCGAACTGATCGAAAGTATCACCGATGCCGCTCACCAGCAGGCCGAGTCGGCCGGACAGATTTCACAGATCATGACCGTCATTCAGCAGACCACCTCGCAGACCACCTCGGGCACCTCGGCCACGGCCGAAAGCATCGGCAATCTGGCAAAAATGGCCAGCGAAATGCGTCGTTCGGTATCGGGTTTTGCCCTGCCGTCATCGAAGAAAGCCGGATGATGTACAACCAATGAACAACCTTGATTGGGTAACAGGCGGTACTCGTCATGGCTGATCGTCACGATTACGTGGCCCTTGAATGGCTTAAGGGCGAAATCGCCGAAACGCTGCGCCAGGCCCGCAACCAGCTGGATGCCTTCATCGAAGACCCGGCCAACAGCGCGGCGATGGCCGAGTGTCTGAACCTGGTGCATCAGGTTCACGGCAGCCTGCAGATGATCGAGTTTTACGGCGCGGCGTTGCTGGCCGAGGAAATCGAGCAACTGGCGCTGGCGGTCCAGCAGAACCGTGTCAGCCATCCGGTGGAGTCCGAGCAACTGCTGATTCAGGCCATGAGTCAGTTGCCGGTTTATCTGGAGCGTATCCACTCCGCGCGCCGCGACCTGCCGTTGGTGGTGTTGCCGTTGCTCAATGACCTGCGCAGTGCGCGGGGCGAAAGTCTGCTCTCGGAAACCAGCTTGTTCGCCCCGCAACTGGTCATCGTGCCGCCGCTCGATGAACAGGAGCTGGCGCGGCGCAATACCCCGGAATTACCCAACCTGCTGCGCAAGCTGCGTCAGACCTTGCAGGCGGCGCTGGCGGGACTGATGCGCGAACAGGGCGTTCAGACCCAGCTCGGTTACATGGCCAAGGTGTTTGCCCGGCTGGAGCAGTTGTGTGAGGACGCGCCGCTCGGGCCGCTCTGGCGAATCGCCTCGGCGCTGGTCGAAACCATGCTCAACGGCAACTTCACCAACAGCCCGGCCCTGCGCAGCCTGTTGAAAGATGCCGACAAGGAACTCAAACGGCTAGCCGAGCAGGGCGTGACTGGCATCAATCAGCCTGCCCCCGAAGAGCTGCTGAAAAGCCTGCTGTTCTACATCGCCAAGTCCGACAGCCTGGCACCGAAGATGCTCGATCTCAAAGACCAGTACGCGCTGGCCGATGCCTTGCCCGGCAACGATGTGGTCAACGAAGAACGCGCACGTATGGCCGGGCCGGACCGCGATGCCATGCGCTCGGTAATCGTAGCCTTGTGCGAGGGGCTGGTCCGGGTCAAGGAACGGCTCGATGTGTTCGTGCGTGGTGACCGCCAGCATGTCAGTGAGCTCAACGCCTTGCTGCCGCCGTTGCGGCAGATCGCCGATACCCTGGCGGTGCTTGGCTTCGGCCAGCCGCGAAAGGTGATCATCGATCAGCTTTCTGTCGTCCTCGGCCTGGCGCAGGGGCAGCGCGAGCCCAGTGACGGCGCGCTGATGGATGTTGCAGGTGCCTTGCTCTATGTCGAATCTACCCTTGCGGGCATGGCCGGGAGCAACGAACAGACCAGCCGCGAAGAAAGCCGCCTGCCGACCACTGATCTGACGCAGATTCATCAGCTGGTGATTCGCGAGGCCCGCACGGTATTGCAGCAGGCCAAGGACGTGATCCTCGATTACATCGACGGCGAGTGGGACCGCCAGCGGCTCGACCCGCTTTGCGCGCTGATCGTGCAGGTTCGCGGTGCGCTGGCGATGATCCCGCTGGCCCGTGCTGCCAGCCTGCTGGCCGCCTGCAACGAATACATTCAGGAACACCTGCTGGTGGACGAAACCCGTCCCACCTGGGTTCAGCTCGATTGCCTGGCCGACACCATCACCGGCATCGAGTATTACCTGGAGCGCATGCTCGAAGACCATCAGGCGCCGGGTGACCAAGTGCTCGACATGGCCCAGCAAAGCCTGGCGCGGCTGGGCTATACGCCCGCCGCGGACACCCTTGAAGTGCCGTTGCTGGAAGAAATCATTACGCAGGACGAGTTGCTGGAACTGGACGATCGCAAGGCGCTGGTCAGCCCTGCGCAAACCATTGCCCAGGTCCTCGCCAGTCCGGTTTCAGCAGTCAATCCGCCTGCCCGCAATGTACCCACCAGCCTGTTGCCGCCCTCGGCAGATGAAGAGGCAGTGGACGAAGAGTTGCGCGAAGTCTTTCTGGAAGAGGCAGACGAGGTCCTCGATGCACTGCGCGAGTATCTGCCGCGCTGGTTTGCCTCGCTGGGCAGTGGCGGTCATTGGGACAGCACCGCACTGACCGAAGTGCGCCGAGCGTTTCATACGCTCAAGGGCAGCGGCCGGATGGTGCGTGCGCTGATCCTCAGTGAACTGGCCTGGTCGGTGGAGAACCTGCTCAACCGGGTGCTGGAAGGCGATGTGCTGCCGGGCCTTGAAGTTCAGCAATTGATGAGCGAAGTGCTGACGCTGCTGCCGTCGGTGATTCGCGATTTCGCCGAGGATGCGCAGCGCCAGCGTAACGATGTCGACCTGCTGGCGGCCCGTGCCCATGCGCTGGCCAATGGACTTGAGCTGCCGGTACTGCCCGCAGCCCCAGGGCCAGGCGACGCGCTTGATCCACAATTGCTGGAAATTTTCCGTCAGGAAGCGCTCGGGCATCTGAATACCCTGGGTCGCTTCCTCGACAACGCGGAACAATCGGCATCGCCTTCGATCAGCGACGCAGTGCTGCGTGCGCTGCACACCCTCAAAGGCAGCGCACACATGGCCGGCGTGTTGCCGATTGCCGAACTGGCCAGCCCGCTCGACCAGTTGGTGCGTGAATACAAAGCCAACCTTATCGACATCGGCGCGCCCGAACTCGCCCTGCTGCGCAGCGCAGAACCGTTGTTGCACAGCGGGCTCAAGCAACTCGACACAACCCCGCTGGCAACCATTGCGGGTGCTGCGGAGCTGATCGAAGCGGCTCTGGCGCTGCTCAACGAGCGCCTCACCGTGGTGCTGCGCGAGTCGGACAGTGGCCTGCGGATCAAGCGCAATCCCACGCTGCTTGCCGGCTTTCTGGCCGAAGGCATGGACATCGTCCTGGATGCGGAAAACCTGTTGCGGCGTTGGCGTCAGCACCCCGGCGAACGTCAGGAGCTGAGCGCGTTGCTCGATGAACTGACCACGCTGGGGCATGGCGCGCATCTGGCCGATCTGCCGCAGGTCGATGAACTCTGCGAAGCCTTGCTCGACCTTTACGGAGCGGTCGAGGAAAGCAGCCTGGCGGTCAGCGAACGCTTTTTCGATGCGGCAGAGAACGCCCACGAAGCGTTGATCAATATGCTTGATCAGGTGGCTGCCGGTCAGGATGTCGAACCGCGTCCCGAATGCGTGCGTGCCTTGAACCAGTTGCTGGATCAGGCGCTGGACCCTTCGGCGACCGGTCTGGTCAAGAGCGATGGTCACCGGACCCTGAGCGTTACCGAACTCAACGCGGCCACCGAGCAATTGGCCAGTGAGGCCGAGCACACTGAAACTGCCGGCCCGGACGACGAGATCGTCGAGATATTTCTGGAAGAGGCCGTCGATATCCTCGACAGCGCCGGTCAGGCCTTACAGCGCTGGCTGGCTGATCCGGAAAACTCCGCGCCGCTGGCCTCACTGCAGCGTGACCTGCACACGCTCAAGGGCGGCGCGCGGATGGCTGAGGTGGCCGAGGTGGGCGACCTTGCCCACGAACTGGAAAACCTCTACGAAGGCTTGATCGACCGGCGCTTCAACCATTCGCCAGCGCTGGCCGAACTGCTGCACGAGAGTCACGACCATCTGGCGATTCTGCTGGAGCAGTTGTATCGGCAGGAAGCGCTCAGTGATCCCTCGGCCTTGATCGAAGCGCTGGGCCGCTGCCGCACGCTCGAGAGCTCGGGGTCTGATGTGCAGGCGTCGCCAGCGGCCAGCGAAGATCTTCCCGAGCATGACACCGAGCTGCATGAAGTCTTCCTTGAGGAGGGTTTCGATATCATCGAAAGCTCGGGCGCTGCGCTGGCCCGCTGGCAGGCTGATCCGCACAACCTGCTGGAAGTCGAAAACCTGCTGCGCGACCTGCACACCCTCAAGGGCGGTGCGCGGATGGTCGAAATCGCCCCGATAGGCGACCTGGCCCACGAGCTGGAAACGCTTTACGAAGGGCTTTCTGCCGGCAACCTGCAACCTGTGCCATTGATGATTAGCTTGTTGCAAAGTGGTCACGATGTGCTGGCTGACATGCTCGACGCAGTGCGTAACGAAAAGCCGCTGCCTGATGCCTCGCTGCTGATTGAAAGCATCCGCAGACTGGCCAGCGATCAACCGGTGGGCGAGCCGGTGGTTGCGCAAGCCTTTGAAGTCGCTTCTGAGTCCGTGGTGGCCGTCGCGCCCGCTGCTGACGGCGAGGTCGAGCGCAGTGGGCCGGAAATGGTCAAGGTGCCCGCCGAGCAACTGGAAGACCTGGTCAACCTGGCCGGTGAAACGTCCATTTTCCGCGGGCGGATCGAACAGCAGATTCTTGATTCACAGGTCGCGCTGCTGGAAGTTGAAACCACTATCGAGCGGATGCGCGATCAATTGCGTCGCCTGGATATAGAAACCCAGGGCCGCATTCTCAGTCGTGAACAGGTTCAGGCCGAGCGGCTGGGTTATGAGGAATTCGACCCGCTGGAAATGGACCGTCATTCGCAGTTGCAACAGTTGTCGCGTGCGCTTTTCGAGTCTGCCTCCGACCTGATGGACCTCAAGGAAACCCTCGGCGCGCGGGCCCGCGATGCTGAAACGCTGCTGTCACAACAGGCCAGGGTCAACACCCAGTTGCAGGAAGGCCTGATGCGTACGCGCATGGTGCCGTTCGAGCGCCTGGTGCCGCGTTTGCGTCGCGTGGTGCGTCAGGTTGCCTCGGAACTGCACAAGAAGGTCCAGTTCGAGGTCGGTAATGCCGACGGTGAAATGGACCGCAATGTGCTGGAAAGGATGGTCGCGCCGCTGGAACATATGCTGCGCAACGCTGTTGATCATGGCCTGGAAAGCACCGAGAAACGCATCGCTGCCGGTAAGCCGGAGCAGGGCCATATCAGCCTTGAACTGATGTATGAAGGCGGCGATATGGTGATCGAGTTGAGCGATGACGGCTCGGGCGTCGACCTGGCAGCCGTGCGCCGCAAGGCCATCAAACGCGGCATGATCCATCCGGATGCCGATCTGTCCGACCATGAGGTTTTGCCGTTCATTCTGCAGGCGGGGTTTTCCACCAGCGAGATCATCACCCAGATTTCCGGACGTGGCGTCGGCATGGATGTGGTGCATGCCGAGGTCAAACAACTGGGCGGCTCGATGGTCATCGACTCGGTGCCTGGCAAGGGCACGCGCTTCCGTATTCGCCTGCCTATTTCGGTGTCGGTCAACCGTGCGCTGATGGTTACCTGCGGCGAAGAGCAATATGCAGTGCCGCTCAATACCGTCGATGGCATCGTGCGCGTCATGGCCAACGAGCTGGATGGCTATTACCAGACCAGCCCGCAGCGTTATCAATACGGCGGACGCAGTTACGAACTGCGTTATCTGGGCGAGTTGCTGGGCAGCAGTCCGCCCAGGCTGGCCGGGCAATTGCAGCCGCTGCCGGTATTGCTGGTGCATTTGCAGGATCAGTGGGTGGCGGTGCAGGTCGATGCGTTGGCCGGTTCACGCGAAATTGTGGTCAAGAGCCTTGGCGCGCAGTTCTCCAGAGTGCAGGGTATCTCCGGTGCGACCATTCTGGGTGACGGCCGGGTGGTGCTGATTCTCGATCTGATGGCGCAGATTCGTACCTTGCAGGGCTTGCCTTTCAGAGGGTTGGCGCCTGCCTACCACGAAGCCGAGCACGCCAGGCCGTTGCTGGTGATGGTGGTGGACGATTCGGTCACGGTGCGCAAAGTTACCAGCCGGTTGCTTGAGCGCCACGGCATGCATGTGCTGACCGCCAAGGACGGGATTGACGCCATGACCCTGTTGCAGGAGCACACGCCTGACATCATGCTGCTGGATATCGAAATGCCGCGCATGGACGGCTTTGAAGTGGCCAGCCAGATCCGCCAGGACGAACAGCTCAAGGAACTGCCCATCATCATGATCACTTCCCGCTCGGGCCAGAAGCACCGTGATCGGGCCATGGCGGTGGGCGTCAACGAGTATCTGAGCAAGCCTTATCAGGAAACCGTGTTGCTGGAGAGTATTGCTTACTGGAGTCAGGTCCATGTCTGAAGGTACGTTCCAGACCAGTCGCCTGACCAGCCTTACCGGCCTGCTGTTGCCGTTGAGTGACCGGCATTTGCTGCTGCCCAACGTCGCGGTCGCCGAGTTGATCGACTATCAGGACTGCAGCGCAGAGCCGGGCGCTCCCGAGTGGTATCTGGGACCGATCAGATGGCGCGAGCTGACCTTGCCGCTGCTCAGCTTCGAGGCCGCCTGCGGAGGCCGCACCCGCGTGGGTGGCCGGGCACGGATTGTAGTGCTCAATGCACTGGGCGGGCGCAACGACGTCAGGTTCATTGCGTTACTCACCCAAGGCATTCCGCGCTCGTGCAAAGTCGACAGCCAGTTGAGCTACGTCGACGTCCCACTGGCCGAGCTGGAGCTGGCTGCCGTACAGATCGGCGAAACCGTGGCGCGCATCCCCGACCTGGAAGGGCTGGAGCTGTGGCTGGTGGATGCAGGGCTGTCATAGATAAAGAGGACGCAGAGCGTCCAGAACGGCATGCGACGCGGAGCGTCGCACGATAGTCAGGTTATCGCCCACGCTGAGCATGGGCACTATAGGGGGCAAACGCCTCACGACGAACAACTGATCTCCAGATGCTTGCCCCAGTCCGGTGGTCGCTGGGCGTAGCCTTGCATGTCGGGTTGTTCGGTGAAGGGCGTGCAGAGCACCTGATACAGGCGGCGGACTTCTGCATAGTCACCTTTTTCCGCTGCGGCGATAGCGTTCTGGGCCAGGTAGTTACGCAGGATGTACAGCGGATTGACCGCGTGCATGCGGGTTTGACGCTCCTGCTCGGTGCCGTTGTGCTCCCCGGCAATACGCGCCAAATACGCTTCTGCCCAGCCATCGAAGCCCTTTATGTCGACGAAGTCGTCGCGCAATGTGCGCAGCGCTTCTGCGGCGGGCTGATCGCCCAGGCGGCGGAAAAACAGGGTGTAGTCCACGCCACTGTTCTGCATCAGCTTCAACAATTGGCTGACCAGTTGTTCGTCCTGCTCTTGGGCAATGGTCAGGCCCAGGCGACGACGCATCAGGTCCAGGTAGTGCGCTTGATAAAGCGGCAGGAACAAGCCGATAGTCTCGCGTAACGCTTCCACGCTGATGAAAGGCGTTAGCGCCTGTGCCAGTGCGCTCAGGTTCCATTGTGCGATAGGTACCTGATTGCTGAAGGAGTAGCGGCCCTCGTGATCGGAGTGGTTACAGATGAAGTGCTCGTCGAAATCATCCAGAAACGCAAACGGCCCGAAATCGAAGGTAATACCCAGAATCGACATGTTGTCGGTGTTCATCACGCCGTGGCAGAAACCGTAGGCCTGCCACTTGGCAATCAGCTCGGCGTTACGCTCGACGATTTCGCGGAACATCGCCAGATACGGCTCTGGCTGCTCCTGACAATGCGGGTAATGCATGGTCAGCACATGTTCGGCCAGCGTCTTCAACTGCTCTGGCTGTTTGGTGTAGAAGAAGTATTCAAGACTGCCGAAGCGCACATGGCTCTGCGCCAGACGCAGCACCATCGCGGCGTGTTCCTGGGTCTCGCGCCATACCGGCGTGCTGGAGCTGACTACGCAACCGGCACGGCTGCTGGGGATACCCAAAGCGTGCAATGCTTCGGAAGCCAGAAACTCACGGATCGACGAACGCAGCACGGCGCGCCCGTCACCCATCCGCGAGTACGGCGTGCGGCCCGCGCCCTTGAGGTGCAGGTCCCAGTGCTCGCCTGCGTCGTTATACACCTCGCCCAGCAACAGCCCGCGGCCGTCACCCAGGCGCGGGTTGTAGGAGCCAAACTGATGGCCGGAATAAACCATAGCTCGCGGCTCGGCTTCGGACCACAGCTTGTGGCCGCTGAATATCTCCGCGAACAGCGGCAGATCGGCTTGTTCAGGGGCCAAATCCAGCAGCGCCAGCGCTGACTGGCTTGCAACCACAAGCCGCGGCGTTTCGATGGGCTCAGGCAGCACGGAGGTGGAGAACGCATCGCCCAGACGGGCAAAGCGGTTGTCGAAAATGAGTTCGTCGAGTGCTTTCAAAACGTAGCGCCTCCAGAGGGGAATTTCAGGCTTTCAACGAAGCGGCGGCCTGCCTGGCTCGTCGGGCGTGTTGCAACGGTCAGAACCCGTAGACCGGGTCCCTGGGTGGTAGTTCTGGCGATCAGGTAGACGCCCGGACTACCGGGCCCGGCTTCGCTCGAAGGCGGCCAGGATCGTGCGCTCTGATTGCACCAGATATTCTTCAAGCATATGGGTCGCTTCATCGGTCTTGCCAGCGTCGAGGCAGCCGAGCACGGCAGCATTCATGTCCAGGTAGGGCGAGTGGAGCAATTCCGGATTGTTGAGCAGCCCGAAAGCCAGACGCAATTCTGCCGAGATCTGCGCATAAAACGCTACCAGTCGCGGGCTGTCGGACAGTTCGACGATGGCCTTGTGAAACTTCATGTTGGCGGTGCCCACGGCAATCCAGTCATTGGCTTGACGGGCGCGCACGCCTGCCTCGACCGCATTGCGCATATTCTGCACGCCAGGATGCTGCGGATACGCCTGGGCAATCGCCCTGCATTCGATGAAGCGCCGGATGCGATAAATATCGATGATCGAGGCCATGTCAGGCTTGGCCACGGTCACTCCGCGGTTGGGTTCATGAGTGAGCAAACCCTCGCGGGTCAGAATTCTGAAGGCTTCTCTCAAGGTATTGCGGGAAATCTGCAGGCTTTCGGCCAGCGCCGCTTCCGAAAGGCGTTGACCGGGAACCAGCTCACCCTCGACCAGCATTCTGCGAAGCTCTGTGGTGATGGATTCTCCAAGCGTACGAGGGAGGAGAGAAGCAGCGTCGTTCATAAAGGGTCCGGAGAAAGAAAAGCCGAGTCGATATTCCACGACAGCTCATTGGCTGGCAAGGACGAAGGCCATCCGATGCTTCATCAGGTAGCACACTTGAGTTCAAGCGTAACAATATGGTGCGTATTGTTGATCCATAACATATGGATTGTTCAACAATATTATCTTTATGTATCTACAACTTGGCGCTGTTTAATGCCCTCTGGCATGCTCATTGCTCTGGCAGGTTACCTCTCATCTCAGGAATGCCGCCGTGACACAGACTGCCAATGAGTTCACCAAGGCGCGTCGCGCCTCATTGATCGCCGCGATCTTCATGATGGCGACCTCTGCCATCGGCCCAGGCTTTCTGACCCAGACAGCCACCTTCACCGCGACCCTGGGGGCGGCGTTTGCCTTTGGCATTCTGGCGTCGATCCTGATCGACTTCGTGGTGCAGTTGAATGTCTGGCGCATTGTCACGCTGACCAGAATGCGCGCATCGGACCTGGCCAACGCGGCGATCCCCGGCAGCGGTTACCTGCTGGCGGTGCTGGTCATTTTCGGCGGGCTGGTATTCAGTCTGGGCAACATTGCCGGTGCAGGGCTGGGGTTGAATGCCTTGATCGGCCTTGATCCCAAATGGGGTGGCGCCTTGAGCGCGCTGATCGCCATTGCGATCTTCTCGTCGCACCGTGCGGGTATTGCGATGGACCGCATCATGATGGTGCTGGGCACCTTGAAAGTCTGCCTGATCCTGTTCGCCGCCTTCGCCTCGCACCCGCCGCTGGGCGAGGCGCTGCGTCAGACGGTATTGCCGGACATGGTCGATTTCGCCGCCATCACCACCATCGTCGGCGGCACGGTCGGCGGCTATATCACTTACGCGGGGGCTCACCGTTTGCTGGATCGCGGTACGGTCGGGGTGGAAAACATCGACGTGGTATCCAAGGCCGCACTGACCGGTATTCTGGTCACCGGCATCGCCCGTTACGTATTGTTTCTGGCGATTCTGGGTGTGGTTGCCAGTGGCGTCGTCATTGATGTGTCCGGCCAGGGCGCGAACCCTGCAGCCCAGGCGTTCGGTGCTGCGGCCGGCAACTTCGGCCTGATGATGTTCGGTCTGGTGCTCTGGGCTGCCGGTATCAGCAGCGTAATCGGTGCCTCCTATACTTCCATGTCGTTCATCACGGTGTTTTCCAAACGTATCACCGAGCGAGCGCGCAACCTTGCCACTGTCGGCTTTATTCTGATTACCGTGGTCGTATACGTAATGTGGGGCAAACCACCGGCCGCGCTGCTGGTATTTGCCGGTGGCTTCAACGGCCTGATTCTGCCTCTGGGTCTGAGCATTTTCATGTACGTCGGCTGGCGTCGGTCCGACCTGATGGACGGCTACCACTACCCTCGCTGGCTGCTGGTGCTGGGTGTGCTGACCTGCCTGTTGTCGTGGTACATGGCGTTCAAATCGGCGGGAGCCATCTTTGCCTTTATCAATGCAGCCTGATTTCGGAGAACAAGAAATGCCTGCGATAGACCTCAACAGTGACCTTGGTGAAAGCTTTGGCGCCTGGAGTATGGGCGATGACGAGGCGATTCTCGATGTGGTCAGCAGTGCCAACGTGGCCTGCGGTTTTCATGCTGGCGATCCGACCGGCATCCTGCGTACCCTCGAGGCCGCTGCGGCCCGTGGCGTGGCCATCGGTGCGCATGTGGCCTACCCGGACCTCGTCGGGTTTGGCCGTCGCAATATGGACATCCCGAGCGACCAGCTGACGGCCGACGTCATTTATCAGATCGGCGCGCTTCAGGGGCTGGCGCGCAGCGCCGGTACCAGCGTGACATACGTCAAACCTCACGGCGCGCTGTACAACACCATCGCTGGCGATCAGCGCCAGGCAGCGGCGGTCATTCAGGCGCTGCTGCGCATCGACCCTGCGCTGAAGCTGGTGTGTCTGGCCAATTCGCCTCTGCTCGGCTGGGCGCGGGAAGCCGGACTGGCGTGCGTTGCCGAAGCGTTCGCCGACCGCGCCTACACCGCCGAAGGCACGCTGGTTTCCCGTTCGCGACCCGGTGCCGTGCTGCACGATGCCGAACTGATCGCCGAGCGCATGCTGCGTCTGGTGCGCGACGGGGTTATCGAGGCTGAAGACGGCCGCGAAATCAGCCTGCAAGCCGATTCTATCTGCGTACACGGCGACAGCCCTGGCGCGGTGAACATCGCCCGCATCCTGAAAGACCGTTTGCACGACGCAGGCGTTACCGTCCGCGCATTCAATCGGGGCTGACCATGAACAACACCTTGCAACACGTCCGTCAGGCGGCTATCGAGGCACGTACCCGCTATCGACAAGGGTTTGTTTCGCCGACCGCGGGTCAGGCCCCCGGTCTGACCCAGTGCAACATGATCACGCTGCCGCGCGACTGGGCTTATGACTTTCTGCTGTTCGCCCAGCGCAATCCGCAAGCCTGCCCGGTGCTGGATGTGACCGAGCCTGGCAGCTACACCACGCTACTGGCCGAACAGGCCGACCTGCGCACCGACCTGCCGTTGTATCGGGTCTGGCGTGATGGGCAACTGGCTGAAGAAGTCAGCGACGCCAGCGAAATCTGGGCGCAGCACGGCGATCTGGTCAGTTTTCTGATCGGTTGCAGCTTCACCTTCGAGACCGACCTGATGAACGCCGGGATCGATGTGCGCCACATCAGCGAAGGCTGCAACGTACCGATGTACCGCAGCAATCGTGTCTGTCGACCTGCCGGGCGCTTGCAGGGAAACATGGTGGTGTCTATGCGACCCATCGCTGCCGACCGGGTTGCCGAGGCAGCGCGGATCACCGGGCGCTACCCCGGCGTGCATGGCGCGCCGGTGCATGTAGGCGAGCCCGAACTGCTCGGCATCAAGGATTTGGCACGTCCGGACTTCGGCGATGCCGTGAGCATCAAGCCCGGCGAGATTCCGGTGTTCTGGGCCTGCGGCGTGACCCCGCAGGCGGTGGTCATGGCGTCCCGTGTGCCGTTTGCGATTTCCCACGCGCCGGGGCACATGTTCATTACCGATATTCCGGACAGCTACTACCACGTATAGGAGAGGCTCATGCGTTTCTACCCGGCCAACCTGGACGCGCTCCTGGTTGAACTGTCGAACCTGGACGAGACTCTGGCCCTGTTCGAATCGTTACAGCAGATGCCCATCGCAGGCGTGGAGGAAATCGTTCCGGCGGCCCGGACGTTGCTGGTGCATTTTCGTCCGTCTGCCATCGGTTTCGAAGCGCTGGCGACGCAGATTGCCTCACGTGACATTCGCGGCAGCGCTCGCGAGCCCGGCAAGCTGATTGAAATACCCGTGCATTACAACGGTGAAGACCTGGCTGATGTGGCCCGCGAGCTGGACATCAGCGTTGACGAAGTTATCAAACGCCACACCGGCAGCGACTACAACGTTGCCTTCTGCGGCTTTGCGCCAGGTTTTGCCTACCTCAGCGGCGGTGCCGGGTTTGTGGTGCCGCGGCGCAGCACGCCGCGCACGCGCATTCCGGCTGGCGCAGTGGCGTTGGCCGGTGGCTTCAGCGGTGTTTATCCACAGGCCAGCCCCGGAGGCTGGCAGATAATCGGCGTGACTCACGCAAAAATGTGGGACCTGGGCCGCGACGAGCCAGCCTTGCTTCAGCCCGGCTATCGCGTGCGCTTTCAAGATGCCGGTCCGCTGCCCGTGACCAGCGTGTTGATTGCTGCGCCCGTTCGTCAGCAGGCGTCGACAATCACCGAAGACTATCTGCAAATCGTTACGCCGGGTCTGCAGACCCTGTTTCAGGACCTGGGTCGTCCCGGTCGGGCAGGGCAGGGTGTTTCCGCATCGGGTGCGCTGGATCGCGGCGCATTGCGTGCGGCCAATCGCGCAGTAGGCAACGAGCCAGGCACTGCTGGTCTGGAAATTCTCATGGGTGGCCTGACGTTTACCTGTCAGGGCCAGACCGTGGTAGCGGTTACCGGTGCTCAGGCGCCTGTCGAGGTGCTGACGGCGGATGGCCAACGCATGCACCCGCCGCTTTACGCGCCGTTTTCCTTGCAAAGCGGCGATCAGGTTAGCATCGGTTCGCCCACCGCAGGCTTGCGCAGTTATCTGGCCGTTCGCGGTGGTTTTGTCCACGAGCCGGTGCTGGGCAGTCTGTCCACTGACACGCTGGCCCAGGTCGGACCCGCAGCGCTGGTGGCCGGTGACCGGCTGGGCTTCACGCGCAGAACCGGCGGCGCAGCGGTGTCGACTGGCGAACAACCGGCCTTCGACATGCCGCGCAATGATCAGGTCATTACGCTGGATGTGGTCATGGGCCCGCGCAGCGACTGGTTCACTGCCGAGGCGCAGGCGTTGCTTGCGCAGCAAACCTGGCTGGTTACGCCGCAATCCAATCGTATCGGTATCCGCCTGGCAGGCGAGCAGTCGCTTGCGCGCGCCGTCAGTGGCGAACTGCCCAGCGAGGGCACCACGGTCGGTGCCATTCAGGTACCGCCCAGTGGCCAGCCGGTACTGTTTCTGGCGGACCACCCGTTGACGGGCGGTTACCCGGTCATCGGCGCAGTCGCTACCTATCACCTGGACAAGGCCGGGCAGATTCCGGTCAATGCCCGCATTCGTTTCAACCCGCTGAGCGCCTTCGAGCCAGTGCGCCCCGCCACTTCAGACGAGACCAATAACAGATGAAAAAGGTTCTGATTGCCAACCGTGGCGAAATTGCCGTGCGCATTGCCCGCGCCTGCCGTGACTATGGGGTTGCCTCGGTGGCCGTGTATGCCGATGCCGATATCGACGCGCTGCATGTGCGTCAGGCCGATGAAGCCTATGGGCTGCAAGGTGAGCGCCCGACCGACACCTATCTGAACATCGAAAAACTGCTGGCAGTGGCTGCTCGCGCCGGTGCCGACGCGGTTCACCCGGGGTATGGCTTCCTCTCGGAACGCGCCGACTTTGCCCGCGCCGTGATCGGCGCCGGCCTGACCTGGATCGGCCCGGACCCTGCAACCATCGACGCATTGGGTGACAAGGTGCAGGCCCGGCGCATCGCTTTGAAAGTCGGTGCGCCGCTGGTAGCCGGCACTGAAAACCCGGTGAAAGATGCCTCTGAAGTGCTTGCGTTCGCCGAGCAGTACGGCCTGCCGATTGCCATCAAGGCGGCATTTGGCGGCGGCGGTCGCGGCTTGAAGGTAGCCTGGAAGCTGGATGAAGTCAGCGAACTGTACGAGTCTGCCGTACGCGAGGCAGTAACCGCGTTTGGCCGTGGCGAATGCTTTGTCGAACGCTTTCTGGACCGTCCTCGTCATATCGAAGCGCAGATCATCGCCGACCGCCACGGCCGCGTAATCGTCGTCGGCACCCGCGACTGCTCGCTGCAACGCCGCAACCAGAAGCTGATCGAAGAAGCCCCAGCGCCTTACCTGAATGGTGAACTGCGCCAGCGTATTCACGATTCTGCCCGTGCGGTTTGTGCCGAGGCAGGCTATGTCGGTGCTGGTACGGTGGAATTCCTGCTTAGTGGCGACGGCACCCTGTCATTCCTGGAGGTCAACACACGCTTGCAGGTCGAACACCCGGTAACTGAAGAAACCAGCGGTGTGGATCTGGTCATCGAACAACTGCGCGTGGCCGACGGCCTGCCGCTGTCGTTCGACGGTACGCCGGTCCCGCGCGGCCATAGCTTCGAATTCCGCATCAACGCCGAAGATGCAGGCAACGGCTTCCTGCCGACACCGGGCAGCATCGACGTGTTTCAGCCACCGTCCGGACCGGGCGTGCGGCTGGATACCGGGGTGACAGAAGGCTCGAGAGTGTCAGCGAACTTCGATTCGATGATCGCCAAACTGATCGTCACCGGCGCAACCCGCGAGCAAGCCATCAGCCGCGCCCGCCGCGCCCTGGCCGAGTTCAAAGTGGAAGGCGTGGCCTCCGTGCTGCCGTTCCATCGAGCCGTCATGGCCCACGACGACTTCACCGCCGCCAATACCTTCGCCGTCCACACCCGCTGGATCGAAACCGACTTCGCCGAACACGTCACCCTCGCACCGCGCAACGCAGAACCTGCCGATCCCGGCGTGCTGCGCACCTTCGTCGAAATCGACGGCAAACGCCACGAACTGGGCCTGCCTGCTGCGCTGCTGGCCGGCATGAGCCTGAACCCGGCAGCACCAGCTGACGCCAGCCAGCCAGTTGCCGACGCCCCGGACCCGCACGCAGTGCTGACCCCGGTTGCGGGGAATCTGCATGCGTGGGCGGTTGAGGACGGAGCGACGGTAGAAAAGGGTCAGGTCATCGCGATCATGGAAGCGATGAAGATGGAAACATCGATACTGGCGCCGTGTGCCGGAACCGTGCAGATCAGCAAGGAGCCTGGCGGGTATCTGGAGGCGAAGGTGATGATCGGGCGGGTTGAGGCCGCTACGTAATCAGGTTGTTAATTGCTCCGCGCAACCGGGTGTTGCAGCTCGGTTGGTGCGTGCTTTTCAAGGCAAGTCAGAGATCACCTGCGGCACGGCAACAGACAGATACCACCTCCAAAAGGCGCGCCGCAATTCCGGGTCGCCGTCGTCGGACAACCCACCCGCGAACGCGGAGGCGACTAAATAATCAGGCTCAAATGCTTCAGGGTCCAGGTCTTGATCGCGCTGGTCGTCGGCGTCGAACTGAACATCGGAAACTGCCGTTACGATTGAATTGGCAGCCGCGTGCCCGACGAACATCGCAGGATACTCATCGGGTTCATAGCTTTCATTCTCGACGACAGACACATAAAAAGCGTCTTGTACGGCCATCGCTTCTGCATCATCAACCGCGCCGCTGGCAGCTTGAAACGCAACAGTCTGGACATGTTCGATGCGTTGATAACGTAACTCCGAAGCGAAAAATAAACTGAATGTTCGGGAGCTCAATGACTAAGCTATGTATAATTTCTGATTTTTCCATACGTTAGCTCCCGAGAAAAGGCATAGTTTAATCGTGAAGTGAGGTCTTACAGTCTTTTATAAACTCATTCTCTCAGCATGAGATTCGATTTGTTTTGTATCGTCTGTCAGTGTATGAAAATTTTCCATAAGGGCTATTTTTCGCATAAGAATAGTGCCAGTATTTAAATGCTTTTATAAGGCTCATTTCTGAATTGTTTGTAATGTCTTTAAATGAATCTTAGCCTTGTATTGAGCAAGCATGTGTTGTCAGATTGGTTATTTGCATACGAAAATATCTTGTCTGTGCCGTATTTCTCATGCTGCTCCATCCTTGACTTTTTCGTGGTTAGATAATAGCAGTAACGATCGCACGGCTTCGTTAGCACAGAAAATGAAGTTTTTAATGTCTAATCAGCTAACCCTGCTAATCATCAGGTCTAGCATGTACTCGAAAAGCTCAATGAAGGTCTCATACTCTTCATATATATTGCTAAACGCCTGCTTATCTCTCACCTGATACCTATTTGCTGATAAGTCCAAGACATATTCATCTTGATCGCTGTCGCCAAAAATAATAAATTGATCTTTCCATTCAAGCTCTCTAGAGAGTAAGTTCATTTCGATGAATTCAAGGCAGTACCCGTCACTTTCTATGTACTTTATTGGTTTTGTCGAGTATAGAAAAACACCCTCTACTACCATGCCGTTGTGTTTCTTGAGGATGTTTAAATATTCCTCGATAGGTGAAAATTTTAGCTCGGTTTCGGATCTCTTTGTAAACTCTTCTATTTCATTTTGGTCTGCCCCGCAGTTGAATTTATAGCCTTGGCTCTCATATTTTTTTACTATAAGAGATATTTTGGAATCTAGTATGTTCATCATTTTTCCTATATTCGTGGTGGAGGGTATATGTCAACGTCAATCATGGGCCATTCGATTGTTAAGCTTTCTCCAGGTTTTAAATGGCGTGTTACTTCTTGTTGGTAATTTGTGATCGCCTTATGATATGGTTCGTTTTTTATAAGCGTTAAATTCTCAAATGCGTTAGTTCCACCATCATCAAGAGGTTTGATATGATGAACCTGCCATTCCTTGCTAGGTTGTTTCCCATTTTGCATCCGCGAAATCCCTAGCTCATCAATACCGGAGTTTCTTAGGGTTTTTATATTTTCAGGGCTTCCGGATAACATCTTAAGATATTCTGGTTTGGCCTTGCCTTCGAAATTGTTTCTTAGTAACTTTAATTCAGCAGGCAAGCGTTTAGTATAAATTATCTCTTCTGTCCGTACTCCTGGTAATTCGATAGCCTCCCCCCTGAGCTTGCCTACGTAAACGGCATTTGGCTCCCGATGAGTGAGCTTAAGATTCCCAAACAGCGACCCCAATCCCTGTGTCTTAAGCTCATACCGCGAATCAAACCAGTGCTGACCCTTGCCGGCCAAGCTGCCGCCGATGAACGCGCCGCCGAAGGCCATCACCTTTTGCTCATCCGAGCCTTCGCCATAGCGACGACCGCCGATTGCACCGCCGCCGTAGCCACCCACAGCACCGCCGATAACTCCGACAATGGCAGTCGCCCAGGATGTCAGGACCACTGCGCTGCCAAATCCGATGCCGAGTACTACGCCATGTACCCAGCCTGGAACCTCAGGATTGATGTCGTCGGTTTGTTCGGTCCCTCCGCCAATGTAGACGTTATCCGAACCAGCGCTTATTTTACCGTCACATATGGTGCGGTCTCCAACCCTGGCTGCGGGTTGGCCGTTTATGTAGACGCTGCTGCTTCCTTCGGCAATAACTTGCGGGACCTGACCATGCTTGTCGCACTCGGCGGTGTCGAGGTGAGCGCGAGCTGCTGGCCTGCCGTTGATAAAGACGTTGCCGGAGCCTTTCGAAATGTGGCCAGCTGTATTGGTGCAGTAGGACAGATTGCCAATCAACTCGCCGACTCCTGCCGAGATCGATACGACCGCACCCACTACTGCGACTGCGGCCAAACCACCTGAAGCCACAATCGATACACCGGCGGCGGCAGCCACTACTACGGCTGCCGCTCCCACTGCCAGACCCAGCAGCAGTCCGTTCAGCGCTTCGCTATGTTCGATAGGATCGCCAACCCGTGCCGCCGAGGTCATGCTTTTACTGCCGCTTCATCCAGCGGTGGCGAATACCTGAGTTCAAGTGTCTCGACGACAGAGAAAAACGCAGCCCGCTCATCCGGCGTCTTCGCACTGACATTATTGCTGGTGCCGGTAATCTGCATCAAAAGCGTTTGCCCTTGCTCATCCCGGTGCAGAAAGATCAGTTGCAACTGGTGCACCGGCTGCCCCTGCTGCCGCCATCTGAATTCAACCTGACGTGCATCGATTCCAGCTACCTGAGTCGGGAAAAGCGGTTCGAGCCAGTCCAGGTGGGACAGGGTCTTTCCCAGCTCCGTGAGCAGCTGTTGTGCCATGGACTCCAGGTTTGCGTCCTGATCGACTACCGACCGCCCTATGACAACTGAAAAGGGGCTAGGCCCGAGGTCTGTCAATGTGAACACATGAAACGTCTTGTCCTTGAACCCCTCTGGACGAATGAAGCTCAGCTCATTAGTCTGAAAGCGTTCAGGTACTGGAATCGCGTCAAGGGCTTCCTGCGCCAGACGCTCTTCTTCCCGACGCTTTTCTTCACGAATACGGTTCTCTGAAAGACGATCATAAAAACTTGTACGTCCATCCGTTCGTTGCCGCATGCGGCTACTCCTTGTCAGTCGCTTATTTGTTCAGGTTGATTTTTGTAGAGCCTTCAACATTCACCATGATGCCCGACAGGGTAATGGTCCCATCCTTGTTCATGACCAGCTTGCTGGAACCCACCTCAAGCGTGATAGAGGTAGCAGCCTTTATTTTTACTTCGCCTTTGTCTACGGTGACGAAGTACGAGCCTTCCTCTACCGCGATGCTTGTTTCAAGCTTGATGGTTTCTGAGTGTTTGCCCTCGACCGTGATCTTTCTGTCGCCGCCGACGGTATGACTTTCATTAGCCTCGACGTGAGTATCCAGATCACGCTCGGCGTGCAGGCTTACCTGCTCTGCACCAGCTTTGTCCTCAAAGCGAAAGAAGTTGGCATTGGAGCCATGGCCTTTCATGGAGCGCGTGAGGAAACCGCTTTGGGTCTTGTTGGCTGGTAAAGACCACGGTGGGGTATTCTGGCTGTTGTATACGCTGCCCATGATCAGAGGCCGATCAGGGTTGCCATCAAGGAAGACCACGACAACTTCGTCATCGACCCGTGGGATCTGCATGCTACCAAAACCGCCACTTGCGCCGGATTGAGCGACGCGGACCCAGCAGGAGCTTTTGTCGTTGTGCTCGCCTTTGCGGTCCCAGTGGAACTGAATCTTCACGCGACCCAGTTCATCGGTGAAGATTTCTTCTCCGGGCGGGCCCACAACGATAGCGGTCTGCGGGCCGGAAATGACGGAGCGATTGGTGGTGAGCTGTGGGCGGAAAACTATCTTCTTGCGTACGCAGGAGAAGGTGTTCCGGTAACTGGCTTGCTGGCCGTTGAGGTAATTGTTGTGGCCTTCGCTATCAATAAGAACGAGCAGAAATTGACGATCTTCAGGCGAGCCCTGATCGTGGCCTTAATGCTGCAGCAGTTCGAAGGTATAGCCAGGCTTCATGGCGCGACAGTTACTGGCCCCTCGAAAGCTCTTGCCCCTCAACTCAAGCGCTTCAACGCGCAAGCGCAACAACGCCTCACCTTCATCATAAGTGCCATGGGTGTACTGGCCGGGGAAGTCGTACACCTCGAAGTTCTCAACGTCACCCTGCTGGTTCAGACTGTTCATGGTCACTGGCAGCCTGTTGTTAGGCTGACGATAGTCGAACGTCTGAACCGCCATTTTTCCTGATTGCAGCCTGCGGTCGCCGTTCCAATCGGTGATGGAGTCGGCTGTCTCGGTAACAGATGCTGAATGGAAGCGTATCTGGGCTGTTCCGGCAACGGCACCAGCGTGGTGGAGTCGTCGCAGATGATCATGGTGTGGCCTTCGGCGGTATGCTCGAAGTAATAGAACATCCCTTCTTCTTCCAGCAGGCGCTGGACGAAGTTGAAGTCGGATTCGCGGTATTGGGTGATGTAGGTATAGCGCTTGAGAGGCTTGCTCAGGCGAAACTCATGCTTGGAGAACGCGGTACACATCGCGAACACTTGGGTAACGACTTCCTCAACCGTATTCCCCTGGAAGATACGCGTGTCGAAGCGGTTCTTCAGCATTGAGAACCAGGGGTTGAGCGTTGCCGTGTATTTGGCCATGCCGCCGTCGCTTCCAGCACTGGCAAAGCGTGTGAGATAGCCAGCGATGTAGCGTGGCGAGCCATCGGCCAGCTCGATCTCGATGACCACATGTTGGCCCATCATCGACTTCAGCTCGACCCCGGAGTCCTGGCACACCAATAGCAGATCAAATTGGTACGCACGCGAAAGACCTTCAGTCCCTCGGAAGGACTCCAGCAGCAGTTCCTGCTCAGGATTGGCGAGGTTCTTGAATTTGAAAAGGCGCCGGTTCTGCGGCGAAAGCATCGCGGCAAGGTCCATCAACATGTATATCTCCTTGAGGGCAGGGAGGCCAGCACCGCCGGGTTTAGCGGCTAACGATTACGAACTGACAAGTCACGGCTTAGGTCTGGTGCTTAAGTATCAATCATTTAGGGCATTGGATTGACATTAACCACGGATGTGGATCGCGCCCTAAACCTCCGAAAATCTCGTAGGACCAGGGCTACAGACGCATTCCACATCTCGCAAATACTGCAGCGTGCGACCATAAATTAGTGTGAAAGTGCCACTAGCTCAGTAAAAATACCCTACATCTCTCACAAACCGTTACAGTTCTTATTTAAAGTATGAAAGGAAACACCGTGGTGCTGCGCCGTGTCGACCACAACCATGCGGCTCAGGCGTTGGCTGTGATTTTGATGAAGACACGTTATCTATGGGCGTTCTGATTCCACCGAGCCCAGATACTTTTTAATGTGTAAATACTCAGTATTCACAATGGTTTAAGTGAAGACTCGACTCGTTGATGGCTTAACGGCATCATTGCGGTCTGTTTCGCAGATGAGAAAAATGAGCTTGCATTGAAATTCAGCTCAAATATTCAGGTCTGACAGGCGACATACGCGCTGCCCAGACTACGCTGATTCGTGGTCACGCAAGGCACCGGTGCTAGCTTCCTTCAACCCAGGACTGTGACGTGTAAATGGACCTATTAGCCAATGTTCCTAGCTGGGATGACATCGAGCGAAACCTCGATGATAAATTCAATACGCTAAACCAAGGCTACAGCGATGGGCTGCAGAGCGCTCACGACAGCTGGAATGGCTTCACTCGGCGCGTCAGTACTGCCGCGACTCAAGCATTCGGCTACATGGGCAGCAATCGCATCGATTCGGTGAAAGCAGCCATGAGGCTCTCCCGCGATATTGTCGAGTCAGACCTCAAGCGCAAGTGGGCGTCTATCGAGATCGAACAGATCCTCCCGGTACTGCTGCAACTGGTCAAAGAAGTGGCGATGATTCTGGGCGGCAGCGTTGCGGTGGGCACCATTGCTGGCGGCGTTGCCGGGTCGTTTTTCTTTGGCGTGGGCGCTGTGCCGGTAGCAGCAGCGGGGGCGGGTATCGGGCTACAGGTTGGCAACCTGATCCTGTTGACGCTAGGCCTCGCCTCTATCGCTGAGTATTTCTACCAAGGCCTACCCACTTGCCTTGCAACCCTGCAGGAAGGCTTTGCTACCGCCTGGCATGCTGACGAAGGCCTGAAACCCGAGGGCCTCGACCCTACCGGGGGTTCGGCATACGTAATGCAGGAGCGCATTGATCGCGCTGCCCGCCAACTTGCAAAGGGCCAAGAGCAACTGGTACTGCTGCTCTTTACTGCTATCGTGACCTACGTGACACGTGGGCAGGTCAAGGCAGGCCTCATGGGCAGCATGGATAGCATCGCAGCGCGCAGTGCCAAGCTTCAGGCGGAGATTTCAAACAAGCAGTTTGCGAATTGGTTGGCGCGTAATGAGCAGAAGTTGTTGGCTCAACCGGAGTTGCAGGTCAATGGGCCGGCTCCGCTAAAGAACGTAGAACTCGATAATATGCGCGAGTACTATGCCAAGCAAGATTCAGGCTTTGCACCATTAAAAAAACAGATCGATGAGGTTAAAAAATTCAAAACTTTGGGGCTGTCCGACGAGCAAATTGCAGATTTTCTATCCACGCCCGAAGGCGGAAAACTAATAAGTAAACTCCAGGCAGCATCGCCACAAACAGATGCCACCGGTATTTATGCTCGAGCTTATGACATTGTGGCAAGCGGCTCTACAATTCCCCAAATAAAAACAGTAAATTCACCGTTAATAAAAATCGTTCCACGAGGGCAAGAGGTCACTAGCTATTCTCCATTTTTTACAACGCTAGAAGAGCTTCAAGCTGCAATGAAGTCAGGGAAAACACTTGCCGACGCATTTGGATTGCCCTTAAAAAGTGAGTCCGTCGGCTATTCGGTTTTTCAGATCGCTCCGTTAAAGCCTACAGAAGTTTTTGTGAGTAAGATAGCACCTACTACAGAGTTGGGCGGAGTGATTAACAGGACCGGTGAGGTTTTTCAATCTATAGTTCCTGATCGTGGCGAATGGGGAAGTCCCAAGCTGTTGGGTACAATATTTAACTAGAGGTTTATATGGATATCGAAAAGCTTAAACAAAAAACGCAAAAACTGCGTGAGGTGATTGAAGATTTGAGAAAGTCAGATCCCGTTGTTGAAAAGCTTCGAGTTGAGATCGAACCACTGATGAAGCTGGCCGAATCTGGCATGATAACAGTTAAGTTGCAGTGGCGAGACATTCCGGGGCGTTACCTATTTACCGAAGAGGGCTTGCAACAATATTCTCATCTCGAGCATGCTTTCGCAGAGTTCAGGATTGAGCTGACTGGTGGAGAGACTCCTTTGTTACGTAAGTTGAAAAGGGAAATGGGCGAGGAATGAAAGTGAGTGTCACGGGCAGTTAACCTTTGCTCTGTGTGGCGCGCGTACCTTGCGATCCTGATGCTGCATGACCTGCTTTCTGAGATATATAGCATGTGCTCCGGTGAAACTAGCTAATGGCATACTGCAGTGCCATTTAAATTGCTTAAAATGTCGGCCCCCCAGGCAAATGCATAGAGAAATCATACGCGCCATCGAGTGTATCAATGAAGCTATCAAACTAGCGGATGCGAACGTACTAGCGTTGACCACAGTAAGTCAGCTTGAGCACTTCAAACAAAAGCTTGAAGTGGCTTTGGATCTGATTGCGCAAAATGATCTCCCAGAAAAACAGAACCGCGATCTGGGTATCTCAAGAGTCATCGTCGACCAATGGCCCTATGACTCAAAGCTGGGCGTGATCATTGTGGAAGCTGAGCAGGCCTTCAAGGGGCTGTAGAGTCCGGCTTGCAACCCTGAATGACCGACAGCAATTATAATGCTGCCGGTCATTCCACGTTCAACCTCAATCCAGCCGCAACTCAGGCGGTTCCGGTGCATCCTTGGTCGCCGGGGCCACTTTGGTGTTTACCGGTTGCAGCGTTGTTTGCCCGGTCGGGGCACCGTTTTTGTCGACCGGCTCGGCGGGCACCAGTTTGTATTCCAGGCCCTGGGTGTTCTTGAGGTAAATCTCCATCTGGCGGAACGAGATGTTGATGTGCTGCTTCTTGAACTCGCGATTGATGAAGCGGTTGATCTCGTCCAGCACCGGGTTGCGGTCGCCCAGGTCGCGTACGTGCATGCGCAGTTCGTGGTCAAGGGTACTTTCGCCGAAGTTCAGGAAGTAGACGATGGGCTCTGGTTCCTTCAGCACTCGAGGGTTTTCCCGAGCCGCTTGCAGCAGCAGGGAGCGCACCAGATCCAGGTCCGAGCCGTAGTCGACGCCCAGCTTGAGCGTTACGCGGGTGACGGTGTCGGTCAGCGACCAGTTGATGAGCTGGCCAGTGATGAACGTCTTGTTCGGGACGATGATGTCCTTGCGGTCGAAGTCGGTGATGGTCGTGGCGCGGATGCGGATCTTGCTGACCGTTCCCGAGAGTGCGCCGATGGTGATGGTGTCACCGATCCGCACCGGACGTTCGAAGAGGATCATGATGCCGGAGATGAAGTTGGCGAAGATCTCCTGCATGCCGAAACCGAGCCCTACCGACAGCGCCGCGACCAGCCACTGCAATTTGTCCCAGCTCACGCCCAGCGTCGACAGCGTGGTCACGAAGCCGACACCGGCGATGGTGTACGACAGCAGTGTGGTCGTCGCGTAGGCACTGCCCTGCGCGAGGTTCATGCGTGACAGCACCAGCACTTCCAGCAGGCCCGGCAGGTTGCCGGCGAGCACGAAGGTGATGACGATGATCACCCCGGCACCGAGGAAGTCGCTCAGGCTGATCGGCACCATGCTCATGTTGGCGCCGGTGCCGCTGGTGTATTCGTAGAGGATGATGTTGTCCAGGTAGGCGAATACCGTGATCAGTTCGGCCCAGACCAGGTACAGCGCGCCGACGAAACCGGCCAGCAGGGCCAGGCGGATCAGGCGCAGCGACTGCTGGTTGACCTGTTCGATGTCCAGTTTCGGCTCTTCGACCGGAATGTCGCTGTCGCCGTTTTCCCGGGCTGCCTGACGCTTGGCCAGTGCACGCTGGTAGGCCAGGCGGCGGGCGGCGACGCTGAGGCCGCGAACGAAGGTCGCCTCGACCATCAGCCAGATCATCATCAGGTACAGGGTGTCGATCAGACGGTCGCTGAGCTTGAGTGCCGTGTAGTAGTAGCCAAAGCACACGGCCAGAAAGAGTGCGACGGGCAATGCCGTGAACACCACACCGACAGTCTTGCGGAACAGCGAAGCGTTATGGTGCGTGGGGCTTGAGATCAGCAGGCGAGCGAGCAGCCAGGTCATCAGCGCGTAGCAGGTCAGGACCACGCCGATCCCCAGCACATCGTCGGCCAGCGCGGCAGGCTGGTGCTCGGCTACCGCCACCACGGCCACCAGGGCCAGAACGACCAGCCCGAGTCGACGCACCCAGCCACGCAGGAACTCGACCTGCGCCGTTTCCCAGCGGAAATGCAGTTGGGCAACGCCAGATGGGGCGAGTACGCGGTAGGCGGTGTAGAACACCAGCCAGGCGAGGGCGATCTGTAGCAATGCCTCGCCCAGGTTGGCGTTCTGCCCGCGTGCATCGATTTGCAGGGCATAGCCGCACAGCGCCAGGCCCAGCGCCACGGGCATGGCCAGCAGCACGTTGATCAGCAGCGCCAGCGGCGTTTTCCATTGGCTGTCACGTTTGAAGTGGCCGATGTCGGCATGCAGGCGATTAAGCTTCTGGTACAGCGCCTTGCGCCGCCAGGTCAGTACGCCGATCAACAGCAGCAGGGGCAGGAACAGCAGCGGACGCTGAGTCAGGCCGTCTGACAGCTCGCTGAGGCTGGATGTCCAGGGCAGGGTGGCGACCTGCTTTTGCAGGCGCGGCCAGATATTCTGAAACCATTCCACGTCCAGCGGCTTGTTGCTGGGGATCCAGAACATCTGCTCGTCGAGTGTGGAGCGCAGCCCCTGAGCGGTGCTGGTCAGCTGCTTTTGGTTCAGTTGCAGCGTGATGGACTCGTTGAGCAACGCGCTCAGCTCGCGATTGAGGCGCTCCAGCAAGTCGCTGCGGGTGATAGCCAGGTCCAGCAGCGTGCGGCGCAGTTGCGGGGTAATGTTTTCAGGCGGTTGAGTGGCGAGCAGCCTTTCGACATAGGCGGTCGGCGTGCTCATCTGCTCGCGTTGCTGGTTGATGTCGAACTGATACAGGCGGATGTTGGCGATTTCGTCGGCCAGGCCCTTGTCCAGCTCCAGGTGCGGCAACGCCTGCTTCTGCTTGTAGAGAATCTTGGACAGCAGCAAACTGCCGCTCAGCACGTTGATCTGCTCGCTGAGGGCTTGATCGGTCTGGGTCAGGTTGTCCAGTTGCTGCTTGGTCTTGAGGTTTTGCTGGGTCAGCTCGTTGAGGCGGTCGGTGCCGCGCAACAGGTAGTCAGACAGCTTGAGGTTGGCGGCGCTTTCGGTCGCCAGCAGGCTGCTGCCACCGGACTTTTGCGCTTCCAGGGACAGGTCGGCGACCGTCTTCTGCGACTGGGCGCGACGCTTGTCGTTGATCAGGGTTTGCAGGTCCTGAATTTCCTGCTCCTGACGCGCGACCTTCTCGGTCAGCAAGTCATGCTGGCTATTGCCCAGGTCCTGCAACTGGCTGTTACCGGCCAGTTCCTGACGGCGCAGCAGGTTGAGGGCGTTGATCGAGGCCAGTTCTGCATTGAGCAGATTACGCTGGTCGGCGCTCAGGGTCTTGCCGTTGTCCTTGCCGCTCTTGAGGATGGCGTTGATCTGCTGGATACGCGTCTGATTGGCGCTGATTTCAGTCTGCGCCCGCTCAGGCCGGGTCTGCGCGGTGATGGCCAGGCTGTTGGCGTCGTTGAGGTCGCTTTGCAGGTCGCTTTGTTGGGTACTGCGCTGGCTGAGCAGCTGCTCCAGTTGCGGCACATCGAGGCCACCGTAGCGCTGCGCAACGGCCACCACTTTGCTTTCTTTCAGGCGGGCCAGCTCGCGCTGGTTTTCCGAAGTCTGTTTTGGCGCCTGGGCCAGTTGTTGCTTGAGCGCTTCGAGTTTCTGCTCGCTGTCCGTTTTGCTGGCGAGGAAAGCCAGCGTTTGCTCGAGTACTTGTTGCAGCGCCTTCTGCTCAGCATCGGGCAGCTTGCGATCAGCAATCTTGTCGAGGCTTTGCTGCACGGCATCGCTGCTGGGCGGATCGGCGGCAAGCGCCGGGAAGGTGGACAGGCAAAGCGCAAACAATGCGGCAGCACAAATGGAACGCAGGGAAAACATAGACACCGGTCGCATGATGATACGTGTGGATTGGCAGTTTAAAGGAACAGTCCGGGGCCCGGGCGGGTTCCTTCGGGGAATTTGACGCCCACTTTCTGGATCTTGTTCCCGTCCATGACGGCAACTGTCCAAATAGTTCCATTCCATTCAATCTGGTCGCCCACCACCGGCTCGCCGCGGTTCTTCTGCACGATGAACTGACTGAGCGGCATTCCGGGGTCAATGCCATCGAGTTTCAGGCCATACAGGGCCGCGACTTCACCCAGCCGTGCATCGCCTTCAAGTACGAAGTCGCCGAAGAAGCGCAGGTCCAGACCACGTTGCGGTGCCTGGCTGAACAGTTTGCCCAGCGCCGGAAGATCATGTTCGTGACCGATCACACACAGTAGGTCACCCACTTCCAGCGTCGTACTGCCGGACGGATGGAGCAACTGCTGGCCCCGGAACAGCGCGGCAATACGCGTGCCTTCAGGCATTTTCAGCTCACGCAGTGCCGCACCGATGCACCACTTTTCAGCGCCCAGACGGTAGACGAACAGCTCCCATTCACTGGTGACGTGCACCTCCAGCGCGGCCCGGGAAATAGGCGCGGGGTCAGGCGGAACCGTCACTTTCAACAGTTTGGCCATCCACGGCAGGCTGGTGCCTTGCAGCAACAGCGAGACCAGTACGATAAAGAACGCCAGGTTGAAGTACAGCTGCGCATTGGGCAGCCCGGCCATCAGCGGGAACACGGCGAGGATGATCGGCACCGCGCCGCGCAGGCCGACCCAGGCAATAAACGCTTTTTCGCGGCCATGAAAGGCCTTGAAAGGCAGCAGGCCGACCATCACCGACAGCGGGCGTGCGACCAGAATCATCCACAGCGCCAAGCCCAGTGCCGGTATTGCAATCGGCAGCAGGTCGTGGGGCGTGACCAGCAGGCCCAGCACCAGAAACATGCCGATCTGTGCCAGCCAGGCCATGCCATCGAGCATGTGCAGGATGCCGTGGCGGCTGCGGATCGGCCGGTTACCCAGCACCAGCCCGCAGAGGTAGACCGCGAGAAAACCGCTACCGTGAATGGCGTTGGTCAGGGCAAAGATCGCAAGCCCCCCGGCAATCACCAGAATCGGGTACAGGCCAGCCGCCAGATTGATGCGGTTGACCAGTTGCAGCAGAATCCAGCCGCCGCCCAGGCCGATGAAACTGCCGATACCGAACTCCTGGATCAGATGCCCCAGCAGCCCCCAGTGCAAACCGGTCTGCCCACTGGCCAGCATGCCGATCAGGGTAACGGTCAGGAACACAGCCATGGGGTCGTTGCTGCCCGATTCTATCTCGAGGCTGGCGGTGACCCGCTCGTTCAGGCCTTTGCCGCCCAGCAGGGAGAATACCGCCGCAGCGTCTGTCGAACCGACGATTGCGCCGATCAGCAGCCCCTGGATAACGCTCAGATTGAACAGCCAGGCTGCCACCATGCCGGTCAGTACCGTGGTGATCAGTACGCCCACCGTCGCCAGCGACAAGGCAGGCCACAGCGCTACCCGGAAACTGGCAACCCGTGTGCGCAGCCCGCCGTCAAGCAGAATGACAGCGAGCGCGAGGTTGCCGACCAGGTAGGCGGTAGCGTAGTTATCGAAGATGATCCCGCCGCCATCCACGCCCGCCACCATGCCCACGGCCAGAATGATGACCAGTATCGGGATGCCCAGACGTGATGAAAGAGAACTGACCAGGATGCTTGCGGCTACCAGCAACGCGCCGACCAGGAACAGGCTGTTGATGGTGGTGGCGTCCAAGGGCGGTACTCCGTAGAAAACTGAATTGAAGCGAGAGGGGCGAAAACTGACCATGCAGTCCGCGTGCCAAGCGATTTAACCTGTTGAATTGCTTGGCTGTCAAAGATCAATTTCCGGCGGATCACGCAGCATAGGCGTTCCAGAGCACATGACTCGTTGCAATCCGGCGGTCGACACAGACTTATATACCGCAAGCCAAACCTTTTTGCGGCCTATTGTCGGGCTCCAGCCATAAGAAGGTTTTCATCATGGACGATGAAGTTGCAGCAAATCAAAAGGACGGAAATCCGTTCGACGATGACCGGAATCCGCATGCAGAGTTCTGGGCGCGGGTGAGAGAAGACTTTTCGGTCAGCGATTACTTCCGGCTCAACCCGATCAATCTGCAGTCACCCGCCGCCCTGGCTGCGCGCGATGTGGCACAGGAGTGCCAATCGAGATGGGGTGTCGAGATCGACCCGGACGACACCCTGATCGCCACTCTGTATATCGAAGACCCGAAACTCTATCCGGCATCGCAACGGGCCAATGTCGTTCATTCGATGACGTTGACCCAGGCGCTGCTGCGTAACTGGCAACAAAAAGGCAACGGCGACTGGTTCGATCACCTTGGTCATCTGCAAGCCCACCGTGACGGAGGTTTCAACTGCCAGGTCGTGAACGAAAAACTGCCAGCTTATGACTGCGTTGCATATGAGGCTGTCTACCGGAAAACTGACCCCCAGCACTACGACTCGACTACGCAACTTGCCATCACTGCCGAGGCATTCAAGCAATACATCTGGGATCATAATCTGCAATCGGGCTATCTAGCCTACCTGAAGCTGTTCTGGCAGGCGCACGCCGAAGACTACAACCTGATGCTCAAGGCCGGACTGTTCAAGGCGGCCTTGCTGCAAGCCGACGAACAAACCCTCAAGGCCGAGCACAAGGCCATGATACTGGAGGCGCTCGGCTTGCCTGGCGATCGTGGCTGGAAAGAACTGAGTTTCGACGACTTTGTCGCCGCACCTGTTTCCACTCGCGTGACGATTTCCGAATTGCGGGTACATGGCTACTGCGCCGTCGACATCATGGTTATACACAGTGCCGATTCGCCGACGATACTGCTTTATATCCCCGGTAACTCGTCGCCCATTCACACCTTCAAAAACGCCGACGCACTCAAGGATTGGGTCGCGCTGATGTGCAGGGATCCAGGCAAACGCCGGTCTTTCGAGGGGCATTTCAGCGCTGCGGATGACGTTGATGGTTTTTTCTACAGCGGTGTCGCTACTGCCCTGAAAGGCTTTGCTGTTTACCCTAAGCTGCTGAACGCCGCGACCGGTGCGTGGAACCCGCGCAAACTGGTGCAGTTCGGTGAGCCGCTGCAGCCTTGGCCGTTCTCGCACTTCAAGGATCGGATCAAGGCAAAGTCCGAAACCGATGCGCTGCAAAAAATCCGCAACCACGACGACTACTGGAAAGAAGAAGTCAGCAGTGGCTTGAGCGAGTGCGTGTCCGTTCTAGGTGGCGTCGCCATCATCTTTCCCGAGCTTATGCCGGTGATTGCGGGGCTGTCTCTTGCGCTGGTGGGGCTTGGCGTCGACGCGGCAGCGAGTGGTCGCACGCTTGAAGAGCGTCAGGCAGGGCTTGGGCGGATTGCTTTCGGCGTATTGAATGCGTTGCCGATCCTTGCCGAGGAGGGCGCTGCGGTCGAGGCAGGAGTTGAAACCGGGCTGGTTGACGAGGCGGGTGGCGGTTATGAGGTTTCGGGCCCCTCTACAATCGACCCGACGATAGAGGTCGAGCCGGTTCCTGTTTTCAGGGAAGAGCCTCCAGCCTTGCGCTCGCTCGATGCAAAAATGCGTCGCCTGTTGCGTGCTCTCGAGGTGCCTCAAGAATTACCGGGTTTGGCACCGGGCGAAGCGGCTGGTATCCATTCGCTGGAAGGCAAACGCTACATTGAACTGCATGATCGTGTTTTCCGGGTGGAGTGGGTGCCGCAGGAAAAGCAGTACCGAATTCGCACGGCCTCGGACCCGCGTGTCTGGGGACCCTATGTGAAGACTATCGACAAAGGCTATTGGGATCTGGACCTCAAGCTGGGGTTGCGTGGTGGGGAGAGCTTCGATGGGTCGCAATTGCCGCCCGTCAGCGAGGCAGAAAGTGCCGTCACGGAGGTCATGCCTGACGAGCGCGCGGTCGAGGTTCAGCGCTGGGGACCCAAGGTGCAGGTCGAGTTGCCTCTGGATAAGATCATGATCGAGGATGTCCTGAGCCAGGAAAAAGGAACGGTCGTAGAGAAATACTTCATTCAGATTGGGGGCGTTAGAAAGAACGTCTATTACGATGCCGATATCCTGTGCTGGAGAACTGATCCGTCTTCAAACGGCCTTGTGTGGCTGGACCGCTATGGGGTCTGGAACGGCGGGTCGGAAGATGCATTCAGGAAGGCCGGGGCAAAACTGCCACAGAGCCGCCGCTTCGAAATCTACTCTTTCCCTCGTGTGCCCAGGTTACCTGCAGATGCCGAGCCCGTCAGCCGTGTGATTCATCATATATGGCTGGGCGAACGCATGCCGGGCGATCACCTGCTGGAAAAGATGCTCGACAACATGCGCACCAGCCCGGACTTGCGCTTCGAACTGCATATCGATATCAACCACCCGACGGCGCATCAGCAGTTGCTGGACTACTTCAGCGCACATCCACAGATGCGGATTTCAAGGCTCAAGGAAGAAGCGTTCTTTCCCAAGTTCCTGAGTGGTGAAAATGGCGAAGCCTTCAACTATTTCATGCACTCGGATAATCGTAATTATGCGGCCGCTTCGGATATTTTGCGTTATCGACTGATCAACGAATACGGCGGCATTTATCTTGATTGTGATGACACCATTAATGTCCCTTTTGCAGGCATCCCGTTGAAAGCCGGGCCCAATGATGTATTGCTGGGCAGGCGTTTGGGTGCACAGCAACTGAGCTACACCGGGCCAGGTAACAGCCATTTCGCCAGCCACCCGGACAACCCGGTCCTGAAGAGGATCCTGAAAGAAATAAATACGCGTTTCCAGAATGAAAAACAGACCAACAAGGCGTTTTTCAGTACGCGCAGATCCTTCATCGACCACAGCAGTGAAGCCTTGCGTAGCGCCTCGAGAGACCGAATGACACCGTACATGACGCGCATTTCCGACCTGACCGGCCCCAAACTCATGTCAGACGTCTTGAGAAAGCTGCGACCTGACTATTTTGATCTGCTGGAGCGTTCCTATTTGCCGGTCGATGAGGTCTTGTCCGTGTTGTACATCGAACACCTGAGCGAGGCCGTGGACTTTTATTTTCCATTCAAGGGCAGGGCGAAAATTTCCCCGGGCTCCGAGAATGGCTGGTAAGGCTTCAGTGTTTGCAGCGGCTCGTCGGCTGAGCCGCTGCATGCATTCAACGTCAGGTGAAGAGTATAGATAGTTAGCGCCACCAACGCTCTGATGAATGATTACGTGCATGACTTCTCTCATACAGGAAGGCGTCATGACACCTTACCCCCTGGAAATACCTAAAACCGACCAGCAACTGCTGCGTGCACGTGCGCAGCAGTTCGTTCTCGATTATCCCGATCTTTACGATCTGGCACATACCGCCGCCAGCAGGATCATTCTTCAGCACACCCAACGAGTATTCGCCCCGGAGCAGGTGTATTGGCATCGTTTCAGCAGTGCCAGCAGCAGTCCGCGCACGTTTACCGGCTGGCAGCATTCCGGAACGCCCGTTCAGTCAATGACCTTGATCGAGCTGCTCATGCGGCACTTCAGCGCCCACGATCAGGAAGCCAGCGACGAGCTTTCCCTGTATGGCGGTTTCTATACCGATGGCCCGGATCACGGGTTTTTCGACGAGCGCAATGAGGTGCCCATGCTCCCTCAGGACGTGCTCAAAGACATGTGGACGCTTGATTTCAGCGCGCAGTACACCCGCCATATGGAGCGTTTCTGGAGCCTGCACAGCGAGAACTTTTGCACCCTGGTCAAGGCACGTTATCTGGTTGCCGCCAGTCACTGTCTGGGCAAGGGCCATCTTTCAGCCGACGATTTCAAGCACGTTACGTGCGTTATCACCGCTGACCCTTTGCAGACCCCTACGCTTAAGGCGTTGCAGAGCCCGCTTCCCTCAACCCCCGGTGTCACGGTACATACGCTGGATATCGATGGCATCAAGGCCCATGACATGTTGCGTATTGTCACCGCCGCTGGCCGAGAGATCATCTACTGGCCTGATGCCGAGCAGCCTTTCATGGCGTTCGATAGTGAGCGCGCGGTGTACCGCTGGCTCAAGACCCGGTTTATGGGCGAGCACGCAGACAAGGCGATAACCCACCAGTTTCTGCGTGGGGAGGCGTCGCGGACAAAAGACGGTGAGCGGTTCTTTCGCGCGGTGAGCCAGTTGCTAGCGCACGATTGGCGTGCCGACGTTCGACTCGTCAATCTTGTGCAGGCGCCGATTGCGGGCGACCCCTTCGTGTATTTGCGAGACGTTGCCCGTCAGGGAATGGCCGCCGATTCGCGTGAACTGCTGACCTCCAATGCTGATCTGCGCAAGCAGATGTGGATCGGCTACCTGGGGGCGTTCATGCAGGCGTTTGGCGGGCTCGCGCCGCTGGGTTGGCCGATCGCCTTGACGCTGGTTGGCGCAAGCCTCGCCAATACCGGTTTGAATATCGATCAGGCGCTCAATGGCAAAACCGCAGCGCAGCGCAAGGCTGGCGTGCTTGGCGCGATCATCAACATCATTTATCTGCTGTTCAATCTGCCTCTTTTAATGTCCATACGTACCGTCCCCCAACCTTTGCCGGTGGCCGCAACCGAAGGCCTGCCGGTCTCCAGCGAAGTAATTGAAGGCGGCAGCGCGCCGGCCCATGCGCTGGACAATATGGAGGGTAACCTGCTGCTCGACAGCCTTACGCCTTCAGCCGCAGAGGGCCGGTTTCGTGGCATCTACACGCTGGGCAATGGCGAAACCTGGATCAAGCTTGCGCAACTGCCTTATCGCGTGATGTTCAACGAGTTGCAGCAGTGCTGGTTTATTGTCAACCCGGACAATCCTTTTGCGTTCGCAGGCAGCAAGCCGGTGCGCCTGAGTACCAGCGGAGAGTGGACGTTACTTGACTCGCCTGGTCTGCAGGGCGGTGCCCCGATGGATGTGCAGGTGCCGTCAAGCAGTACATCCGCCGCGACGGGCAAGTCTTATGTGACCGTGCACTCGGCGTTTTGGGACACGTACCTGCAAACGGACCTGTTCAATGAGCAACACTATGCCGAAATGGCCTTGGCTCGGCAGAAAGACGTGATGACGATTTGGGAGCCAGGCCCTGAAGATACGGCCATGTCGGATTCCTCACCCGAAGGCGATGAGGTGTACAAGGACCCTTGGCATGGCAAACATCGGGTTTTCAAGCTTGGTGAGGACGACTACTACGGCAGAAATATCATGCTCTATACCCAGGAGGATTGTGAATTCAATCGATTCCTGCGTACGGGCAAAAGCAATAAGGCCAATCAGGTGCGACTCATCGAACGACTGGTCGAGGACATTAATGTGGTGGGATATAACAATGATGTCGAGTTGTATCGGGGTGGCAGCGGTGATCGGGGTACCTCGGGTGTTGTGTTTCGCAACGGGCAGATCAAGGTCGGCGATGTGCTGGTCAATACCGATATCACTTCGTTCAGTGAAAACCCTTATGTGGTCGGCGCATTCGCCAGCAGTCGAGCCGGCGCTCCCACGAACGCAGTGACTGGGCCGGTAACGTTCGATGACACTTCGGTGGTGTTCATTTTGCCCAAGGGTCAATATTTGAGGGCCACCCCGATTGCGCCGTTTTCAGCTTCGCCCGACGAGGCTGAGTCGATCTTTCTGCCCGGGTGCTATTTTCAGGTCGACAGTATTGAAGAGGTAGTCGGCGAGTTTTATCGCCTCATGAAAGTCCAGATGCAGGAGGTCGATCGCCCGGTTCAGGGACAGGTGCTCTACGATTTGCGTACAGGCGAACCCTTCAGTCGAGAGCAATACGCGCTCAAGTTGGGGGCAGATGCCAAGGCATTGGTCGACCGGTTTTTTCCGCTGAATCCACTGACTGACCTGTTCAGCCCTCACTGATCAAGTGCCGCCCGGTTTTATTTAAAACCAGTCATCGCGCATGGCAAGGCAAGTGTCATCGCGGTTTTCCAGAATGCTCAGTTCGTGATGGCAGCCCGGTACTTCCCATGTCAGGAAGTACCGGGCTGCTTGCAGCTTGCCCTTGTAGAAGTCGTTGTCGGCCGAATGACCTTTGCCCAGACCTTCCTCGGCGCGAATAGCCTGTTCCAGCCAGCGCCAGCCAATAATGGTGTGGCCGAATACCTTGAGGTACAGCGCCGAATTGGCCAGTGTACTGGTGATTCTGCCTTGCGCCAGATCGGTCAGCAGGCCGAGGGTGACAGCCTGCACATGAGTGACCAATTGCTCCAGAGGTTGGCGCAGCTCATGAAGTGAATCGTAAGCCTGCGCCCGCTCGCATGTATCGGATATCAGGCGCAGCAGTTGCTTGAGGCCGGTGCCACCGTTCTGCGCCAGCTTGCGGCCAAGCAGGTCCAGCGACTGAATGCCGTGAGTGCCTTCATGAATCGGATTAAGCCGGTTGTCGCGGTAGTACTGCTCAACAGGGTATTCGCGGGTATAGCCATGACCGCCTAGAACCTGAATCGCCAGCTCGTTAGCCTTCAGACAGAACTCCGAGGGCCATGACTTGACCACCGGAGTCAGCAGGTCCAACAGTTCATGGGCATGCTTGCGGGCGTCTTCGGTTTCGCCGGTCTGTGTGTCGTCGAACAGTCGCGAGGCATACAGGCACAGGTCGAACGCGCCTTCCACGTAGGCTTTCTGGGTCAGCAGCATGCGCCGCACGTCGGCGTGCTGAATGATCGGAACAGGCGTGCTCTCGGGGCTCTTGCTGTCAGGCAGCCGACCTTGAGGTCGGTCGCGGGCATAATCCAGAGAATACAGATACCCCGAGTAGCCGAGCATGACCGCGCCCAGGCCGACGCCGATGCGTGCTTCGTTCATCATCTGGAACATGTAACTTAGCCCGTGGTGAGGCTTGCCGACCAGATAGCCGACACACTCACCGTTATCGCCGAAATTCAGCGCGGTGGAGGTCGTGCCTTTCCAGCCCATCTTGTGAAACAGTCCAGCCAGTAGCACATCGTTGCGCTTGCCGAGGCTGCCGTCGTCGCTGACCAGAAACTTGGGCACGATGAACAGCGAGATACCTTTGACCCCGCCCGGCGCGTCCGGCAGCTTTGCCAATACCATGTGCACGATATTTTCCGAAAGCGCGTGATCGCCACCCGAAATGAAAATCTTGTTGCCACGCAGTCGATAAGTGCCGTCGTCTGCCGGTTCGGCGCGGGTGCGAATGTCTGACAGCGACGAGCCTGCGTGTGGCTCGGTCAGCGCCATGGTGCCAAAGAAGCGCCCCTCGATCATCGGTTGCAGAAAGCGCTGTTTTTGTTCGTCGTTGCCGAAACTCTCAATCAGGTTCGCCGCGCCCATGGTCAGGAAAGGGTAGGCCGTGGTTCCCACATTGGCTGCCTGAAAGTGGGCAAAGCAGGCCTGTGATAGCAAGGTCGGCAGCTGCATTCCACCTGCTTCAAAATCACGCGATGCGTTGAGAAAACCGGCGGCGAGAAATGCATCAACCGCAGGCTTGACCTCGGGGATCAGATTCGCTTCGCCATTTTCATAGCGCGGCTCGTTTTCATCGGCCTTGCGGTTGTGCGGCGCAAAATACTTTTCCGCGATGGTACGCGCCGTCCCCAGCGCTGCATCAAAGGTTTCCCGCGAATGCTCGGCAAACCGCTCACGCCGCGTCAGTCCTTCGGCGTCCAGCACTTCATACAGCTCGAAAGCCAGGTTTCGGGAACTGAGCAGCGACTCGGACATGATGGCGTACCTATTCTTGGAATAGGCTCAAGTCTAGGTCGGGTTGAGGGGGGAGGGTAGCAAGATTGATTCGGGTGATGGTCGAGCGTGTGCGGGGGGTATCGAGAGCAGACGCGGAGCGTCCAGAGCATGGGAACGGTCGGTGTCTTTCGGACACCTCTCGTTCCGCACGCTCCAGCGTGGGAATGCCTTTCTTGACGCTCTGCGTCATCTGTTACCGAGCGGCATCAGCCGATCGTCATCAGGCTCGCATTGCCACCCGCCGCAGCAGTGTTGACGCTCAATGCCCGCTCTATCACCAGACGTTCCAGCGGCACGTTGGTTTCACCGTGGGACAGGCCGTTGACGCCGACGATGGTACCGCTGCGCTGGGCGATCTGCTGGCAGATGGCGCGTAGCTGATCGGAATCGCCGTGGTGCAGGACTGCGTCGATGGCGACTTCGTCCTTGGTCCAGTCAGGGATCAGCTTGATGCGTGCCTGCACGTCCTTTGGCAGACGAGCGCGCAACGGCTTGCTGATGTCTGTTTCCGGCCACACAGCAGAACTGCCGACAGCCAGCACGGCCGCCAGTTGAATCAGCAGGTCGTTCTCGTCATCCGCCAGGCAAAGCACGTGTTCACGCGGCAGAATCGCATAGCTGTTGCGCTCGCCGGTCGGGCCGGCCAGTTGGCGGGTGATGCCGCTTTGCGATTGCTCGGCGTATTGGCTGCACAGGGCATCCAGTTCTGCTTGCTGGTTACCGACTGCCCAGATCTTCAAGGCTTGCAACGGTTTGCTCAGGATGTCACGCAGGCGGGTGTCCGGAGCAGACAGTGCATCACTGCGCACGAACGATTTCTCGATAGCATCCTGCGGACGCGTCGACAGCAGGCGATACAGGTAAAGCGGGCCACCGGCTTTAGGGCCGGTACCGGACAGGCCTTCGCCGCCAAACGGCTGAACCCCGACCACCGCACCGACGATGTTACGGTTTACATAGACGTTGCCTGCGTTGACGTTGTCGATGACCTTGGCGATGGTCTCGTCGATGCGGGTATGAACACCAAGGGTCAGGCCGTAGCCGGATGCATTGATCTGGTCGATCAGCAGGCCGAGCTCCTTGCGCTTATAGCGCACCACGTGCAGCACCGGGCCGAAGATTTCGCGTTGCAGCTCATCGAAGCTTTCCAGCTCGATCAGGGTCGGCATCACGTAGGTGCCGCGCTTGAGCTGCGTGCTGTCGGCAATGGCCACCTGATAAACCGTACGGCCTTTGTCGCGCATGGCCTGGATGTGTTTTTCGATACCCGCTTTGGCCTCGGCATCGATCACCGGGCCGATGTCCACGGACAGACGCTCCGGGTTGCCGAGACGGCTCTCGGCCATCGCCCCCTTGAGCATTTCGATGACGCGGTCGGCAGAGTCTTCCTGCAGGCACAGCACGCGCAGTGCCGAGCAGCGTTGCCCGGCGCTGTCGAAGGCCGAAGAAACCACATCAATGACAACCTGTTCGGTCAACGCCGAAGAGTCGACGATCATCGCGTTCTGACCGCCGGTTTCGGCTATCAGCGGTATAGGGCGGCCCTGCGAGTCCAGGCGACCCGCCACATTGCGTTGCAGCAGGCGGGCAACTTCAGTGGAGCCGGTGAACATCACGCCTTTGACGCGTTCGTCGCCGACCAGCCCGGCACCTACGGTTTCGCCACGACCGGGCAACAATTGCACCACGCCTTCCGGGATACCGGCTTCAAGCAGCAGGCGTACGGCCTGAGCGGCGATCAGCGGTGTTTGCTCGGCCGGTTTGGCCAGCACCGGGTTGCCCGCAGCCAGTGCAGCAGCGACCTGACCGCTGAAAATTGCCAGCGGGAAGTTCCACGGGCTGATGCAGACCACCGGCCCCAACGGACGATGGGCGTCGTTGGTGAAATCATTGCGCGCCTGTACGGCGTAGTAACGCAGGAAATCGACGGCTTCGCGCACTTCGGCGATGGCGTTGGCGAAGGTCTTGCCCGCCTCACGGACCAGCAGACCCATCAAGGGCTGGATGTCGCTTTCCATCAAATCGGCAGCACGTTCCAGAATTGCGGCGCGTTCGGCAGGTGGTGTTGCCTGCCAGATCGGACCAGCGCTCAAGGCGCACTGGATAGCGTTATCGACATCCTGCAGCGAGGCTTCCTGAACATGACCGACCACATCACGCAGGTCCGATGGGTTCAACGCGGCAGTCAGTGTGCCTGCGCTGGCCGGGCAGCCGAGCATGGGGGCGGCTTTCCAGTCATTGTGCGCCGTGGCGAGCAGGGCCGAGGACAGCGAAGCGAGGCGATGCTCGTTGGCCATGTCGATGCCGCTGGAGTTGGCGCGCTCGGTGCCATACAGGTCGCGCGGCAGCGGAATACGCGGATGCGGCAGGCCGAAACCGCCTTCCTGTGTTGCCATGCGTTCGATCTGGCTGACCGGGTCGGCCACCAGTTCCTGAATGGAGATCGAATGGTCGGCAATTCGGTTGACGAACGACGTGTTGGCGCCGTTTTCCAGCAGACGACGGACCAGATAGGCCAACAGCGTTTCATGCGTACCGACCGGAGCGTACACGCGGCATGGACGATTCAGCTTGCCGTCGGCGACCTTGCCTACAACCTGCTCGTACAGCGGCTCACCCATGCCATGCAGGCACTGGAATTCATACTGGCCGGGGTAATAATTCTGCCCGGCGATCTGATAAATAGCCGCCAGGGTGTGCGCGTTGTGTGTGGCGAATTGTGGATAAATGACTTCCGGTGCCGCCAGCAGTTTGCGGGCACAGGCGATGTACGAGACGTCGGTGTACACCTTGCGCGTGTACACCGGATAGCCTTCCAGACCTTCGACCTGGGCGCGCTTGATTTCGCTGTCCCAATAAGCGCCCTTGACCAGACGGATCATCAGGCGGTGGCGACTGCGCCGAGCCAGATCGATCACGTAATCGATCACATAAGGGCAGCGCTTCTGGTAAGCCTGAATCACGAAGCCAATGCCGTTCCAGCCAGTCAGCTGCGGTTCGAAGCACAAGCGTTCGAGCAGATCCAGCGACAGCTCCAGACGATCAGCCTCTTCGGCGTCGATGTTCAGGCCGATGTCGTACTGCTTGGCCAGCAGGGTCAGCGACAGCAGGCGCGGGTACAGTTCTTCCATCACGCGCTCGTACTGGGCGCGGCTGTAGCGCGGGTGCAGCGCCGACAGCTTGATGGAGATGCCCGGGCCTTCGTAGATGCCGCGGCCGTGGGAGGCCTTGCCGATGGAGTGTATGGCCTGCTCGTAGGACGCCAGATACTTCTGTGCATCATGCTCGGTAAGTGCCGCTTCACCCAGCATGTCGTAGGAGTAGCGGAAGCCCTTGGCTTCAAAACGACTGGCATTGGCAAGGGCTTCGCCGATGGTTTCGCCGGTGACGAACTGCTCGCCCATCAGGCGCATGGCCATGTCGACGCCCTTGCGGATCATCGGTTCGCCGCTCTTGCCGATGATGCGGCTCAGCGAAGATGTGAGACCTGCCTCGTTGTGAGTGGCGACCAGCTTGCCAGTCAGCAGCAGGCCCCAAGTGGCAGCGTTGACGAACAGCGAGGGGCTGTTGCCCAGGTGCGGCTGCCAGTTGCCGTTGCTGATCTTGTCGCGAATCAAGGCATCGCGCGTGCCCTTGTCCGGAATGCGCAGCAACGCCTCGGCCAGGCACATGAGTGCAACGCCTTCCTGCGAGGACAGCGAAAATTCCTGCAACAGGCCTTGAACAATACCAGCGCGGCCGCCAGCGCTTTTCTGGTTACGCAGCTTTTCGGCAATCGACGCGGCCATCTTGTTGGTGGCTTCGGCAACAGGTGCAGTCAGGCGCGCCTGCTCCAGCAGCATCGGCACCACTTCCTGCTCGGGGCGGCGGTAGGCGGAGGTAATGGCCGCACGCAATACCGACTGCGGCTGAATGCTCTCGGCAAAATCCAGGAAGCATTGCAGGCCTGTGTCTTCCGCCACTTCGCCTCGGTCTTCGTTGTCTTTGCCGGACGTGCCATTGAGCTCCAGCAAGGTTGCACCACTCTCCAGCTTTTCCAGGTAATTGAAAATCGCCTGCTTGATCAACCAGTGCGGTGTGCGGTCGATCGATTGGGCGGCGGCTTTCAATCGCTCGCGGGTCGGGTCGTCAAGTTTGACGCCCAGAGTAGTGGTGGCCATGTGTTGTCCTCATTATAGCCACGCGGCGGTGGCATCGGCTTTGGCGAAGATTAGCGCCGTGACGGGGTGAGGTGCAACCGAGTGCAACCCTATTTCGACAATATTTTGTGACATTCCCGGCAAGCGGCCCGCAATAGCATTGCTTTGCCCAGAGCTGGTGCGCGATTGTTTGTAGAAAGGGTCGAAAACGCCCTAAAATGGAGCAGAAAAGCACCTGTAGCCGTTTTTTTGTAACAGGTGCAACTTGCGCGATGAAATGGGTTGCACCTTGTTTGGTTTGTTTAATAGGATTCATTCCCGCGGTGCAGCCGCCAGCAATTGATTGCCGATCCTTGCGGAGCGATCAGTCAACGCGGTGTCGGGTGCAAAAGCACGGATGCGCCGAATATCGGTCGCTATTCCCTTTGGCACCGGGTGCCAACATAAAAACAATGCCAAGGCAGAACTCATGAGTGTCAGCAACCCTACCTTGATCACGTTTGTGATCTATATAGCGGCAATGGTCTTGATCGGCCTGATGGCCTATCGCTCTACCAACAACCTTTCGGATTACATCCTCGGCGGTCGCAGCCTGGGCAGCGTTGTAACAGCGCTTTCAGCAGGAGCCTCGGACATGAGCGGCTGGCTGTTGATGGGTTTGCCGGGGGCTATCTATATGTCCGGCCTGTCGGAAAGCTGGATCGCCATTGGCCTGATCATCGGCGCCTACCTGAACTGGCTGTTCGTGGCCGGTCGTCTGCGCGTGCAGACCGAGCACAACGGTGACGCCCTGACCCTGCCGGATTACTTCAGCAGCCGCTTCGAAGACAACAGCGGCCTGCTGCGCATCATCTCGGCCATCGTGATTCTGGTGTTCTTCACCATCTATTGCGCCTCGGGCATCGTTGCGGGTGCGCGTCTGTTTGAAAGCACCTTCGGCATGTCCTACGAAACCGCCCTGTGGGCTGGCGCTGCGGCGACCATTGCCTATACCTTCGTCGGTGGTTTTCTGGCCGTGAGCTGGACCGACACCGTACAAGCCACGCTGATGATCTTCGCTCTTATCCTGACGCCGATCATCGTCCTGCTGGCAACAGGCGGGGTCGATACCACCTTCCTGGCCATTGAAGCGAAAGATCCGACCAGCTTCGACATGTTCAAGAACACGACTTTCATCGGCATCATTTCCCTGCTTGGCTGGGGTCTGGGTTATTTCGGCCAACCGCATATTCTGGCGCGCTTCATGGCGGCTGATTCGGTCAAGTCGATTGCCAGCGCCCGACGTATCTCCATGGCCTGGATGATCCTGTGTCTGGGCGGTACTGTGGCGGTAGGCTTCTTCGGTATCGCTTACTTCTCCGCGCACCCGGATGTGGCCGGGCCGGTGACCGAGAACCCGGAGCGGGTGTTTATCGAGCTGGCCAAGCTGCTGTTCAATCCATGGGTTGCCGGTGTGCTGCTGTCGGCCATTCTGGCTGCGGTGATGAGCACGCTGAGCTGCCAGTTACTGGTGTGCTCCAGCGCGCTGACCGAAGACTTCTACAAGGCTTACCTGCGCAAGGGCGCTTCGCAGCTTGAGTTGGTATGGGTCGGGCGTGCGATGGTGTTGCTGATCGCGATCATTGCCATTCTGCTGGCCGCCAATCCCGAGAACCGCGTGCTGGGGCTGGTAAGTTATGCCTGGGCAGGGTTCGGCGCAGCATTCGGCCCTGTGGTGCTGATATCTGTGCTGTGGAAAGGCATGACACGCAATGGTGCGCTGGCCGGGGTAATAGTCGGTGCTGCGACTGTCGTACTCTGGAAGCAGTTCAGTAGCCTTGGCCTGTATGAAATCATCCCGGGTTTCATCCTTGCCAGCATCGCCATCGTGGTATTCAGCCTGATCGGCAAGCCTGCGTCGGCGTCCATGCAGGCACGTTTCCTGGCGGCTGAGCAGGAGTTCAAAGCCAACCGCTGATAACGCTGCTTAATGACCTGATGAAATAAAAGCGGCCCGCACTTTCTGCAAGTGCGGGCCGTTTTTTTAGCGCTTGATTCAAGGCCTGCGCACGGCTCAGCTCTTGTTGTGATCAATATCGAGATTATAAAAAGTGGCCCTGCCACCTTCCGAGGTATACCCGGTATTGTCCTGGGTATAAACACCGGCCTTGAAATACAAAGGCTTGTCGCGCCAGGTCTTGCTGATGCGCTTGCTCCAGTCGGTGTCATTGACACTGACAGTCAATTTCCCGCCCTTGCTCAGGTGAATGACGTAATTGAATGTCTGATTGAGCTTCACACCTTCGACTATCTTATAGACCTTGCTTTCGTCGTCATCGAAACGATTGCGAACTTTCGCAACGATTTCTCCAGTCTTGGTGTCTTCCTTGTATTGATACTCGACTTTCAGAAGAGGCTCGGTGCTTTCATAGGCATGTATCTGGCCGATCACGATCTTGCCGGAAGAAGGCACCTGATCGACTTCCAGTTTAGCGTTCAGATAGTTGTCCGCATCGGGATATACCCAATTGTGCAGTGATCCATCTGACCATGTTTCCCGTAACTCGCTGCGTGAATATTTGGCGTTTTCGGTTTTGGTCCCGGTTACCGGAGACCAGAACACAATGGAGTCCGATTTCGACTTGAAGTATTTGCCGTCATAACCTTTCACAAGCTGAGCGGTCGTAATGGTCCTGGGAGGTGAGTCCACTGGAATGCTGAGTTGGTACGATCCAAGATCGATCATTTTTAATCCTTCCGCGCATGTCTTTTGCTACCAAGGGGGCACCTCTAGCAAGAGGGTTTGATCGCGTTTTATACGGATTGTAGGGCGATTTGTTAATGAAAAATTGTCGAACCAATGACGTCAAAGTGCTGTCACTTTTCCTGCAGGGCAGAGCCTGCAACGCGTGTAGAGAATGACCGTTAGTCGGGTAGATCGAACTTTGATGGTAGGGAAGGGGTGCCTTGCTTCTGCTTTTTGCGAGACGGGGCTAGAGTGATTCCAAAGTATGACGGTCGTCCTGAAACCCAGGCGTCATGCCCACACAGAGAAGCAGCATGGAACGCGTGCCAACACAGCCACATGATGGCTCTTCGGTTTTACTGGTTGTAGACGATTACCCGGAAAATCTGGTGACTATGTGCGCTGTTCTGCAAAGAACGGACTGGCATATCGTGACTGCGAGTTCAGGAATCGAAGCATTGACGGTGCTTCTTGAACAGGAAGTCGACCTGGTTCTGCTGGATGTGCAGATGCCGGGCATGGACGGCTTCGAAGTTGCCCGGTTGATGCGAGGCAGTCAGCGCACCCGCCTGACGCCCATTATCTTTCTCACGGCCAATGAGCAGACTCAGGATGCCGTGCAGAAAGGGTATGCGAACGGCGCGACGGATTACCTGTTCAAACCCTTCGACCCGAACGTTCTCAAGCCCAAGGTGCAGACCCTGCTTGAGCAGCAGCGCAATCGTCGTGCGCTGCAACAGCTTTCGCTGGAGCTTGAGTCGGCTCGTGCGTTCAACGCTTCAGTGCTGGCCAACGTCGCTGAAGGCATTCTGGTCGTTGATGAGGCGGGCACCATCAGTTTTGCCAATCCCGCCATTTGCCAGTTGTTGAACGCTTCGGTCGATCAACTGCGCGGTACGCAAGTGCTGGATTACATCATCGAACCGCAAGTGGGCGACTGGCTGGAGTCAGGCTTCTACAAACACTATCGCAAGGCCGACACCTACCGGGTGCACGATGCCATTCTGCGTACCGCACAAGGCACGCAGTTGCCGGTCGCCTTGTCTTGCGCGGCGCTGCCTGCGGAGCAGAAGGCGATGGTGCTGACGGTTCTGGATATGTCGGTGGTCCGTGACCTCTATCAGCAACTTGAAAAACAGGCTGTTACCGACGCGTTGACAGGCCTGCTCAATCGCCGCGGGCTTTATCAGGCCGTTGAAGGCATGCTCCTGCGCAAGGAGCAGACAGACAAATACCTGGTTGTGCTGTTCATGGACCTGGACGGCTTCAAGCAGATCAATGATGCGCTGGGTCATGACGCCGGTGATCAGGTATTGCTCTGGGTCGCCGAGCAGTTCAAGGACAGCATGCGTCCCTATGATGTTCTGGCACGCATTGGCGGCGACGAATTCACGGTCGTGATCGACGGGCTTGATTACCCCGAACAGGCGGCCAAAATCGCTGAGAAACTCATTGAACGGGTGTCGGGAAGACGCCAGGTCGACGGTGTCGATATCACCCTGGGCGCCAGTGTTGGTATCGCGACCTTTCCGGACTGCGGCTCGAATCTGGACGGTTTGTTGCGTGCGGCAGATATCGCCATGTATGAGGCCAAGCGTGCAGGGCGTCAGCAATACCGGTTCTACGACCAGAACATGAACGGACGCGCTCGCTCACGGCTGATGCTTGAGGAAAGCGTGCGCACGGCCATCGACGGCAAGGATTTCTCGGTGGTGTACCAGCCCCAGATCCATGTGGCGGATGGTCGCCTGCGTGGCTTCGAAGCGTTGCTGCGCTGGCAGCATCCGGCGGTCGGCGAGGTGCCTCCTGCGCTGTTCATTCCCTTGCTTGAAGAGACCAGGCTGATCAACCGGCTCGGCAGCTGGATTTTCGATCAGGGTGCCGAACAGCGTCAGGCGTGGAGCCGGGTATTTGCTGCCGATGTGGTGCTGAGTGTCTGTGTCAGCCCCACACAATTCTGCATGCCCAACCTGGCTTCGGAGCTTAAGCGTGCCATGGATCGCTTCGAGCTCAAGCCAGGACAGATCGAGGTGGAAATCACTGAAAGCGCTCTGGTGCATAACCTTACGCATAGCCATAAACAGCTGAAGTCGCTGCATGACGTCGGCGTGCGTATTGCGCTGGACGACTTCGGCACCGGCGAATGCTCTCTGTCGCACTTGCGCAATCTTCAGCTCGACACCTTGAAGCTGGACAGGCGTTTTGTCGCCAATATCGTCGAGTCCAGGCGCGAGGCGGCGATGGCCAGCAGCATCATCGACCTGAGTCGCAACCTCGATATGCTGGTCATTGCCGAAGGGGTCGAGACCTGCGAGCAATACCAGTGGCTGGCGGACAATGGCTGTCAGGTCATGCAGGGCTTTCTGATCGCGCATCCGATGGTGTCCGAAGACGCGCTGCGCTTTCCAGGGCACTTTGAGGTGGCGGGGTTGAGGTCGGGTGGATTGCTGTAGAATGGCGTCTTTCGTCATCATGCAAAAGGCCCCATGACTGCCGCCAGCCATGCTCCACTCAAATACCTGCAGGCCTATCCGCAGACCCTGCAGGATCAAGTGCGTCAGCTGATTGCCCAGAACCGTCTGGCGGACTATCTGGAGCAGCGCTACCCCGAACGTCATCAGATACAAAGCGACAAGGCTCTTTACGCCTACGCGCTGGCGCTCAAGCAGGATCACCTGCGCAACGCGCCGGCTATCAGGAAGGTGCTGTTCGATAATCGCCTGGACCTGACCCATCGCGCGCTCGGGTTGCACAGCAAAATATCCAGAGTGCAGGGCGGCAAGCTCAAGGCAAGCAATGAGATTCGCGTGGCTGCCTTGTTCAAGGAAGCCCCTGCACAATTCCTGAAAATGATCGTGGTTCATGAGCTCGCACATTTTCGCGAATCAGACCATAACAAGGCGTTCTACCAGTTATGCGAGCACATGCTGCCCGGGTATCACCAGCTGGAATTCGATCTGCGCGTCTACCTGACCTATAACGAGCTGCAAGCTTTGAGCTTAAAGCTCGCAGCTGACCTTCCTAGGGATACCCGAGCACGGCCTTGATGCCGTTCACGTTGCGGGCGATCCATGTTTTGTCGATGGCACCCCAATTGCGAATACGGTAATTGCCTGCATGATTGCGGGCACCTTCCTGCTGTTCGAACTCACACACGATGTCCAGATCGGAGAGCGCGCTGATGGTGTCCTGAGCGGTGCGGCGTGGCATGCCGGTCACGGCTGTCAGTTCGGGTACGCTGCTGGCGAGTTTCGAATCAATCAGGTACGCCACGTACAGGCGGCGATAGAAACTGCTTTTGGTCTTGCTGACCTCCATCGACGAATCCCTTTTCAATGCTTTCAACGTGCAGCTTGCAGCTCAAGGCGTGCAACTGCTCTTAGTCCAGATCGCGGCGCATGCCGATGTGGGGGATGTCGTCTTCCAGATAGACCTCGCCCACCGGGTTGAAGCCGTAGCGGCTGTAATAGCCTTGCAGGTGGGCCTGTGCAGATAGATAGATGGGCTGGTCAGGCCATGTGCGTTCGGCATTTTCCAGGGCCTGCTCCATCAGTTCATGGCCAATGCCCCGGCTGCGAATCGAAGGGGCTGTCACGACTCGCCCGATAGTGACGTCGCCGCCCTGCTGGATAGGGTCCAGCAAGCGCAGATAGGCGACCAGCTTGTCTTCCTGCCAGGCCATCAGGTGGCAGGTATCGCCCGTCAGGTCCTGCCCGTCCACGTCCAGATACACACATTGCTGCTCGACCACAAACACCTCGGCGCGCAGTTGCAGCACGGCATACAGCTGCTGGATGCTCAGCTCGGTGTGATGTTTGCAGATCCATTTGATAGACATGTCGCAGACTCGCAGGGAAACCAGAAGCGAAGTCTAAACGTATCCGCCGACATTCCCAATAAACGCTGTCAACGATGTGCGTGCAGCCTTACTGAGCATGTTCCCCTCCCGGCTTGTCTACTGACTGCTTCAGGTCTTCAATTAAAAGCTGCAGGCACTCTCATGAGTGATGGTTTTGCTGCCGATAGGATTAAATCGGGAATGCCGCCCTTTTCAGGAACCTGAGTATGTCGCAGTGGCTTCGAGCGGTTGGGTTGCTGGTCTTTTTGCTGATGGCGCACGCCAGTGCAGCCGAGAAACTGCGCCTTGTCGCTGACCCCTGGCCACCTTTTACCGATGCGCTGCTGCTCAACGGCGGACTTGCGACCGATATCGTCAATACGGCGTTGCGCCGCGCCGGATACACCACCCTGTATGAGCAAGTGCCTTGGGCGCGTGCAATGCTGGGGTTGAGTGAAGGGCGGCACGATGTGCTGATCAACGCGTGGTTCAGCGACGATCGCACAAAAATTGGCCAGTTTTCAGCCGAATACCTGCTCAATCGGGTGCGCTTCATCAAGCGCAAGGAATCGCCTATCGAGGTTCGGAGCCATGAACAACTGCACAATTACATGATTGCGGTTGTACGCGGTTATGCCTATTCCCCAGCGTTTGACAGCGACAGCCTGCTCAAGAAGGTCCCCGTACAAAACTTCTCCACAGCCGTACGCATGCTCGCTGCCGAACGTGTGGACCTGGCACTGGAGGACGAATACGTCGCCCGCTATAACCTGGCGATGGAGCCCGATGAGGTACGCGACCGTGTCGAGTTTCTACCCGGCTCGTTAAGCGAGAACAGTCTGCACATTCTGGTCAGCCTGAAAAATCCTCACCACGCAAAAATCGTCGCCGATTTCGATCGTGAAATTGCCGCCATGAAGACCGACGGCACCTACGACGAGCTGTTCAGACTGCATGGGCTGCAACAGCCTCCGGAGCTTTGATCAGGTGGGCGGCAAGGGTGCGTAGAGGTGCCAGCTGGCGGCAGATCAAGGCTAGCTGAGCCTGTACCAGACGCTGGCTTTCGTCCATCTCTTCCGGCAGCTGTTCCAGTTGCGCAGCCAGTGCTTCCTCTGCGTCACTCTGTACGGCGACCGGTTTCTTCTCGGCCAGCCCTGCGGCGATTTCGTCGATGCTGGCTGCCAGCGTAGCGCCGACGTTATCGATCAGATGTTCGCGGACATCGCCAGGCAATTGGGTATCACGGTGCGCGCCGAGGCCGGAAAGGTAGCTCAGCAGCGTATGTGACAGCACCAGAAAGCGGAAGCCGACATCGGCCTCCTTGCGGAAGTGACCTGGCTCCATAAGCATGTTTGCCAGTGTGGTCGACAGCGCGGCGTCGGCATTGTGGGCGTTGCGCCGTGCCAGTCGATAGGCAAGGTCGTCACTCTTGCCCTTGGCGTACTGCTGCATGATCTGCCGCAGGTAAATGCTGTTGCAGGTCAGGGTGTTGGCCAGCACCTTGTTCAGGCGTCGTCCTTGCCAGTCCGGCAGGAACAGGAACACCGCAAGCCCGGCGATCAGGCTGCCCAGCAGCGTATCGAACAGCCGGGGCAGGAACAGCCCGTAACCGTCGCCGACCTGATTGAAACAGAACAGCACCATCACCGTGATGGCGGCGGTCGACAGGGTGTAGCGCGTGGTGCGATTGACGAAGAACACCACACCGGCCAACACCGCGCACATCGATTGCAGAATCGGACTGGTAACCAGGTCGAACAGTACCCAGCCGACCGTCAGACCTATTGCCGTGCCAATGATCCGCTGGCCGAGTTTACGCCGGGTGGCGCCATAGCTCGGCTGGCAGACAAATACCGTGGTCAGGATGATCCAGTAGCCCTGTGACGGGTGAATCAGGTGCACCATCGCATAACCGATGGTCAGCGCCAGCGGCAGGCGCAGGGCGTGGCGGAACAGCAGCGAGGTCGGGGTCATCTGCAGGCGCAGGCGGGTCCAGACATCCTTGAGGTTGCGCGGCGAGCGGTCCAGCAGGCTGCTGTCGGTGGCATCGGCCACGGCGTCCGGGTTGCTGGCGTCGCTGATCAGGCGATCCAGCGTGCCGAGGTTGGCAGCCAGCGCGCGCAGCGAACGCAACAGGCCGCGCCATGCAGGGTTGCTCTGGATGCGCAGGTGTTCCAGAGAGGCGTGCAGGTCTTCCATGGCTTCTGCAAAGCTTGGGTCGTATACGAACGGCTGACGCAATTGTATGGATTCCGACAGGGCCTGACAGGCAACGCCCTGTTGACGCAGCAGGCGCTGGCAGCGGAACAGCACATCGCTGTGGAAAAAGGCGTCGGCCAGCGAGTTGTAGGGGTAGTGCGACGAGCTGGCGCGCTCGTGGATGTCCTGGGCGATGAAGTACAGCTTCAGGTAGCGGCTGACTTTCGAACCGGGGCGGCCGCTGCCGACACGGTGCAGGATGATTTCCTTGGTGGAGTTCAGTGCGGCGACCACTTTGCCGTTCTGCTGCGCCAGTTCCAGGCGGCGGGCCTCCACATTGAGCGTGCGGATCGGCTCAAACAGCGTCGACTTGAGTTTCAGGTACTGCCCCAGCTCACGGAACAGTCGGGCCAGCGCCTGTTGCACCGGCTGGTTGGAAAACAGCATCTGCCACAGCACCGACAGCAGGCCGTACCAGGCCGCACCCGCCACCAGCAGCATCGGCTCATGCCAGAAGTCCAGCACCTCGCCGCCGCGCTGATCGACGCCGATCATGGTGTAGACCGAGAGGATCAGCGTGCCATAGGCAATCGCACCATAGCGTTCACCCAGCGCGCCGAGCATGGTCAGGCAGAAGCTGGCCAGCGCCAGTGAGCAGACAAACAGCCAGGGGTAGGGGAAGAGCAGTTCTACGGCGAGTGCGGCAACACTGAAGCACACCAGCGTCACGGCCAGAGCATTGAGCCGGCCTTGCCAGCTGTCGTCGGTTTCTGCCAGTGCGCAGGCAATAATCCCCAGAAACAGCGGGATCAGCAAGGCCATCTCGTTTTGGTACCAGCACAGCGCCATGCTGCCGGTCAGTGCGATAAAGACTCGAACGCTATAGCTGAATTTATCCAGCGCCCACAATCGACGGAATGTATGACGGAGAGATTTCGATGCCATGGGTAAGCTGACGGCCCTGTTCGCAATTGATCAATTCTGCAGGAGGATATGTACAGACCAAATGACTGGCTGTACATCCGCTTGGCAAAATTTATACCGGTTTGCAGTGTCGTGATGTTACGCCACGCGCACTACGTCACACGTACTGCGCCGCTGCGTACGCCGAGGCCCACGCCCACTGAAAGTTGAAGCCGCCCAGATGACCGCTCACATCGAGCACTTCGCCGACGAAATAGAGGCCGGGGGATTTCAGTGACTCCATGGTCTTGGACGACACTTCACGGGTATCAATACCGCCCAGCGTCACTTCAGCGGTGCGATAACCCTCGGTGCCTGCCGGGACCACCTGCCAGCTCGCCAGCTTTTCGGCGATGTCGGCCAGTTCGGCATGGGTGTACTGCTTCATGGGTTTGGACACGAACCAGTGTTCGGCGATCAGATTGGCCATCTTCTTGGTGAAAATCTCGCCCAGCAGGGTTTTCAACTCGCTGTTGGGACGCTCAGCCTGCTGCTGACTGAGCCAGGTGGGCACATCGTGATCTGGCAGCAGGTTGATTTCCACGGTGTCACCAGGCTGCCAGAACGAGGAGATCTGCAGGATCGCCGGGCCACTGAGGCCGCGATGGGTGAACAGGATGTTTTCGCGGAAGCTGGTGTCATTGCAACTGACCAGGCAATCCACCGATGTGCCTGAAAGCTCGGTGCACAGCTCCTTGAGCTGATCGGTGATGGTGAACGGCACCAGGCCTGCGCGGGTGGGCAGCAGCGTGTGGCCGAACTGCTTGCCGACCTGATAGCCGAAACCGGTTGCGCCCAGCGTCGGAATCGACAGCCCGCCCGTGGCGATGACCAGGGCCTCGCAGCTCAACGTGCCCAGCGTGGTTTGCAGGTTGTAGCCGGATTCGGTTTTGTCGATCTGCTGCACGGAAGTGTCCATGTGCAGGCTGACACCGGCCTGACGGCATTCCTCAAGCAGCATTTCCAGAATGTCACTGGACTTGTTGTCGCAGAACAGCTGACCGAGTTTCTTCTCGTGATACGGCACGCCATGTTTAGCGACCATCGCAATGAAATCCCACTGGGTGTAGCGGGCCAGCGCCGATTTGCAGAAGTGCGGGTTCTGCGACAGGAAGTTGGCCGGCTCGGTGTACATGTTGGTGAAGTTGCAGCGTCCGCCACCGGACATGAGTATCTTCTTACCGGGTTTGTTGGCGTGATCGATCAATATCACTCTGCGCCCGCGAGCTGCAGCGGTGAACGCACACATCAGACCAGCGGCGCCAGCGCCAATGATTACAACGTCAGTAACGGGCACAGCGTGATTCCTCGATCTGTAGGTCACGATCGTTCCCATGCCCCGCGTGGGAATGCCTCTCGTGACGCTCTGCGTCACATATCTGCGCCGCACCACCTATTCAAAATCGGACGCAGAGCGTCCAGAACTGCGTCCCCACGCGGAGCGTGGGGACGATAATCCAGCTAACGACTATTTCAGAGGATTCGTACGCGCAGCGACTTGCCCTTGATCTTGCCGTTGTTCAAACGTTCCAGGGCCTGTTTGGCCATGCTGCGTTCAACGGCGACGTACGCCTGGAAATCGAAGATCGCGATCTTGCCCACCTGAGTGCCCGCAATACCCGCTTCGCCGGTCAGCGCGCCAAGAATGTCGCCCGGGCGCAGTTTGTCCTTGCGACCCGAACCGATGCACAGCGTCGTCATGGTCGGCAGCAGCTTGCCGCCTTCCTTGATGCTTAGCTGATCGTACTGCTGCCAGTTCAACGGGGCTTTCTGCAATTCTTCGATAGCGCGGGCGCGCTGGCTTTCCGACGGTGCCACAAGGCTGACCGCGATGCCTTTTTCACCTGCGCGACCGGTACGGCCTACGCGGTGAATGTGGATTTCCGAATCGCGCGCCAGTTCGACGTTGATCACCATGTCCAGTGCGTCGATATCCAGGCCGCGTGCCGCCACGTCGGTGGCGACCAGTACCGAGGTACTGCGGTTGGCGAACATCGCCAGCACCTGATCACGGTCACGCTGTTCCAGATCGCCATGCAGGCCGACGGCAGACATGCCTTTGGCGGTCAGGTGGTCGACCACTTCCTGAACCTGCTGCTTGGTGAAACAGAACGCCACACAGGACGCCGGACGGAAATGACCGAGCACCTTGACCACCGCTTCCAGACGCTGCTCCGGAGAGATTTCATAGAAAATCTGCTCGATCTGGCTGTCGGCGTGCAGCGCTTCGACTTTTACGGTCTGAGGGTCGCGCATGAATTTCGACGACAGCTGTTTGATGCCAACCGGGTAGGTGGCGGAGAACAGCAGGGTCTGACGGCGCTGCGGGGTCTGCTCGATGATGTCGGCGATGGCGTCGTAGAAGCCCATGTCCAGCATGCGGTCGGCTTCATCGAGGATCAGCGTGTTCAGACCGTCGAGTACCAGCGAGCCCTTGCGTAAATGCTGCTGAATGCGCCCCGGCGTACCGACGATGATGTGCGCACCGTGCTCCAGCGAGCCGATCTGCGGGCCGAAAGACACACCGCCGCAAAGGGTCAGCACTTTGATGTTGTCTTCCGAGCGTGCCAGACGGCGGATTTCCTTGGCCACCTGATCCGCCAGCTCGCGGGTCGGGCACATGACCAGTGCCTGGCAGCCGAAGAAACGCGGGTTGATCGGGTTGAGCAGGCCGATGCCGAACGCAGCGGTCTTGCCGCTGCCGGTCTTGGCTTGCGCGATCAGGTCCATGCCCTTGAGGATCACCGGCAGGCTCTGCGCCTGAATCGGCGTCATTTCGGCATAACCAAGCGACTCCAGGTTAGCCAGCATGGCAGCGGACAGAGGCAGAGAATTGAAAGCGGTGTTAGTCACGACGGTGGACCTGCAAAACAAAAATGTCGCGCAGTGTATCACCCGCCAGCCAGACCTGGCACCGACGATAAAGGCTGTGACACTGATTGGTCGGACTCCAGACGTTTGAGCCAAAGGCAAAAGTCGTTTTGCTCCTGGCACAAGACCTTGATGCGGTTATGGGCAGTGTTGAAAAAGACGCAGAGCACCCGATTGAAAGCAGCGACTTAGGTATTCAACTCGTCGAGTAGCGCCAGCCAGTCGATGCGTTTCGAAAGTCCAGGGGGGCGGGCGGGGGAGATACACTTTTCAATGCCTGCCTCGGGCGCATCGTGATGCTTGGCTCCTGAGAGCGTTCGGGACACAGCATCAGGTATTAGATGACTGCTTTGAATGTGGGCTCATGAGCGGCCTACGATTCCCCGTCCAGTGTAACCACGCAGAAAACTTCGATTGGCCTCAGTAGCCCATCCGCTTAGATGGAGCGCCGACGATATATCTTGATGATGCAATATGTAGGGTGAGTTTTTCCGATAATTTCTGTTTTCTCGGATTGCGCAGTACCTCGTTATCAGCTACTGCGAGGAAAGTCTCTGTGTGCCTGTAGTTAAGGCGTGAATTCAGGAAGACGCTGATTAATTAAAACCCCCATTATTATTTCCTTGTAAATCAAAGGGTCCAGGGCGTCGCTGGAACGAAAGACCGAATAAATAAGCGGTTTCTTAAAAATTTTACTGGGCGCGCTTGCGAAGCTCTAAAGCGTGGTCTAGTTTTACGACAGCGCTTGTTATGGGTAATACCACATCCCGGTGGAAAGCGCGAAGTGCGCCACTGGCCCATTAACTTTTTGAGGAAATCATCATGACTTTCGAAAAAATCTCGTTCGCTGGTGAAACAGCTGTAGGTTGAACCACCCAATAAGCTAGGGCCTTTTGGCCCTAGCGCTTTGAGAGATCTAATCACGCAGGGAAGCTATAACATGAACCTATGTCTGAAACCGACCGTCATTCCCTTCAAACTAGACGGCCAGGTCGTCCTGCGATTTAACGGGCAGTACGCAAAAATCCCTGACCCCCATGGAGCTATTTGGGAGCTCGCGGCCTCATTAAACGGTCACACCCCGCTCGACGAGTTAATCGTGAATGTGTCAGATGCTCATCCCGATGTGAGTGAAGAGGACATTCGAAGCGTTGCACAGGACCTGATCAAATATCGGTTGGTTGAGGCTCCTGATGTATTTAAAACAACGTCCTTGTCGGAGCATGATCGCGCCAGGTTCTCCCGAAATATTGATTTTTTCGGATCCATGGCGACGGTGGATGAAAACAAGTTTGTGTACCAGGAGAGGCTGCGGGAGGCCAAAGTTTGCGTGCTTGGCTGTGGCGGGCTTGGAACCCATATCCTGTATGACTTAGTGGCTCTTGGCATACATCACCTGACGATCCTGGATTTCGACTCTATTGAGCTCAGTAATCTAAATCGCCAGATCCTCTACAAGGAGGCTGACATTGGAACTCGGAAAGTTGAAACCGCTAAGCGGCGACTGCTCGAGTTTAATAGCCATCTTGAGATTAACGCTCACGCGGCACGCATCGAATCAGCTCAAGATATAGCACGCGTAATACGCGGCCACGATATCGTGATTTGCGTAGCGGACAAGCCTGCCAATTACATGGCCGACTGGCTTAACGAAGCTTGTGTTGGCCTGGGGATTCCATTCGTCACCGGTGGCCTTGATGTGCGACGGTCAATTTTTTACTCTGTGGTGCCAGGCATTTCAGGGTGCGGTGCTTGCTGGCTGACGTCCGCGCGCCACAAGAGCAATTTGGTGAACAGCATATCGACCATGGCTAAGCATGACAACATTACCTACGAACATCCTGCGCCCGCTTTTGTTACACTGGTTGCAGTTACGGCGGGCATGATTGTCAGTGAGGCGGTCAAGCTTATAACAAGCTGTCAGCCGCCAGAGTTAAATAACAAGCTCAAGGAATTCGCCTTCGATGACCTCAGTGTCAACACCGCGGAAGTCTGGGCCAAAAATCCGGATTGCGAGATATGTAGCCCTCTCTCGACGTCCGCACCGGCTCAAGCACGGGCGGAAACTATTTAGATGCTCAAGCTGCTGGGTTCATACGTTATTACGACCGTTTGTTCTTGGGCCATTGCATTTCTTATCCCCCTCTACATTTACGAGCTGACGGCCTCTCCTATCTGGACGTCACTGGCATTTTTTGCCGCAATGGCTCCGTATATTGTGGTTACCCCGTTTGCGGGCGTCTGGAGCGATCGCTACAGCAAGCGTCGTTTTTTGATCGTGGGCGATGTACTCAATATAGGCATCGGAGCGCTTATGTATGCCGCTGTTTCTACCCAGTCTGGAGAGACCTTGAGTATTATGCTGTTGCTGCTGAGCTTTATGCTTGCGAGCGTTGGAGCAACTCATCACCCCGTCTTCCAGAGCATCGCGCCCGCGCTGATTGAAGGCCAAAAACTTCACACGTTCAATGCCATTGTCAACGCGATCGATAATCTCATTCGTATTGTTGCACCCATCGGTGTCTCCGCAGCCCTGGCCTTCACCAATAAGGACAGCATCCTGCTCTTCGGCATCGCAGGCTTTGTGATCTCAGTTCCTCTTTGCTATCTATTGAGCGAGCAGGGCAGGCCGCCAGCTCCCGAGACGCGTGTCCTTACCGAACTCAGAAATGGGTTGCTCTATGTCGTTAGGCATCGAGAATTATTTTCGTTTGTTTTGCTGTTTTTTTTCTGCAACTTTGGCTTTGCCTTGATCGGTGCCAGCCTGATCTATATCTACACCACTTTACTGGCAGTCCCATTGATTGACATTGGCTATTACTACGGACTCATCGGCGCAGGTGCCGTGACGGGATCTGCTTTGGGATCGGTGCTTGTGAAACGGTTCCATGCCGGGATATTAATCCGTAGAAGTTGCCTCTTGGCAGGGGTGTTCGCACTGGCGGGTGCACTGACGACTGCTCCATGGCCACTTTCTGCGCTTTGGGCACTTTCTACATGCTGCCAATCTATAGTTGTCGTCGCCTTTTTCACCTATCGGCAGCAAGCTGTGCCGCTGGCTATCCTTGGACGAACTGTCGGTATCACACGGCTCATCGCCTACCTCGCGATCCCCCCTGCCAGCTTGCTGAGCGGATGGCTGTTGCTGCAATTCGCCAGCAGTGCGGTTATCCTCGCTCTCGGCGGCACCTCCATTATTTTTGCGTCTATGTGTGCTTACTTTTTGACCCGGTCAGAGCGCCCGACAATTTACGGAGGCGTAAGATGAATCAGATGCTCGCTACTTTAAGTCTACCCTGAAGGGAACCTTACTCCACAAGGATGATGTCCTTGCTGTTTACCAATGCCTATTAATTAGCACTGTGCTGATTGATTAAGCTGTATTCCCGTTGGCACATGCCCAGCTTGATACTATAAGTCGTACCAGATTGTTCTCAACAATGGCACGGCGTTTAAAGCAGTTTGCTACCCGGGTTTTGCGTCTTGCCCGAAAAGTCGGCGACGTTGCCTGTCATTCAGCTATTGAAAAAACCGATATGTGTACTCAAATAGGATCGCCTTGCTGCCGGCGATGCTCTGGTTGTTAACCTGATCAAGCGCATGGAAAGTCACGTACTACTTCGTGGTCTTCGACCTGTATAAGCGTTGATATTTAAAACGGTTATTCAAGGGCTCTGATCTTAGCGCTTCTTCAGCTTTCCGTAACTAGGTTATATTTTTTCAAGGAGAAAACGAGTGGACGTTATCGCATCCCATTCTATGGAAGCCGCGTCGCTGCCTGGCTTAAGCATCCTATGGGCGCACTGGCTAACGGCGCAGGACCTGAATCAACTTGTCCATCATCCGCTGTTACGTTCTCTGGAGCGCAACGAGTTAAGTCTCGCGGCACTCAAGACTCTATTGATACAGCATGGCCACTACTCTCGTCATTTCACACGTTATCTTTGTGCCTTGATGGGACAACTGGAACGCGCCGAAGATGTACTGGCGCTAATGGAGAATATGCGCGAAGAAATGGGAGTAGACGGGCAAGGCCGGGTCACCCACGCTGAACTTTTCCAGCGTACTCTGCACGTTTTGGGTATTTCTAACGCCGACGAGAAGCCACTGCCTGAGACCACTACTATGGTCAAGACTATGCTTGCACACTGCCAGAACAGTGACGCACTGGCCGGTCTCGCAGCGATGTGCCTAGGGGCAGAAGCGATCGTACCGCTGATTTATCGCCCGATAATGCAAGCGCTTGTGCAAAAGGGCTATGGCGATGAAGCCACCGAGTTCTTTAGCCTTCATATTGAAGAGGATGAGGGTCACGCTTTTACGATGCTGGCGATCTTACAGCGCTTGGTCAACGGGGATGAAAAACGTCGGGAATCAGCGACTCGGATTGGTCACGAAATGATCGAGTGCCGTATAGCGATGTTCGATGCGATCTGGCAACAGTCGCTGGCGCTCGCTGCAAGTGAATCAGGCAGTCGCGACAGAGAAAGCCGATTTAGCTCATCGGACTTTTGGCGTGTTCCCAGCCGTCTGCAGGCACGCCTGCCTGATCGCCTTTGCCATCCGCAAGTCATGCAGGCGACTCATGGGCATGATGCAACCTTCTCGTCGCAGCGAAAGCATAAGGTCCACATCGTCGATTTGCCCAGCCACGCTATCAGCATGACGGTGGGGCGACTGGACCCCGCTGAGACTACACGTCTGCACCGGCACAACTACGAGACTATGATCTACATCATGCAGGGTGATGGATATTCACGCATAGGCGACCAAAAAGTGCCTTGGAGCGCGGGGGACGCCATTTACGTGCCTGTCTGGGCAGAGCATCAGCACGTCAACACCTGCGAAGGGGAATGTGTCTACCTGGCTTGTGAGAATGCGCCGATGCTCCAGAATATGGGGGGTATTGCTCTGCGCGAAGAACTCGACGTGTAGAGATATTCGACAATTATCCCGGCTGATGATTTTTGCGGTGGACAGGCCGTACCGGCCATTTGCTGTTTCCCATCGCACCCCATTAACTCACTGTGAGTAAAGCATTCTCAGGTGCCAGGAATCATATTTGGCAGCACAGCACCAGGCATTAAATCGCTGCTTCGAATGTCGGGTTTATTAGGCGCTTACGAGCATGGACGCGATATTCAAAGCAAAAAAATCCCCGCTGGAGGGCGGGGTTGAGGTTCGAGCGTGGCAGCTCGCAAAGGTGTACGGCCAGGCCCGTCGTGGTGACGGGCCTAGCTGGCTTACAGCAGAATTGTGCGGATGTCCGCCAGCAATTCGCTCAAGCGCTTGGTGAAGCGGGCGGCGGCTGCACCGTTGATCACGCGGTGATCGTAGGACAGCGACAGCGGCAGCATAAGCTTCGGCTGGAAGGCTTTACCGTCCCAGACTGGCTGAATGGTGGCCTTGGAAACACCAAGGATTGCCACTTCCGGCGCGTTGACGATCGGCGTGAAGCCGGTGCCGCCAATGTGGCCGAGGCTGGAGATGGTGAAGCACGCGCCCTGCATGTCGTTTGCAGTCAGCTTTTTGTTGCGCGCCTTTTCAGCCAGTGCTGCGGCTTCGGCGGCCAGCTGCAACAGGCTCTTCTGATCGACGTCGCGGATAACCGGGACCAACAGGCCATCCGGGGTGTCCACAGCAAAGCCGATGTGCACGTACTTCTTGCGGATCACCGCCTTGCCGCTAGGTGCCAGCGAAGCGTTGAAGTCCGGCAGCTCCTTGAGCAAGTGGGCGCAGGATTTGAGCAGCAGCGGCAGCACGGTCAGCTTGACGCCAGCCTTCTCGGCAGCGCCTTTCTGCGCAACACGGAAAGCTTCCAGGTCGGTAATGTCGGCCTGGTCGAATTGCGTGACGTGCGGAATGTTCAGCCAGCTACGGTGCAGGCCCGAAGCGCCGAGTTGCATCAGGCGCGTCATCGGTACTTCTTCGATCTCGCCGAAACGGCTGAAATCGACTTCCGGGATCGGCGGGATGCCCGAGCCGCCGCTTGCGCCGCCAACTGGAGCTTCCTTGGCCTTTTGCATCATGGTCTTGACGTAGACCTGAACGTCTTCTTTCAGCACGCGACCGTGTGGGCCGGTGGCGTCGACTGCGCTCAGCTCGACGCCGAACTCGCGGGCCAGCTGACGAACCGCCGGGCCTGCGTGAACCTTGGCACCGTCTTTGGTCGGTGCGGCCGGAGCCGGAGCCGGTGCTGCTTCGGCTTTAGGCGCAGGAGCCGCGGCCGGTGCAGCCGCTTCAGTCTTGGCAGGAGCGGCTGCCGGTGCGCTGGCAGCAGGTGCCGGAGCAGCGGCAGGCGCTGCGCCTTCGACTTTCAGTTTCAGGATCAGGTCGCCGGTGCCGACTTCCTGGTCCAGCTTGACTTCGATGCTTTCGATAACGCCTGCGGCTGGAGACGGGATCTCCATGCTGGCCTTGTCGGATTCCAGGGTGATCAACGACTGATCAGCCTGAATGGAGTCACCGACCTTGACCATCAGCTCGATGATTTTGGCCTTGCCTGACGAACCGATGTCCGGCACGTGGATGTCCTGAACGCTGGCGCTGGCTGCCGGAGCAGGCGCAGCAGCGGAAGGTGCCGGTGCAGCTTCAGCCGGTTTTTCGGCAGCAGCAGGGGCCGCGGCAGGTTCGGCTGCGGGGGCAGGAGCGGCAGCCGCTTCGCCTTCCACTTCCAGCTCGAACAGCTCGTCGCCTTCTTTCAGGCGGTCGCCCAGCTTGACCTTCATGGCCTTGATGACGCCAGCCTTGGGAGCAGGGATTTCCATGCTCGCCTTGTCCGATTCAAGCGTCAGAACGCTCTGGTCAGCTTCGATGCGATCACCGACCTTGACCATCAATTCAATGACTTCGCCTTCACCGTTGCCGATGTCGGGTACGCGAATTAACTCACTCACTATGTCTCTCCTTAGGAGAACCTGTTCACTCACCAATACGCTGGTTCAGTTACAACGAAACAGCGTTGGATGCTCATTTACGGTGGGTAAATTCCGCATCCTCGGCTGTTTACGCTTTGATCAGCGCTCTTGAAGCAGACTCTTAGCAGTCTAGTGGATTGCGTTTTTCAGGATCGATGCCGAACTTGGCGATAGCTTCCGCTACCACTTTAGGCTCGATATCACCACGATCCGCCAAAGCTTCCAGGGCTGCCAGCACAACGAAGTGACGATCGACTTCAAAGAAGTGACGCAGCTTCTTGCGGCTGTCGCTACGGCCGAAACCGTCGGTGCCCAGGACTTTGTATTCCTTGGTTGGAACCCACTGACGAATCTGGTCAGCGAACAGCTTCATGTAATCCGTCGATGCAATGACCGGACCTTTGCGACCGGTGAGGCACTGCTCAACATAGCTCAGTTCCGGCTTCTGGCCAGGGTGCAGGCGGTTGTTGCGCTCTACAGCCAGACCGTCGCGACGCAGTTCGTTGAAGCTGGTAACGCTCCAGACGTCAGCGCCGATGTTGAACTCGTCACGGAGAATCTTCGCCGCTTCGCGAACTTCACGCAGGATGGTGCCCGAGCCCAGCAGCTGGACGTGGTGCGCCGCTTCCTTGGTGTCTTCTTCGAGCAGGTACATGCCCTTGACGATGCCTTCTTCCACACCGGCCGGCATGGCTGGCTGGGTGTAGGACTCGTTCATCACGGTCAGGTAGTAGAAAACGTCCTGCTGCTCTTCGAACATCCGGCGCATGCCGTCCTGGATGATCACAGCCAGTTCGTAACCGTAAGTCGGGTCGAAGGTGCGGCAGTTCGGGATGGTCGACGCCAGAATGTGGCTGTGACCGTCTTCGTGCTGCAGGCCTTCGCCGTTCAGCGTGGTACGGCCGGCGGTGCCGCCGATCAGGAAACCACGTGTGCGGCTGTCGCCAGCGGCCCATGCCAGGTCGCCGATACGCTGGAAACCGAACATCGAGTAGAAGATGTAGAACGGAATCATCGGCTGGTTGTGGCTGGAATACGAAGTACCGGCAGCGATGAAGGAGGACATGGCGCCCGCTTCGTTGATGCCTTCTTCGAGGATCTGGCCTTTCTTGTCTTCGCGATAGAACATCACTTGTTCTTTATCGACTGGCTCGTAGAGCTGGCCGACCGAAGAGTAGATGCCCAACTGGCGGAACATGCCTTCCATACCGAAGGTACGCGCTTCGTCCGGGATGATCGGCACGATGCGCTGACCGACTTCCTTGTCCTTGACCAGCTGCGCCAGGATGCGCACGAAAGCCATGGTGGTGGAGATTTCACGGTCGCCCGAACCGTCAAGGATGGCCTTGAGGGTATCGAGTGGCGGCGTCGGCAGGCTGAAGCTCTGCGCGCGACGCTGAGGTACGAAGCCACCCAGCGCAGCACGACGCTCGCTCAGGTAGCGGGCTTCGGCGCTGCCTTCTTCCGGTTTGTAGAACGGCAGGGCTTCGAGTTCGGAGTCCTTGACCGGGATGTCGAAACGGTCACGGAAGTGACGCAGGCTGTCGACATCGACCTTCTTGGTGTTGTGCGCAGTGTTTTTCGCTTCGCCGGCGCCGGTGCCATAACCCTTGATGGTCTTGGCCAGAACCACGGTCGGTTGACCCTTGTGGTTGACGGCTTCGTGGTAGGCCGCATAAACCTTGTACGGGTCGTGGCCGCCACGGTTGAGTTTCCAGATCTCGTCGTCGGACAGATCGGCAACCATTGCCTTGAGTTCAGGCGAGTTGAAGAAGTGCTCGCGGACGAACGCGCCGTCCTTGGCCTTGTAGTTCTGGTATTCGCCGTCGATGACTTCGTCCATGCGACGCTGCAGGATACCGTCGACGTCCTTGGCCAGCAGTGGGTCCCAGAAACGGCCCCAGATGACTTTGGTGACGTTCCACTGAGCGCCACGGAACACGCCTTCCAGTTCCTGGATGATCTTGGCGTTGCCGCGAACCGGGCCGTCGAGGCGCTGCAGGTTGCAGTTGACGACGAAGATCAGGTTGTCGAGCTTCTCGCGACCGGCCAGAGCGATGGCGCCCAGGGATTCCGGCTCGTCGGTCTCGCCGTCACCCAGGAAGCACCAGACTTTCTGCTTGCCTTCCGGGATGTAACCGCGGTGCTCCAGGTACTTCATGAAGCGCGCCTGGTAGATCGCCTGAATCGGGCCAAGACCCATCGAGACAGTCGGGAACTGCCAGAAATCCTTCATCAGCCACGGGTGTGGGTAAGACGACAGGCCATTGCCGTCGACTTCCTGACGGAAGTTGTTCATCTGGTCTTCGGTGATGCGGCCTTCGAGGAACGCACGGGCATAAACGCCTGGCGATGCGTGACCCTGGAAGTAGATCAGGTCGCCGCCGTGCTCGTCGGTCGGGGCCTGGAAGAAGTAGTTGAAGCCGATGTCGTACAGCGTGGCGCTGGAGGCGAAGCTGGAGATGTGGCCGCCCAGATCCGGGTCGTTCAGGTTGGTTTTGACGACCATTGCCAATGCGTTCCAGCGCACCAGCGAGCGAATGCGGCGTTCCATGAACAGGTCGCCAGGCATGCGTGCTTCGTGGGTGACAGGAATCGTGTTGCGGTATGGCGTAGTGATTGCGTACGGCAGCTGCGAACCACTACGGGTGGCCAGCTCGCCCAGACGGGTCATCAGGTAGTGAGCGCGGTCTTCGCCTTCTTTGTCGAGAACCGATTCCAGGGCGTCCAGCCATTCCTGGGTTTCGACGGGATCGAGGTCTTGCATGGCTTGCTCCAGGGCGGAAAGGCTTCCAGAATCGGTTGCCTGAGTTTGCGACTGGCCTTGTGGGCAGACGACATAAATTCTTGGATTACCGGAGGGTGGGATCCGGCGGCGTGTAGTTTTACTACAAATCGACGACGATTTCAGCCCTCCGAGTATCGGACCCAGTAGTAAAACTACAGAGAAGCGACTCAATCGCTCCTGTTGTCTTGTAACTTAAAACGTTACTGTTGATTGCTATTGAATATCTTGCAGGGAAAAAGCGGATTTTTATGCTTCTAATTTGATTTTTCCAGCAATTTATAACCTTTGTTCGACAAGCGGTGCTGGCAGACGCGTCTTGCCGTCATGACAGACGGGCGTTTGCACGCCGATCAAGGATAGACCATGAGCCTACCTTTACTGGCTGAATTTCCGGCCATTCTGCTGCCATTGATTACCCGTGGCCGCCAGACTTTCCAGGCCGCGCTCACTGCTTTGTCAGAGGACGCGCTGGCGTATTTCGAGGCCTGGCCCGAGGCGCGCCGCAAGGCGTTCGACCGGGTTTGCGCCGCCAGTGATTTTGTCGCCGAGCAAGTTTGCCGTGACCCGCAGATGCTCCTGCAACTGGCCGACTCGGGCGAGCTGGAGCGTAGCTTCTCTGCCGGCCAATTGCGCGGTCAGATTGCCGATGCCCTGTCGAGCGCCGCGAGTGATGACGAGTTGGGGCGTAATCTACGTCGGCAGCGTGCACGCCAGCAAGTGCGAATCATCTGGCGCGATCTGACCCGTCAGGCAGATCTGATCGAAACCTGCCGCGATCTGTCGGAAATGGCCGATGCTTCGATCGACCTGGCCTACCAATGGCTGTATCCACGGCACTGCGAACAGTTCGGCACACCCACCGGTCGTCACTCGGGGCAGCCGCAGCACATGGTCATTCTGGGCATGGGCAAGCTAGGCGCGGTAGAACTGAACCTTTCGTCGGACATCGACCTGATCTTTGCCTACCCGGAGGGCGGCGAGACGCAGGGCACCAAGCGTGCGCTGGACAATCAGGAGTTTTTCATTCGCTTGGGGCAACGGCTGATCAAGGCGCTGGACCCGGTGACTGTCGATGGTTTCGTGTTCAGGGTCGACATGCGCTTGCGGCCCTACGGTTCTTCAGGGGCGCTGGTGCTCAGCTTCAACGCGCTGGAGCAGTATTACCAGGATCAGGGCCGGGACTGGGAGCGTTACGCGATGATCAAGGCGCGAGTGGTCGGCGGCGATCAAACGGCAGGTGCCGAGCTGCTGGATATGTTGCGCCCGTTTGTGTATCGCCGTTACCTGGACTTCTCGGCCATTGAAGCGCTGCGCACCATGAAGCAGCTGATTCAGCAGGAAGTGAAGCGCAAGGGCATGGCGGAAAACATCAAGCTCGGTGCCGGGGGGATTCGCGAAGTCGAGTTCATCGCCCAAGCCTTTCAACTGATTCACGGTGGCCGCGATCTGAGCCTGCAACAGCGTCCGCTGTTCAAAGTGCTGAAAACGCTTGAAGGGCAGGGTTATCTGCCTTCGGCGGTGACTGAAGAGCTGCGCGAGGGTTACGAATTTTTGCGTTATACCGAGCACGCGATTCAGGCGATTGCCGACCGTCAAACGCAAATGTTGCCCGACAACGAACAGGATCAGGCACGCATCGCCCTGATCATGGGCTTTGCCGACTGGGTCAGTTTTCACCAACGCCTTATGTTCTGGCGCAGTCGGGTGTCCTGGCATTTTCGTCAGGTCATCGCCGACCCTGATTCCGATCCCGACGACGAGCAGCAGGACGACAGTGAGGTCGCGGTGGGTGGCGAGTGGCTGCCCCTGTGGGAAGAGTCCCAGGATGAGGAAGCCGCGGGTCGCCAGCTGTTGCAGGCCGGTTTCGTGGATGCGGAAAAGGCACTGAAAAATCTGGCCAGCCTGCGCAGCAGTCCCAACCTGCGTTCGATGCAGCGTCTGAGTCGTGAGCGGCTGGATGCGTTCATCCCTCGGTTGCTGGCTCAGGCGGTAGAGCATGAGAAGCCCGACCTGGTCCTGGAACGCGTGCTGCCGCTGGTAGAAGCCGTCGCGCGGCGCTCGGCGTATCTTGTGTTGCTGACCGAAAACCCCGATGCATTGCGCCAACTGCTGACCCTGTGCGCTGCCAGCCCATGGATTGCCGAGCAGATCGCACGCTTCCCGCTGCTGCTCGACGAGTTGCTCAATGAAGGTCGCCTGTTCAATCCGCCGTTGGCACCAGAGCTGGCGGCCGAGCTGCGTGAGCGGCTGATTCGTATCCCGGAGGACGACCTCGAGCAGCAGATGGAAGCCCTACGGCATTTCAAGCTGGCCCACAGCCTGCGGGTTGCGGCGTCCGAGATATCTGGCAGTCTGCCATTGATGAAAGTCAGTGATTACCTGACCTGGCTGGCCGAGGCCATTCTGGACCAGGTGCTGGCGCTGGCGTGGCGCTACAGCGTGGCTCGCCACGGCACGCCCTCGCGCCCGGACGGCACGTTGTGCGACCCAGGTTTCGTGATTGTCGGTTATGGCAAGGTTGGCGGTATCGAATTGGGCCACGGCTCCGATCTGGATCTGGTGTTCATTCATGATGGCGATCTGCAAGCCGAGACCGACGGCGCCAAACCGATCGACAGTGCGCAGTTTTTCACCCGGCTGGGGCAGCGGGTCATCCATCTGCTGACCACCCAAACCAACTCCGGTCAGCTGTATGACGTCGATATGCGCCTGCGGCCGTCGGGTGCGTCCGGGTTGCTGGTCAGTTCGCTGGGAGCCTTCGCCCGTTATCAGGCCAATGAAGCCTGGACCTGGGAACATCAGGCGCTGGTACGTGCGCGAGTGATGACCGGCAGTCGTGATGTTGGCGAGCAGTTCGAAAAAGTCCGTGCCGATGTGCTGGGGCGCGAGCGTGATCTTGGCAAGCTGCGCTCAGAGGTCAGCGAGATGCGCGGCAAGATGCGTGACAACCTCGGTACTCGCGTGACAGCAGCCGGAAGGGCGGCCAATGCCTTCGAGGCGTCGGTGCCATTCGACCTCAAGCAGGACGCCGGAGGTATCGTCGATATCGAATTTATGGTGCAATACGCCGCCTTGGCGTGGTCCAGAGAGCATCCCGCGCTGCTGCAATACACCGACAACATCCGGATTCTCGAAGGGCTTGGGGACGCCGGACTGTTGCCTGACACGGACGCCAGCCTGTTACGCGAAGCCTACAAGGCGTATCGCTCGGCTGCGCACCGTCAGGCTTTGCAGAAGCAGGCGGGTGTGGTCAGCGGCGATCAGTTTCATGCCCAGCGGCGTGAGGTGATGCGGATCTGGACGCAGATGGGGTTGAGCTGAGCCTCATGGCAACGCCATATTCCGCTGCAACACTATATAAAGCTATGACAGGGAGGCGACAGGTTGTGTGGGAATGTCACGCAGTCTGATCGGCCTCCCTGATCGTTTCTGGTCGTTTTTGGATAGAACATGAAAATTCTGATCGTTGGGCCTAGCTGGGTCGGTGACATGGTGATGGCACAAACGCTGTTCCAGTGCCTGAAACAGCGTCATCCCGAGTGCGAAATCGACGTGCTGGCCCCTGAATGGAGCCGTCCGATACTGGAACGCATGCCGCAGGTTCGTGCTGCGCTCAGTTTTCCGCTGGGTCACGGTGCCCTGGAGCTGGCGACCCGTCGCCGGATCGGCAAGTCCCTGGCCGGCCAATACGATCAGGCTATCCTGCTGCCCAATTCGCTGAAATCCGCTTTGGTACCCTTTTTCGCTGGTATCCCGAAACGTACCGGCTGGCGTGGCGAATTCCGCTACGGCCTGCTCAATGACGTACGCACCCTAGACAAACAGCGCTATCCGCTGATGATCGAGCGTTTCATGGCCCTGGCATTCGACAAGAGCACCGAGTTGCCGCGTCCTTATCCCAAACCCAGCCTGCGCATCGACACCGCGACTCGCGATGCAGCGTTGAGCAAGTTCGGCCTGACCCTCGACCGTCCGGTGCTGGCGCTATGCCCTGGTGCCGAGTTCGGCGAGTCCAAGCGCTGGCCTGCCGAGCATTACGCACAAGTCGCTGACGCCAGCATTCGTGACGGCTGGCAGGTCTGGCTGTTCGGTTCGAAAAAGGATCACCCGGTCGGCGAGAGTATTCGTCAGGAACTGATTCCCGGTCTGCGTGAGGAGTCCGTCAACCTCAGTGGCGAAACCTCGCTGGCTGAAGCCATTGACCTGCTCTCGTGTGCCGATGCGGTGGTGTCCAACGACTCCGGCCTGATGCACGTGGCCGCAGCGCTGAATCGCCCGCTGGTGGCCGTCTACGGTTCGACCTCGCCGGGCTTCACGCCACCGCTGGCCGACGAGGTGGAAGTGGTGCGTCTGGGCATCGAGTGCAGCCCGTGCTTTGAGCGCACCTGCCGTTTCGGCCATTACAACTGCATGCGTCTGCTTGAGCCGGACGCCGTTATTCAGGCGCTGAGCCGCCTGAGCAGTACGCCGGTGGAGGTTGCCTGATTTTGCGGGTACTGCTGATCAAGACTTCTTCGCTGGGCGATGTTATCCATGCCTTGCCCGCGCTGACCGACGCGGCGCGCGCGCTGCCCGGTATTCGCTTCGACTGGGTAGTGGAAGAGGGTTTCGCCGAAATTCCCGCCTGGCACCCGGCGGTCGACAAGGTGATCCCGGTGGCGATCCGCCGCTGGCGCAAGCACCTTTGGCAGACGTTCAGGTCGGGGGAGTGGCGGCGCTTCAAACAGCAAGTGCGTGAACAGCGCTATGATCTGGTGATTGACGCTCAGGGCCTGTTCAAAAGTGCCTGGCTGACGCGTTATATCGATGCGCCGGTGGCAGGACTGGACCGCGACTCGGCACGTGAATCGGTCGCCAGCCGCTTTTATGACCACGCTTTTGCAGTGCCACGCGGGCAGCATGCGGTCGAGCGGCTGCGTCAGTTGTTCGCTCAGGCATTGGGTTATCCACAGCCGTCCGGCATGGGCGACTACGGCCTCAAGCCTCTGGCGACTCTGGATGATACGTTGCAGGCCCCGTTCGTACTGTTCCTGCATGGCACGACCTGGGACACCAAGCACTGGCCCGAGCTGTACTGGCGACAACTGGCCGAACTGATGGCCGCTCGCGGTCTGCAGGTGCAGTTGCCATGGGGAAACCCGGCAGAAAAGGCACGCGCCGAGCGCATTGCTGACGGTCTGGACAGCGCACACGTGCTGCCCAAGCTGAATCTGGCAGGTGTAGCGCGGGTATTGGCCAGCGCACAGGCCTGCGTTGCGGTCGATACCGGCATCGGACACCTGGCCGCCGCACTGGATGTGCCGACCATTTCCCTGTTCGGCCCGACCAACCCCGGCCTGACTGGAGCGTATGGCAAGTCGCAGGTGCATCTGGCCAGCGACTATCCGGGCTGCACGCCGTGCCTGCAAAAGAAATGCACGTACCAACCGACCGCCGACGATCAGCGCCGGTTCGACCTTAAGCGCGAGTGGCCTATGTGCTTCACTCGCTTGAATCCCGAGCGAGTAGCGAGCCAACTGGGCGCGCTGTTGCTGGCAAAGGAACCTGGCTGATGCAACTGGCTTTTGTACTCTACAAATACTTTCCGTTTGGCGGCCTGCAACGCGACTTCATGCGCATTGCGCTGGAGTGCCAGCAGCGCGGTCATCAGATCCGCGTTTACACCCTGATCTGGGAAGGCGATGTGCCGCCCGGTTTCGAGGTGCTGGTCGCGCCGGTCAAGGCGTTTTTCAATCATCGACGCAACGAAAAGCTCACTGCGTGGATGGAAGCAGACTTGGCCAGGCGCCCGGTGGACCGTCTGATCGGTTTCAACAAGATGCCCGGTCTGGATGTGTATTACGCCGCCGACGGTTGTTTCGAGGACAAGGCGCAGAATCTGCGCAGCCCGTTGTATCGAAAGTGGGGTCGTTATCGTCACTTCGCCGATTACGAGCGCGCGGTGTTCGCCAGTGACTCGAAAACCCACGTGTTAATGATTTCCGAAGTGCAGCAGCCGCTGTTCATCAAGCACTACCATACCCCGGAGTCGCGCTTTCACTTGCTGCCACCGGGCATTTCCCAGGATCGCCGCGCACCACCGGACGCACCTGAGATTCGTGCAGGCTTTCGCAAGGAATTCGGGCTTGCCGACAATGACCTGTTATTGGTGCAGATCGGCTCCGGTTTCAAGACCAAGGGTGTCGATCGCAGCCTGAAGGCACTCGCGGCTCTGCCCGCCGAGCTCAAGAAACGCACACGGCTGTTTGTAATTGGTCAGGACGACCCCAAAGTATTCCAGTTGCAGAGCGCGGCGCTCGGTCTGGGTGACCAAGTGACCTTCATGAAAGGACGCAGCGATATTCCGCGCTTTCTGCTGGGCGCCGACCTGCTGATTCATCCGGCTTACAACGAGAACACTGGCACCGTATTGCTTGAAGCACTGGTCGCCGGTTTGCCGGTTCTGGTCAGCGCAGTCTGCGGATACGCCCATTACATAGCCAAAGCTGACTGCGGACGGGTGCTGGACGAGCCGTTCGAGCAGGTGCAGCTCAATCGCTACCTGTCGGACATGCTTGAGGATGATGGCGCACGCAGCGCCTGGGGTCGCAATGGCCTGGCCTTTGCTGACACAGCGGACCTTTACAGCATGCCGCAACACGCTGCGGATGTGATTTTGGCGGAGCACTATTGATGAAGCTGTTCCTGGCTGAACCGTTCAAGAGCCTGTGGGCCGGACGCGATGCGTTCGTCGAGGTCGAGGGCCTGAGCGGCGAGGTCTACCGCGAACTGGAAGGACGTCGCACGCTGCGCACCGAGGTCAACGGGCGTGGCTACTTCGTCAAGATCCACCGTGGCATCGGTTGGGGCGAAATCGCCAAGAACCTGGCAACTGCCAAGTTACCGGTGCTGGGCGCGGGCAAGGAATGGGAAGCCATCGAATGTCTGCATGAAGTCGGCGTGCCGACCATGACGGCCGTGGCCTATGGCGAGCGTGGCAGCAACCCTGCCGCGCAGCATTCGTTTATCGTCACTGAAGAGCTGGCCCCGACCACCAGCCTGGAAGACGTCAGCCTCAACTGGCGCACCCAGCCGCCCGAGCCCCGTCTGAAAAGAGCGTTCATCGCCGAAGTTGCCCGCTTGGTCGGCATGATGCACCGCGCCGGAGTGAACCATCGCGACTGCTACATCTGTCATTTTCTGTTGCACACCGATACGCCGGTCACCGCTGACGATTTCAGATTGTCGGTCATCGACCTGCACCGCGCCCAGACGCGCCGGGCCATAACGCCGCGCTGGCGCAACAAGGACCTGGCCGCGCTGTACTTTTCAGCGCTGGACATTGGTCTGACCCGACGCGACAAGCTGCGTTTCCTCAAGGGTTATTTCCAGAAACCGCTGCGCGAAATACTGCTCAAGGAAGCACCACTGCTGAGCTGGCTGGATAAAAAGGCCGACAAGCTGTATCAGCGCAAAGTGCGCTACGGGGATGCACTCTGATGGCGGGCTGGAAGCTCGAGCCCGAGTACGCTTTTCTGGAACAGGATTTCGGCAGTCTGGATGCCGTGTTTGCCTTGCAGGGCCAGCAGTTGACCCGCGACCCGCTTTCCGACGTCATTCGCGTCGAGCGCGCCGGAGTTTACTATTACGTCAAACGCTACGTAGGTGCGGGTAAAGGCCTGCGCCGTTACATCGGCAAGCCCAGGGTCAAGTCCGAGTGGCAGAACCTCAAGCGCTTTGCCAAATGGGGCATTCCCACGGCAGAGGTGGTGGCCTGGGGGCTGGAGCGCAACGGCGCAGCGTATGATCGCGGCGCACTGATCACTCGCGGCTTGCCCAATACCGAAGACTTGTCTGCGCTGGCACAACGCAAGGATCCGCGACTGACCGACCGGCATTGGGTCGATGCTGTCAGCCGTCAGTTGGCTGCCTTTACCCGGACCATGCACGACAACCATTTCACACATAACGATTTGAAATGGCGCAACCTGTTGGTCGATGACGAAGGCAAGCTGTTTTTCATCGATTGCCCCAATGGCGCATTCTGGTGGAGCTTCATGTTGCGCTATCGGATTACCAAGGATCTGGCGTGCCTGGACAAGGTCGCCAAGTATCACTTGTCGGCCACCCAGCGTCTGCGCTTTTACCTGCAGTACCGTCAGCGAACGCGGTTGAACGCCTCCGACAAGAAACGTATTCGACATATCGTCAGCTTTTTCGAGGGCCGTGAATGAGCGTTTTTATTGCCAGTGCCGACCAGCCGTTACTGGCGCGTCACAACCTGGCTGATTTTGAATCGCTTTGGAACATCAGGCTTGATGCGGTCGACGAGCCCAATACCGGGCGCGGGGGCTGGAGTAGTGTGTTCCGCCTGGACCTGGACGGTCAGGGGTTTTACCTCAAGCGCCAGAGCAATTACCTGACCCACACGTTGCATCATCCGTTTGGCGAACCGTCCTTTTCTCGTGAGTTTCGTAATATCAGTCGCTACCGCGAGCTGGGGATTCCGGCGCTCCAAGCGGTGTTCTATGGCGAGCGCAAGGTCGACGGCGAGCGCCGGGCGATCCTGATGACGCGTGCGCTGGACGGCTGGACCGATCTCGACGAACTGTTGCAGCAGTGGAGCCAGATGGAGGCCGCTCAGCGTCAGGCAATACTGCACGCCTGCGGTCAGTTGGCGCGCACGCTGCACGGCGCCGGACAGGTACATGGCTGCTTCTATCCCAAGCATATTTTTCTTCAGGCAGCCGGTACGGGGTATCAGGCGCAATTGATCGACCTGGAGAAAACCCGTCCGGTGATCTTCGGCAAGCGTGATCTTGCCCGGGACCTGGAACCGCTGCTGCGCCGTGCACCGATGTGGCATGAAGCCGAGCGGCGCGAGCTGTTGGCGGCATACCTGCAAGCCACTCCGGACAGCTTGCTGGTCGATGCCTGGAATGCGCGTCTGGGCAAGCGCAGCGCTCACAAACGAAACCTTCAACACCGCGATGATAAAGAGACCCGTTGATGCGTTTGTCTGAACTCAAGACCGCTGGACGTACCCCCGAGTTGCCGATGAGCCTGACGCTGGCTGATGCTGCCGGTTCGGCTGAGCTGCAATTGCTGACCCTGCTGCGTGTATTGCCGGGGCAGCGCTACGTCGGTGCCGGTGTCTGGCGAGGCCGAACGGTGCTGGCAAAACTGCTGGTGGGCGACAAGGCGGCCCGGCACTTTCAGCGTGAACTGGCCGGGGTGCGTCTGCTCGCCGAACAGGGGCTGACCACACCGCTGTTGCTGGCCGACGGTTTGCAGGATGGTGAGGGTGGCTGGCTGCTGTTCGAGTTTCTGGAGCAGGCCTCAAGCCTGGGCGATGCCTGGAACACTGTCCAGGACCTGCCACCCTTGGCGGATGAGCAGCAAGCCGTGCTCGGCGAGGCGTTGTCGGCCATCGCCCGGCAACACGCCAAAGGCTTGTGGCAGGAGGATTTACACCTCGACAACCTGCTGCGCCACAACGGGCAGTTGTACCTGATCGATGGCGCCGGTATTCGCGCCGAGCAGGCCGGCAAACCGTTGTCCCGGCAAAAGGTGCTGGAAAACCTCGGCGTGTTCTTCGCCCAGTTGCCCAAGTCCTTCGAGCCCTTCACCGAAGAGTTGCTGGTGCACTACCTGCTGAGCAACGCCGAACATGGTTTGCCGATGGAGGCGCTGCAAAAGCAGATCGACAAGGTTCGCAGCTGGCGGCTCAAGGACTTCATGAGCAAGACCGTGCGCGATTGCAGTATGTTCAGCGTCGAGGACAGCGCTTCGGTGTTCCGTGCTGTTCGTCGCGAGGAAGAATCCGCGATGCTGCCGGTACTTGATCAGGCTGATGCCCTGCTCGACAAGGGTCATCTGTACAAGACCGGTGGTGCTGCGAGCGTCGGCCGTGTCGAAATCAGTGGTCGTACGCTGGTCATCAAGCGTTACAACATCAAGAATTTCAGTCACTGGTTCAAACGCTTCTGGCGTCCCAGCCGGGCCTGGCACTCATGGCGCGAAGGTAACCGTCTGATGTTTCTCGGCATCGCCACGCCAAAGCCGCTGGCAGTTCAGGAAAAGCGTTTCCTCGGCTTGCGCAGCAGAGCCTGGCTGGTGACCGAGTTTATCGAAGGGTCGGACATCATCGAGCGCTTCGCTCCCCATGTCGAAAGCGGCGATGTACCAGAGGCTGAACTGCTCGCGCTGGACACGCTGTTCGCACAGCTCATCCAGGCGCGCATCAGTCATGGCGATTTGAAGGGACATAACCTGTTCTGGCGCACCGATCGCTGGGCGATGATTGACCTGGATGCAATGCAGCAGCACAGTTCGCAATCGTCCTTCGCAGCAGCCTACGCGCGTGATCGGGCGCGGTTTATGCGTAACTGGCCGGTGGAGAGTGCGCTGCACCGGATGCTGGAGCAGCGCGTGCCGAAGATCACGCCCGATTGAGCTTGCGCTCTCAGGTAATGCGGGTGAGGTTCATCGCCTCTAATGCCGTCAACAGCGCGTCCATGTCGTCGAAGGCTTTGAGGTGGAGGCGCGGCCAGCGCACATGCTCCAGATACAGTTTGCCCTCCGCATTGCGCTGCACCGGCGTGCGGTGAATCCACGTGTCACGAGCGCGATGGACGATGGTGTGTAGATCGCCTTCGCCCTGTTGCACCAGAAACATTCCTGGCCTGAAGAGGCGTTGTTCAATGCTCAACGGCCTGGTTGCGTCTGGGTGCGGCACTTCCATTTTCACCCGGTAATCACCCTTGATGTAGACCTGGTCATTGGTTATGCCTCCCGTAACAAGCTCTCCCGGATCCAGTACTACGCCTGTTGATTTCCCTGGCGCCACATCGATGACCCGCAGGCCGATCCCTCCTTGCAGTTCTGCAATACCGGGTACGACGCCCTGGTAGGTATTGGAATGGCTGTTGCCCACCAGTGCGATCCATTTGTGTGAACCCATCACGTCCTGATGCCTGCGGATTGTGCGCGACGCAAAGTAATTCATCATCTGCTGGCGGGTGATGGACTCTTCCCTGGCAATGCCTTTGAGGTGGTAGCTGCCTGCGCAGTCGATAGCGCGTACCTCCAGGCCGTGCTGCCGCGCCTTGATGATCAGTTGTTCGAAGTTGTAGACCTTGTCCGGATCAGTGTGATGCCCGCGGTCCAGGATTCTCAGGTCATGCAGCAACGTTTTGTTCATCTGGCCGGTTTCGAAGAAACGATCCAGGTCCGCCTGATGCAGGTCGGTCAGCAGGTGCTCCATGTACAGCGTCTTGACGTTTTGCTGCGCCAGCATCGGCAGGTTGTCGATGATCAGTCTTTTGCTTGCAACAGAAGAGTGCGACTCGCCGATAACGATGCCTTCCGTGTGGCGGTACAGGGTTTCAAGCAGCCTCGCCGGGCCCGTCTGTGGCTCGATAGATGGCAATGTCGGGCGAGGCGGCAGTTGGGCCGAGCTTATTGTGGCGGCGTCCTTTTGCAGGTTTTTGCGGAGCAGGGCGAATGTGTCGCGAACAGTGTCGAGTTTTATGTCTTCAAAGAAATACTCCATGTCGAGCCCCTTCCTTTCGAAGTTCGCCAATGTATGAAGCGCCGTTCTGGTATCCAGCGGCATTTCATAGGTCGCGTCGGTCAAGGATTGCTGGATCGCCGTCATCGGGCTGTCGGCATTCCACTCTTCGGGTTCTACGCGCAGCCAGGTATCGTTTTCTCCACGGACAAACCCGTACTGGCCCGCCCAATGCTCGCCCTCGGCAACGGCGAAAGGGTCTCCCAGCTCGCGGATCAGCATGTTATCCACAGGGGTGGCGGGTGGCCGTGGAACGTCCGGCAGCGCAGGGTCGGCAAACGCGATAGTGAAGTCACAGCGAGTCGGCGTGTGTTGATGCGGCGCGCCGACACCTTCGCTGATGCGGGGCGGGCGTCCTGCCGGGATGTCCTGAACGTGCACACTGATTACCCCTTGCATTTCGGCGATGCCAGGCACCTGATCATGCGTCGTGGCAAGTTTCTGGTCGAGCAGCGCGACCCAGCGTTTTGAGGAGCCAGGTGCGATGTCCTGGTTGATGAGCCGGTGCCCGAAGAAGTTGCTCATTTTGCTGGCGGCTGCCGGATCATCAGCGGCGGCGAGCACCGGATGGCCGAGAAACGGGTAGCTGATCGACGAGCTGAACGGGCGCACTTCGATCCCGTAACGGTGGGCTTCCTTGATCAGGTGGTAGTAGTCGTACTGGCTGCTCGAGTTGTTCAAGGCACCACGATTGACATCGTGCAGGTAATACTTGAGTTCATGAGAGCCAGAGCGACTCTTTTTGCCCAACTGGCGATATCTGGCCAGTTTGCGCAGGTGTTTGTCGGTCAGCAGATGTTCGATGTACAGGACCTCGACACGCTGCTCTGCGAGCAGGGGCATGTTGAGCAGGAGCAGACGCTTGCTGGCTACCGACCTGGGTGCCTCGCTGAAAACCAGCCCGTTGCTGTGCGTGAAGATGTGCTCGATCAGTGTCTCGACCTTGCCGGGCAGGCTATAAGCGGGAAGTGCTGGCCTGGGCGGCGCAGAGAATCGGGCAAAAAATGCCTGAGCGTCCTGGTAGAGCTTTTCCCGAAACGCTGTAAAGGTCTGGCGTACTTCCGTGAAATAGGTCTCAAAGTAGACTTCCAGGCCTGCGCCGGTCGGGTCAAAGACTTCCTTGCTGGTGACAATGTCCAGATGCGCTCTCATGGTGCTTGGCATCTCATAGTCAATCAATATGTCGAGCGAGCTTCCGGCTGCCTCTTCAGGCAATGGCCGGTAAGTCCCCGGACCGTCCAGCCCGCCGCCGCGCAAGCGCCGGTCGAGGACCAGCCACTGGCCCTGTTCATCCAGGCGAACCGGCTGTTTGCCGAAGAACGCGAATGGATTGGCCGGATCGATAATCTGCCAGCAGCGCAGGTGCGCATCGTATTGAACCTGAAAGGTGTGGTCTGACAACCTGATGTAATGTTGTCCGCTGACTGAGTACACGCCTTTCGCGTGGCCGTCGGCGATACGTGGCACGTTATCCAGCGAAACGACGACTGCCAGGTCGGTGCGCAACCCGGAAGGCGCGCGTGGCACGGCGCTGGGCGGCGGGAGGAGCGGCTGCCAGGCACCAGTCGCTTCACGTATGGCGAGCTGACCGGTTGCCATCGGTGGCGCCGAAGCAACGTGGGGCATATGGAAAACTGCCGCGTGACCATGGGCGTTGGGCTTGCCGATCAGGAACACCTGCTCCTGCAGTTCCACCGGGTACAGATCCTCATAACGCGGCAGTGAGGACTGGCGCTGGAACGAGCGCAGGGCTGGTGTCGATTGATGACCGCGCTCGAGCTGATGCAATACGCCGCCGAAGCCTTTCAGGCCGACCAGCAAGTCGCTGCCTGCGCCGATGCCGTTGAACAGTGCCGAGAGCATGTACGTGGCAGCGCGTTGCTGGTCGCCCTCGGTCAGCGCTGCAAGTGCCTGCCCGCTGTCATGTAACGAAAGCAGGCTGCCAACCGCAAAGCTTGCCGGCGGGAACGGCAGGGTCAGGGCGGTAGCAATTATCTCGACGCTGACCCAGATCAGCCTCGCCAGAATGTCGTTACGGCCGGTGGTGGTCTCTTCCACATCACGCAACCTGCGCTCCAGCGGCCTGTTGAAACAGGTGTCGGCGAAGTCTGAAATGAATGCCCTGGGAATGACCGGAGGTTTGTTGGCCTTGCCCTGCTGCATGTCGCGGAGCAAGAACGACAGGGTTCGGCGCGCTTTGATCCGGCAGCGATCCTTGTAGTAATCGATCATGCCTTCACTGGCGAGCGAGAGCACAAAGTCGCTGAACAGACGAAACTCGATACCGTCAGGTGCCTGCGGTGTGTAGAGCAGCGCAGCATGGCGAGTCTGTGTCGGCAGGATCACCAGGCAGCCCTGCACGGTTTCGACGTGGGTGAGCAGCGGGCTGGGGATGACCAGTTGATCGACGCCGGTCAGCCCCGAGGCGATAAGTGGTTTGTCCACATGCACTTGCAGTGGGTAGAGGGGATATCGCTCGCGGGAGGCAGTGTCGTCAAGGTGGGCGTTATCCAGAGATTGTTTCAACCAGACATGGTGCGCCGCTTCGATATGGCCTTTCAGGGCGCTGCGCAATGCCGCTGCCTTCATCTGCAGTTGAGTGATCATCACGCTGAACTGGCGACGGTAGGCATAGCCTTCGCTCGCGCTGTTCAGCAGGGTGTTTCTGATCAAGGCGATGTACTCGTCCGCCAGCCACTGACCGCGCACCGAACCTGCAACGGCAGCGGCTGACAGCGCGCTCACGTCGATGCCTTCCGGGCCGCTGAACGTTGCGTCGGTTGCTGCGGAAGTACGCAAGGGGTCAATGCTGTCGTCATAGCCATTGAGCAGCATGTCGGTGTAGGTCAGTGTTTCGCGCTCGGTGGTGATTACGATCAGGTCGGGGTCTACCGTGCCAATTGGTACGTTCAGCAGTTTGCCGATTTGCTGGCTGGCACGTTGGTGTACGTAATCCTTGAATGGCTGAACTCCGGTGTGTGGCTGCGCCTGATAGTTGTCGAGTGCCCCGCCAATGGCCTGCTCAAGGGTCAGCAGTTCGCGGCGCTGGGCGCGACTGGCGCGCAGGTACCAGTCCGGCGTATGCATGGCCTGTTCGGAAAGCAATATGCGGGTCTGTTCGTCGGTAAAGTGGCGCAAGGCCGACTCGCAGTCCGCATGATCAATAAACTGAATGAAGTTTTTTGAAGGCTGGGGTTTGAGTGCCAGTGCCGTCAGTTGCTCTGCCAGTGCCGTACGGGCATCCACTTCCACCTGATCGAGCAGATAGTTGACCATTGACGACGAAGCAGTCCAGCCGACCACCTCGTGCAACAGTTGGGCTTCAGTGTCGAAGGCTTTGAAACACTGCTGCCCGGGTGCTTCGGTGGCAACCATGATCAGCCGCTGCGTCCGCCCCTCGGCATCCTGCTTGCGAAACACCAGTAATCTGGCCATCACGTTGCGGTCATTGAGCTTGATCTGTTGTACACGCAATGCTGGATCGGATGCACCCGCTGGCGGGCCGGTCAGTGCCGCGACCATGGCGAAATCACCGGGCTGGATATGCCCCTGCATCTTCGCCGCCCAACCCTGAGCGGTCAGTCGGGTTCGTGCCAGTGCGCACAGCATTTGCCGGTTGTATTCTTGCTGGTAGGCATTGCGTTGAAACTCGCCAAACCCTGCGCGCAGGTCGAGTTCATCAATCAGTTCGGCAAGGTAGACCGGGTTCAAGGCTGAGTAGGCGGCATCCAGCGGTTTGCCATCAAGGGTGATAAGGGTGTGGTCGAGGAATTCCGAACCTGCGAGCTCGTCATCCGTATGCAGGCCGTAGAGCGCCAGCTCGACCAGCGAACATGTCACGCGGTAGGTCTCGCTCGTGGATGGCAGCGTGCGACGCGTGTCGATGGTCAGTGCGCGCGGGTCCAGATCAAAGCCCAGGTCATTGGCTAGCCGGGTGCGCAAACGGGCTTCGGCAAAATGTTCTGGAGAGGTCGCGCTGCCCAGTACGCTGAGCATCGCGGCATGCGCCTCATCGTAATGTTGCAGGTGCCTGGCGTAGGTCTTCAGGTCGGCCTCGCTGGCGATCTTCATCCAGTCCGGCAGGCTTCGATGATACTGACGTTGCCTGTTGGTCAGTTCGCGCAGTTCGAGCATGCAGGCGGGGCCGAGCAGGCCGCGCATGTCGATGGCTGCCTCAATCAGCGCCTGACGTGTTGCCCGGTCTTCACTGTCAGGTCGTTCGCACGCATGGCGAATGTCATTGCGCTGCTTGTTCAGCAGGCGACTCAAGGCGTGCATGAAGGGGGCGGTGGTTACCGGCTGTAATTGCAGGTCTTCCGCCGTGAAAGGCTCAAGGTACAGGTCGGCGTCCTGGCTGATCTTGAAGAGCTGGTCTTGATGACGCTTCTCCATCGTGTTCAGGAGAGCGTCCTGCAACGTCGCTGTATTGAGCCAGCGCGCCAGAGTTGCGAGCATCAGGGCCTGCGTGGCAAAGCCCATGATACCCAGCCCAGGCAACATCAGCAGCGTGCGTCCCTGTTCCTGGGATATCGCCAGCACGCCTGCCATTTCGACGTGTTCGTCATCGTGCAATTGCACATGCAGCGAGGCGTAAGTAAGCGCCGGGCTTTGCTGCTGATCGGGCGAGTCCGGCAGGCAGGCCAGGTAGCCACTCTCCAGATCACGCTCGTGAATCCTGACGCTGGCTTCATCACGCAAGGCTCGCTGCAAGGCCGATGAAAGCCGGTCGCGGCGGCTTTCAGCGTTTTTGCCAGGGTCTGCCCAGTAGTCATCGGTCTGTTGCAGCAGGCTGAATATTTCCAGCTCCCGTTCAGACACGTCGGAACCGCCAAGCGCAGTCAACAGCGCTTCGCCTGGGCCAGGCAGTGCTTCCAGCTCATCGGCCAGAAGAGTGCGCAGTTCATCGAGCCTTTTCAGTGCGGCGGAGGCGGCAGGCCAGGTATCGGCAGGTGTCAGTGGTGTAGGCGTTATAGCCAAAGGGGGCAGTATTTGGGTCATGACAGGCGTTCCATTGCGCGCTTCAGGCGCTGAGGTTTGAGTGTCGGCCTTAGGGCCGGCGACGATGGGCCTCAATTAATCAGAAGCAACGGGCGTCAAGTCGTAGATAGTTATTGATGCTGAGAAAGAGAAGCTTCCTACGCCGTCTGGCGGGCATCCCCAATGACATTTCAGCGCGTCGAGCCAATCCTTGGTCATTACGTTATAATCCCGCCCTTTAGCTGCCCTCAGCCCGCTGTGCGGGGGGCACACCTTTTCTCGGGCGCGATGCGCCTGCATGCAGACTAAAGAGGCTAGACCCTAGTGGCATTGACGATCCTTGGCCTGTCCGGCGCCCTTAGCCATGATCCTTCCGCAGCGCTTTACATCGACGGCAAGCTGATAGCAGCGGCCGAAGAAGAGCGCTTCGTTCGTGACAAGCACGCAAAGAACCGCATGCCCTACGAGTCGGCGAAGTTCTGTCTGGAACAGGCAGGCATCAAGCCTTCGGACGTCGACGTGGTCGCGATTCCGTTCGCCCCGATCAGCTTGTTCGGCAAGGCCCGCTGGCATTATGCCAAGCGTTACTGGTACGCACCGGATCGCGCCCTCGATGCGCTGCTGATGGGCAATCGCCGTTACAAGCGCTATCGCAACAAGATTGTCTGGTGCCTCGAGCAACTGGGCTTCGATCCGAAAAAGATCAAGATCGAGCCGGTCGAGCACCACCTGGCCCACGCTTCCAGCGCCTACCACTGCTCCGGTTTTACCGAGAAAACCGCGATCATGGGCATCGACGGCAAGGGTGAGTACGCCACAACCTTCTTCGGCTATGGCGAAAACGGCAAGATCCACAAGATCAAGGAATTCTTCGATCCGGACTCGCTGGGCGGCCTGTATGGCGCTATCACCGAATTCCTCGGTTTCGAGATGCTCGACGGCGAATTCAAGGTTATGGGCATGGCGCCGTACGGTGATGCCAGCAAGTATGATTTTTCGCGTCTGGCCACGTTCGAGAACGGCGAGTTGATCATCAATACCGAGCTGGCCAACGTCATCGGCCTGCGTCGCTACAAAGAGAACGGCAAGGGCTTCTACTTCTCGCCGAAGCTGATCGAATGGCTCGGCCCGAAACGCGTTGGTGACGTGGCCGATGAACCCTACATTCACTACGCCGCGAGTATGCAGGCACTGTTCGAAAAGCTCGCGCTGCAGATGATGGATCACTACCTGGGTGACATCCTCAAGGAAACCGGCAAGATCGCTTTCGCCGGTGGCTGTGCGCTGAACGTCAAACTGAACCAGCGCATCATCGCCCGCCCTGAGGTCAAGGAGCTGTTCGTGCAGCCTGCGTCCGGCGATGCCGGTACGGCGGTGGGCGCTGCGGCCTATGTTTCGCACGCCCGCGGTGTGCCGGTCGAGAAGATGGAGCACGTCTACCTCGGCCCTGCGTACAGCAACGAAGACGTGATCGCGGCGTGTGCCCGGCACCCGAGCAAGCCGGTCTGGCGTCAGATCGACAATACGCCACAGCGGATTGCCGAAATCATGGTCAAGGGCAACCCTGTTGCCTGGTTCCAGGGACGCATGGAGTTCGGTCCGCGTGCTCTGGGCGGTCGCTCGATCATCGGTTGCCCGAGCGTCACCGGGGTAGCCGACCGTATCAACCATCAGATCAAGTTCCGCGAGCGCTGGAGGCCTTTCTGCCCGTCGATGCTCGACACCGTCGCGCCGCAGATGATCAAGATCGATCACCCGGCACCGTTCATGACCTTCACCTTCGAAGTGGCGGAAGAATGGAAAACCCGTGTTCCGGAAGTCGTCCATGAAGACGGCACTTCCCGTGCCCAGGTACTCAAGCGCGAATACAACCCGCGCTACTACGACATGATGAAGGCGCTGGAAGAACTGACCGGCAATGGCGTTTCCCTGAACACTTCGCTCAATCGCCGTGGCGAACCGATGATCTGCTCGCCGACCGATGCGCTGAACATGTTCTTCGGTTCGGACCTCGAGTACCTGATCATGGAAGACATCCTGGTGGTAAAAGAGGGCGTCGAGGCTTATGACACGCTCGGTTGAACGTCACGTACTGCAGTTCTGTCACGGCTATGACGGGCCGTTTCTAGACTGCGCGCGGCAATACGCCAGCCTGTTCGCCGGCAAGGGCTATCGAGTGACGACGGTGTTTCTGACCGGTGCCGCCGATCCGGATGTCGTCGCTGACTGTGGTTCGGACGAAGTGCTGTTCATGGAATACAGCTCCAGCGCCATTCGTGGCCTGAAGCTGGGCGCCATTCGGGACCTGCGCAAAATTGCCGCGACGCGTTCGTTCAGCTTCTGCATCGCGCATCGCTTTAAGCCGGTGTACATCGCGTTGCTGGCAACGAAGTTACCGGTCATCGGTGTGCATCATGCGTTCGGCGATTATCAACGGCGCAGTCGCAAGCTGTTCGCCAACCTGTTTCGCAAGCGCCTGAGCCTGCTTGGTGTTTCCGATGCGGTGCGTGACGACATGCGTAACAGCCTGCCCAAGTGGCCAGCCGAGCGTATTCAGACCCTGTACAACCGCATTGATGTCGAGCAACTGCAGGGCAGTCAGTTTTCCGCTGAAGATGCCCGCGCAGAGCTGGGCCTGTCTGCCTCGGCGTGGATCGTCGCTAACGTCGGTCGCCTGCATCCGGACAAGGATCAGGCCACGCTGTTGCGCGGTTTTGCCGAGGCTCTGCCCAATCTTCCCGAGAACAGCCAGTTGGTGATTCTCGGCAAGGGCCGTCTGGAAGAAAACCTCAAGGCGGTTGCGCTGGAGCTGGGTATTGGTCCGCAGGTGCTGTTTCTTGGGCAGGTGCCTGACGCACGCCGCTACTTCAAGGCATTCGATGTATTCGCCCTGAGTTCTGATCACGAGCCGTTCGGCATGGTCCTGCTGGAAGCGATGGTGGCTGGTGTGCCATTGGTTGCAACGTCCTGCGGCGGCGCGAAGGAAGTGGTCGAAGACGTGGGTCTGCTGTTCCCGCTGGGTGATGTTCATAGCCTTGCGCACGGCCTGGTACACATGGCCGGTCTTGACGCCGAGCAGCGTCAGGACTGCGCCGAACGCATGCTGCTGCGTTTGCGCGAACGCTTTTCCGATCATGCTGTGCGCGATGTCTTCTGGCGGCTGCCGCAAGTCTCCAGCCTGACGGCGGGGGCCTGATGCTCAATCGATTCAAAGGCTGGCGTGAGCGTGGCTGGGTGCAGATCGACGCGGCTGCTTACGAGCAGGCATGGCAGCGGTTGGGGGGCAGCGTAGCCACTCATCCTCTGGTCGTTGCGCGCCTGTCGGCGTTTTCCGGTATTGCTGTGCGTTATCTGGCCTGGGAGCAGGGCGGCGAAGTAAAGGCAGCGATTGCCACCTGGGGGCGTTCGCTGGCGTTGTCCAAGGATGAACTCAAGCGTCATGGCAAGAAAGGCCTGTTCGACCTGGGCAACGCCGAACTGATTTTACCGGTGGCCGATGATATTCAGGTGCCGGTCCGCCATCGTGCCCGCTATGTGTCTGCGCTCAACGAGGGCCGCATCAGCACCTTCAGGCCGCAGACCGAATCGCTGGCGATGGCGCGTACGCCTGAAGAACTGTCCAAGAAATTTCGTTACAACCAGCGTCGTGAACTTCGCTTGCTGGAGGAAGCTGGCGGTACGGTAAGACCTGTCAGCGAGTTCAGCAGCGCCGAGCTGGCGAGCATGTATTGCGATCTGTTTCAGCGTCGCTGGGGCTTCGAGGCCACCGGTGCCCGGCACAAGGCCGAGGTCATCGAATTGCTGCGTGATCTGTTGATCGGTTCGGTGGTGTTCCTCAACGATGCGCCAATTGCCATTCAACTGGTGTATCGCGTCGAGGCGCCGCAATGGGTCAGCATCGAGTACGTCAACGGTGGTGTTGACCCCGAAACCCGTGATTTCAGCCCCGGCAGTGTGCTGAGCTTTGTCAACACCCAGTCTGCCTGGGAGGACGCCCGAGCCTTGGGCAAGTCACTGCGTTTTTCCTTTGGTCGTGCCGACCGTGAGTACAAGGACCGATGGTGCAACCCCGTTCCGGTGTTCCAGATTTGAGTCGCAAGCAACAGTTGCTCAAGCGCCATCGCCGTAGCAAACGGCTGGCGTTGCTGGGTGGTCTGCTGCTGTTGATCGCGCTCGGCGTGCTGGTGGCCTGGTGGCTGGCACCGCTGCTGGCCGTGTGTGCATGGGTCGCTCATGAGGCCTGGTTCGCCGATCATCTGTTCTATTCACCCACTGACGACTATCAGTACAGTTTTTCGGCCGACAGCGAAGTGCCAGGTGTACGTCTCGACGGCGGCACATTGTTGCTGGATACGCCGCCGCAACTGACCGGCGACGAAACATTGATACTGGCACTGACAGTAAAAAGCACCTGGCTGGGACGTTTTCTCGACCCGGTCGTGGAACTGCAGGGGCAAGCCTTGAGTGACCGGCAGGCCTTCGAGCGTGGCGTCTGCGGCATGCGTTATCTGAACCTGACCGGGCTTGGCGAGCCGCTGGCCGCGGGTGCCTTGCAGCTGCGCGGGCGTTTCTGTCGTCTTGCCGGTACACCGCGCCTCTGGCTGTTTCGTCAGCCGGATGCGCGCAAGCAGCGTGTCATGGTCATCGCACCGCATGCCGACGATGCCGAACTCGCCGCGTTCGGGCTTTACAGTCAGGCCGAGGAAGCCTGGATTGTCACGCTGACCGCCGGTGAGATCGAGGCCGAACATTATCGCCAGATGGGCATGGAGCGCGTCGAAGCTGCGCGCATGAAAGGCCGCTTGCGCGCCTGGGACAGTATCGCCGTGGCGCGATGGGGCGGGGTGCCCGAGTCGCAGTGTGTGCAATTGGGCTATTTCTGCCTGCAACTGCCCGCCATGCAGGCTGCGCCGGATATGCCGATTGGCTCGCGGGAGGCGGATCTGACCGATACCCGCCTGTTCCGTCAATTCAATACCCTGCCACTGCCCGGCGACGACGGCCAGCCGACCTGGAACAACCTGCTCGCCGACCTGCGCGCGCTGATTCTCAAGGCCAGGCCGCAGGTTGTGGTAATGCCGCATCCTGCCATCGACCCTCATCCCGATCACATCTGCGCCCAGGCTGCGGTGCGTGAAGCCCTGCTCGGGCTCGAATGGCAGCCGGACGTGGTGCTCGGTTATGCCAATCACCTGCACGACAACGACCGTTGGCCGATGGGCGATGCCTACAGCGGCATCAGCCTGCCACCGGTATTCGATGCCGCGCTGCCGCTGGTGCCGTACAGCCTGCAATTGTCGGTCGCCGCGCAACGCGACAAGGCCATGGCGCTGGGCATGATGCATGACCTGCTGCCGCCGATGCCGTTCAAGCGCCGTGTGCGCCGTCTGCTGCAGCGCGTTCTGGCCGGTCGCCACTGGCCGGCCGAAGGCGAAAACGAATTCTTCCGCAAAGCTGTGCGACGACACGAGTTGTTCTGGCGCAGCCGTGACATCTGATTAAGCAGGCGCAGTACTGCAAGGAAATCCATGAAAGTTCTACTTCTGGTCCAGAAAGAGCAGCGTGCGATTCTGGACCGTCTCTATGACGGCATCACGGCACACTGCGAATGCGACGTGCGCTGGCTGAGTTCCGGGGAGCAGCGCAACCTGCGTGGCTATTTCCGCCGCGAGGTGGACGTCAGCCGTTATGACCGGATAGTGTTTTTCCTGCGCTTCAAGCAGGAAGTGCGTCAGGTAGGGTTTATCCGCACGATCCCCAATCTGGTCATCCTCGAACACGATGCCTACCAGAACTACATTCCTTGCAAATACACCGGCAAGTTCAGCGCGCACTATCGCAAGCTGCCTTGGGCGCGGGTGATCTGCTCGGGGTTCATGGTCAGCGAGCGTCTGCGCCAGGAAGGCTTCGACGCGGTTTTCGTGCCCAAGGGCTATGACCAGAGCCTGCTGCAATTGCAGACGCGTGAACGTGACATCGAACTGGCGTTTGTGGGCAGCACCAACAGTGTGGCCTACAGCGGCCGCAAGGCATTGCTGGACGAATTGGGGCAGGTCGAGAATCTGCTCGTCACGCGTACCAAGTCCGGGGAAGAGTATTGCGACACCCTGAACCGCATCCGCTTTTTCGTCAGTGCCGATGTCGGCATGGGCGAGTACATGATCAAGAATTTCGAGGCCATGGCCTGCGGTTGCGTGCTGCTGGCCTTCGATCAGGGCGCTGAAGAAAACCGCGCGCTGGGCTTTGTCGACATGCACAACATCGTGCTCTATCGCGACATTCCCGAGCTTCGTGAAAAGCTGGCGAAGTTGCGCGAGAACACCGCGCTGGCCAGCGAAATATCCTGTAATGGGCAGACTTTGGTCGAAGAACGCTTTACATTCCATGCCCTTGGAAAAGCCATCGTGGACGCAATGCGTTCGCCGTTGCGCAGCATGCCGGCGATGAGCTTGCTTGATCGCTTGCGGTCACGGTTGGGATGGTAAGGAATTATGAATATTCAATGATTGGGAACGAATGATGGTATTCAGCGAAAACAGCGACATTACGCTGGTCGTCACCAGTTGTGGTCGATTCGACTTGTTGAAGAGCACCCTGGAAACGTTCGACCGTTTCAATACCGCGCCCATACGCCATGTGCTGATTACCGAAGATTCGGGTGATGCTCAGGTTCAGGCGTGCATTCCCGAACACTGGCGCCCGCATACACGTTTCATTATCAACAACCCCAAGCTGGGGCAGATGCGCTCTGTCGATGCGGCCTATTCGTTGGTCGAGACATCCTGGGTTTTCCATTGCGAGGATGACTGGGATTTCTATCGCCCGCACTTCATTGAAGAATCAATGACGCTGCTCAAGCACGATCCTCAGGCATTGCAAGTCTGGTTGCGCAGCTACAATCATGATCTGCGTATTCACAGCCCCTATGTCTATTTGAACGAGCGTGAAGTGGTCGAAGGTATCCCGTTTTACAAGCTGGGCTCGCACAAGCCGGAGTGGCAGGGGTTTTCCTTCAATCCGGGGCTTCGCCGCCTGGCTGATTACCAGCAGCATGCGCCGTATGCCGAGCATGGTGGCGAGAAGAAACTTTCACAATTATTTGCCGCGCAAAACCGTTACGCTCTGATTCTGGAAAATGATGCCGTGTTGCACACCGGGTTCGGTGAGCATGTGGTGGTGCCGCAGGAGCGGCTCGACAAACAGCGTCGCAAGCGTCGTGATCGCGTCAAGCTGATCATCGCTGTGCTCGCTGGTCTGGTAACAGGTTGGTTGCTCAATAATGTCAGTTGACCGAATCAAAATCCCCAGTAGCAAAGTACAGACGTATTTCACCGTAGCGATTGTTGTCTTTCTACTGAGTTTTATTCTTAATCCGTCAGCCAAGATCACCAACAATCTGTTTTACGCATTCACCGCCTTGCCGGGCTTTTTCTTCTTGATCAAGTACCGCGGCGCCGGGGTGTTTGCAGAACCGCTGGGCATTGCCTGGGCTGTATTCATGGCGTGCTTTCTGGTGCCGGCGCTGCAAGCGCAGGAGTTCCAGTATTACAAGCACATTGTCTACGTCAGCCTGTTTGTCTTTGTCGTGGCCGGGATTACGGAAAACGGTTTCTTCCGTCGCGGTTTGTTCGTGCGAGGCATGTTCTGGGCCATCTGCCTGTACATCCTGCTCGGCAGCATTTATAGCTGGGTGACCGGGAAATTCGAGTTCGGTCAGCGTGTGGCCATTCTTCCGGCACGTATGGAGAATGTAATCTACACCAGCGCCTGGCTGGTTTGCAGCCTCGCCCTGGCACTGCCGCTATGGGCCAGAGAGCGGCGCTGGATTGAAGCGGGGTGTGCAGTTCTTGTTATTTTGGTGTTAACGGCCTTTGTCGTCCAGACCCGCACCGCGCTGGTGGGCGCAGCCTTCCTGTTTGCCATCTGCGCAGCGTATTCGCTTTACCGCTTTCCACTGCGCACAGCAGTGGCCTTGCTGGTGGCGGGCGTTGTGGCTGCCATAGGCTTCTGGGTTGTGAAAGATGAGCAGTGGGTCGCTCTGCTGATGGTCAGAGGCGACTCCTATCGCGTCGAGCTGTTTGAAATCATGACCGGTGAATGGCGTCGCTGCGGCTGGGTGCTGGGTTGTGGTGTCGATTTTTATACCACCCAGACTCTGACGGGTGGTATGCCCATCCAGCATCCACACAACATTTTTGTGTCGCTGGGGCTGTACACCGGCGCGGCTTCGCTGGTGATGTTTCTGGTCGTGATGGCGATGACTCTGTGGAACGCCTTGCGCAACGGTGATGCCTGGGGCCTTTACCTGGCCTGCGCGCTGTTGATGCTCAACTTTGACGGTGGCCAGTTGGTCGGTAACCCGGATGAGCTCTGGGTGCTGGTGTTGTTACCGGCAACGATGGTGCTGGGCCGTATTGTGCAGGCGCATCGGCTCAGGCAGCAGCAGTAAGATAAAAAATGGCCGCTTCAAAAGCGGCCATTTTTTATGAAAGCGTTACTGAATAGCCTGAACCAGTTCGCTCGTGTCGCACAGGCTCTGGGCGCTCATGTAGCCATCCAGAAACGCCGGGTTGCCGTTATCCAGCAGCCACTGGCGATCTTCCTGATAGCGCAACATGTGCTTGAAGTTGCGCAGGCGCAGGCTTTTACGCAATGCGCGGCGATAGGTTTTCATGTCGGCAATGTCGATCAGCCCGAGGGCGCCTTCCGGTGTGAGGATAACGTTGCCCAGATGGGCCGAGCGAAAGTAGATGCCCTTTTCATGCAGATGGGCAATGAAGCGCCCCAGTTGCATGCGCAGCTTGTCGTCGGCCACCGCACTGCCCAATAGCTGGCGCAGGGTGAAGCCTGCCAGCGGATCATAATGCACTGCATCGCGCTCGATTTCGGCGATGCGGCTTACCGAGCGTATGCGCGGGCAGGGAATGCCGCGTTTGATCAGCGTTTCACAGTTGTCTGCGAAGCGCTGCGCATAGGGATACCAGGCTGCCGAGCTGACAAGGCGTTTGCGTCGAAACAATTTCAACATGGAGCCGTCACGCAGACGTAGTACTTTGTCGCCCGTGCCATCGGCTTCAAGCACTTCGGCACCTTGAACCAGATCAAGGTAATGGGCGTGGTCAAGCGCTTGCATCGATACTCCGGTTTTTACGCCCCAAGGGCTACTGGTCGTCATACAGAAGCCAGATGTGCAGGCTTCAAACAGCGATCAGGAACCCCAGGGAATGGACGAGCCGCCTATGTTACCGCAGCAGGCAGCCGCGAAAACCGCTGTGATACAATGCGGCCTCTTTTTAATACGACGGATTCTCATGACAACCTCCGAATCGTCCTCGACTTCCAGCGTGAAAATCTATTTCCGTCTGTTGTCTTATGTGCGTCCGTATGTGGGCATCTTCCTGCTCAGCATCATTGGTTTCGTGATCTTCGCCTCGACCCAGCCGATGCTTGCCGGCATCCTCAAATATTTTGTCGATGGCCTGACCAACCCTGAAGCCGTGCTGTTCCCCAATGTGCCTTATCTGCGCGAGCTGCAACTGTTGCAGGCAGTGCCGTTGCTGATCGTTCTGATCGCCGCATGGCAGGGGCTTGGCTCTTTCCTGGGTAACTACTTTCTGGCCAAGGTGTCTCTAGGGTTGGTCCATGACCTGCGGGTGGAGCTGTTCAACAAGTTGCTGGTACTGCCCAATCGTTACTTCGATACGACCAACTCTGGCCACCTGATCTCGCGTATCACGTTCAACGTCACGATGGTCACCGGTGCCGCCACCGATGCCATCAAAGTCGTGATTCGTGAAGGTCTGACCGTGGTGTTCCTGTTCATCTATCTGTTGATGATGAACTGGAAGCTGACCCTGGTCATGCTCGCCATCCTGCCGCTGATTGCCTTGATGGTCGGCAGTGCGAGCAAGAAATTCCGCAAGCAGAGCAAGAAGATTCAGGTGGCGATGGGCGATGTTACGCACGTTGCCTCGGAAACCATTCAGGGCTATCGCGTGGTACGCAGCTTCGGTGGCGAGTCCTACGAACAGAACCGCTTCGCTCAGGCCAGTGACAGCAACACACGCAAACAACTGCGCATGACCAAAACCGGTGCCATCTATACGCCGATGCTGCAACTGGTGATCTACAGCGCCATGGCTGTGCTGATGTTTCTGGTGCTGTTCCTGCGAGGCGATGCCACAGCGGGCGACCTGGTTGCCTATATCACTGCTGCCGGTCTGCTGCCCAAGCCGATTCGCCAGCTGTCGGAAGTCAGTTCGACGATCCAGAAAGGCGTCGCCGGTGCCGAGAGCATCTTCGAACAACTGGACGTGGAAGAAGAAGTCGATACCGGCACCATCGAGCGTGATCGCGTGACCGGCCACCTTGAGGTGAAGAACCTCAGCTTCTTCTACCCGCAGACCGAGCGTCAGGTGTTGAATGACATCAGTTTCTCCGCAGCGCCTGGGCAGATGATTGCGCTGGTAGGCCGTTCCGGCAGCGGTAAATCGACCCTGGCCAATCTGATACCGCGTTTTTACGGGCACGAGCTGGGCAACATCCTGCTCGATGGCGTCGAAATCAATGATTACCGTTTGCGCAACCTGCGCAGACACATCGCCCAGGTCAACCAGAACGTCACGCTGTTCAACGACACGATCGCCAACAACATTGCTTATGGCGACCTGGCAGGTGCCCCGCGTGCCGACATCGAAGCGGCCGCCGCCGACGCCTACGCCAAGGAGTTCATCGACCAGTTGCCGCAGGGGTTCGATACTCAGGTGGGTGAAAACGGCGTGCTGCTGTCCGGTGGTCAACGGCAGCGTCTGGCCATTGCTCGCGCATTGCTTAAAAACGCACCGCTGCTGATTCTCGACGAAGCCACGTCGGCGCTGGACACCGAGTCCGAACGCCACATCCAGGCGGCGCTGGATCACGTCATGAAGGGCCGGACCACGCTGGTTATCGCTCACCGCCTTTCGACCATCGAAAAGGCCGACATGATTCTGGTCATGGACGCCGGGCAGATCGTCGAGCGCGGCACGCATACCGAGCTGTTGGCACAGAATGGCTATTACGCCCGTCTGCATGCCATGGGCCTGGACGAGCCTTCACCTGTCGGCGCAGTCTGACCTCACTCTCACCGGGCGGGCCCCTGCGGCCTGCCTGCCTTCGAGCGGTGTGATTCAACAGCCTGTCGGTTATAAACCCCTGTGCTAAGATTCCGCCCCTGTCCATTTTTCAAGTACGGGTTGTTCCATGAAGCTATCCATGCCGCGCTTTGATCAGGCCCCTGTCCTGGTGGTTGGCGATGTCATGCTCGACAGATACTGGCATGGTGGTACCTCGCGTATTTCCCCCGAAGCGCCAGTGCCTGTGGTCAAGGTCGATCAGATCGAAGACCGTCCGGGCGGCGCTGCCAACGTGGCGTTGAACATCGCTGCGCTGGGTGCACCGGCTTCGCTGGTCGGTGTGACGGGTGACGACGAGGCCGCAGAAAGTCTGACCAACAGCCTGAAAGCAGCGGGTGTGCTGGCGCGTTTTCAGCGTATTGCCGATCAGCCGACCATCGTCAAGCTGCGCGTCATGAGTCGCCATCAGCAGTTACTGCGTATCGACTTCGAAGAGCCGTTCAACACTGACCCGCTGGCACTGAGTGCAGAGGTCTACAGCCTGCTTGATGGCATCAAGGTGCTGGTCCTGTCCGATTACGGCAAGGGCGCGCTGAAAAACCATCAGGCGCTGATTCAGGCCGCCCGTAAACGCGGTATCCCGGTGTTGGCTGATCCCAAGGGCAAGGATTTCGCGATCTATCGCGGTGCCAGCCTTATTACGCCGAACCTCAGCGAGTTCGAAGCCATCGTCGGTCATTGCGTCGATGAGGCCCAACTGGTCACTAAGGGCGCGCAGTTGATGCACGAGCTCGATCTCGGCGCGCTGCTGGTGACCCGTGGTGAACACGGCATGACCCTGCTGCGTCCTGATCAGCAGGCGCTGCACCTGCCGGCCCGTGCTCGCGAAGTGTTCGATGTGACCGGCGCCGGTGATACGGTAATTTCCACCCTCGCGGCAGCGATTGCTGCGGGCGAGGAACTGCCGCATGCGGTGGCGCTGGCCAATCTGGCAGCAGGCATTGTGGTCGGCAAGCTGGGCACGGCAGCCATCAGCGCCCCGGAGCTGCGCCGCGCCATTCAGCGCGAAGAAGGTTCCGAGCGTGGTGTACTGGGGCTGGAGCAACTATTGCTGGCGGTTGATGATGCGCGCGCGCACAAGGAAAAAATCGTCTTCACCAATGGCTGCTTCGACATTCTCCACGCGGGTCATGTGACCTACCTGGAGCAGGCGCGGGCGCAGGGTGATCGTCTGATTGTTGCCGTCAACGATGACGCGTCTGTCAGCCGTCTGAAAGGGCCGGGCCGTCCGATCAACAGCGTCGACCGGCGCATGGCCGTGTTGGCAGGGTTGGGTGCTGTGGACTGGGTGATCAGCTTCCCTGAAGGCACCCCTGAAAATCTGCTGAGTCACGTCAAACCCGACGTGCTGGTCAAGGGCGGTGATTACGGCGTCGATCAGGTGGTCGGTGCTGATATCGTCCAGGCGTATGGTGGCGAGGTGCGTGTGTTGGGGCTGGTGGAAAACAGCTCGACTACGGCGATTGTCGAGAAGATCCGCGGGCAGGGTTAGCTTTATAGCTGCAAGCTACAAGCCAAAGCAAACCAAGAGGTTTGAGGCTCAAAGCTTGCGGCTCATGGCGTACAGCAGCTCCCGAGCCTTTCCGGTCAGGCGTTTCAGTCCAGACTTCTTCGCCGGCGGGGCCATGCCCTGCTGGCGTAGCCAGTCCTTCCAGCGAATCCGTTCCTCACGTACGACCCAGCCATCCTGCGCGGCGAAACTTTCGGCCAGGTACAGGCCTCGGGTGCCAGCCGGGATCAGTTTGTCGCGCTTGAGCGTGTACAGCTCGGGCAGCGGCACTCCATTTTCCAGCGGCATCAGGTACAGATCGGGTTTGCTGCGGTTTAGGCGGGCGACCAGTTGATCGTTTTCCAGCACTTCATCGACATGGAAAAGGCTGACCGGGCGCGCTTCCTTGGGGATTTCCAGGCGCATGTCGTAAATCAGCTGCAAGGACGCGGTGGGTAAATGCACATAAGCCCGTGGGCGTTCCAGCAGTGTCAGGCTGCTGCTTCGCACCGGTCGCGCTGCGCCGGAAAGCGGGCTCAGACGAAAGGGCATGGCCTCGCGATAATGCAGCGCAGCGGCATATGGCGCAGGCAGCCAGGTCTCTTTGAACAGTCCACTCAGCCAGCCTTGAGGCGTTTCGATCATGCACTCTTCGGCCACTTCCTGAATGGCGGTATGCAGTGGCAGGGCCAGTTCATGGGCCGGCACATAGCCTGAGATCAGTTTGAGTACGACGTCGCCACGGTCCTGACGACGCTGGCGAACCAGCACCCAGTAATCGCGATTCTGCCAGCTGACGGTCAGGCGAACGGACACCCCCAGATTGGCAAGCTCGGTGGAGAAACGTTCGGTGTCGGGCACGTCGATCTTGCGCCGCCGCTGCAAGGTCTGCGCGAAGTTCATCGGCATGCCGATGCTCTGGTAGCTCAGGCCTTCCGGCGTGGCCTCGACAAACAGCGGCAGCGTCTTGAAGTTGCTGGGGTTCTTGCGGATCAGTGTTCGCGGCATAACGGCTCCTTCTTGCGTTGGGGTCGGCCGCCTCAATCAGGCTTGACGGCAAATCACGGCAGCGGCAGTTGCAACGTTGTGCGCCAGGTGCAACGGATTGATGGTGCCGACAATAGCACTGGCAACCGCCGGATGTTCAAACAGTAGTTGGAAACTGGCCTGCACCGGATCCATGCCCGGCGTCAGGCAGACATGACCACTGGCGAGCGCCTTCTTCACCAGGATGCCTTTGCCATGGGCGGCAGCGTAATCCAGCACCGGTTTCTCGCCTTGCTCGTTGAGGTTGTAGGTGACCATCGCACAATCACCTTCGCGCAATGCCAGCAAGCCGCCTTCGACCGTCTTGCCGGAAAAGCCGAAGCCGCGAATCTTGCCTTCGCGCTTGAGGTCGGCGAGGGTCTGATACACCTCGGCCTCGTTGAGTATCGCCAGGTCGTTGCCGTCCGAATGCACCAGCACCAGATCGAGAAAATCGGTTTCAAGTCGTTTCAGGCTGCGCTCGACCGATTTGCGGGTGTGTTCAGCGCTGAAGTCATGGCTCGACTGGCCGTTATCGAATTCTTCGCCGACCTTGCTGACAATCACCCAATCCTGGCGCTGACCGCGCAGCAACGGCCCGAGCCGTTCTTCGCTGGTGCCATAGGCGGGTGCAGTGTCGATCAGGTTGATGCCCATGTCGCGGGCCATGCGCAGCAGCATCTGCGCCTGCTGGTCATCGGGAATCTTGAAACCGCTGGGGTATTTGACGCCCTGGTCGCGGCCCAGTTTGACGGTGCCCAGGCCAAGGGGCGATACGCTCAGGCCGCTATTGCCGAGCGGGCGATGCAGGTCGTGCAGGGTTTTCAGGCTCATGGCAGCAGCTCATCCCAGACAGGTATGGCCATCGGCGGCCGTGGCACATCAACCAGCGGTGACTGCGGTGTCGGGTGAATGCCATCTCTCGAAAGCTGCGACAGAACCCGGTCAGCGAAGTCCGGGGCCAGTGCCAGTTTGGTAGGCCAGCCAACCATCAGGCGACGCTGGCTGTCGAGAAAGGCGTTGTCTGGTCGCACCAGCCCCGACTGGGCAGGCTCGGCGCGGTCCACGCGCAGGGTCGCCCACTGCGCCTGACTCAGATCGACCCACGGCAGCAGGGCTTCAAGCTCCTTGCGGGCGACGGCGATCTGCGCGTCCGGCTCGCGCGACACACCCTCGGCCTCAGCCAGATCGCCGCCCAGATACCACACACACTGGCCGTCAGCCGCAGGATGGGTGGTGACTGTGATGCGCGGCTTGGGGCCGCCACCCAGGCAGTGGGCGAACAGCGGTTTCAGGGTCGGGCCCTTGACCAGCACCATGTGCAAGGGGCGGCGCTGCATCTGCGGTTGCGACACGCCAAGTGCATTGAGCAGATCGGCATTTCCGCCGCCGGCACTGAGTACGATGCGCTGGGCATGAATATCGCGCCCATCGACGCGCAGCCCGATCAGCTCATCGCCCTCGTACAGCGGCTCGATGCTCTGACCGGCCAGCAGGCTGTCACCGGCCAGCTCGGCGAGTCGCTCGATCAGGCTCGGCACATCGACCACCAGCTCCGCGAGGCGATAGACCTTGCCCTTGAATTTGGGGTTTTGCAGTGCAGGTGGCAGTTGCTCGCCCTTGACCTGATCCACACGGCCGCGCACCGCCTTGCTTGCAAAGAAGCTGGTGAGGTTGCCGGCGATGCTGCCCGGCGACCACAAGTAGTGGGCCTCGGACAGCAGGCGTACACCGGACAGGTCCAGCTCGCCCTTGCCATCGAGAGCTTCACGCCAGCGGCGCGGCATGTCGGCGATGGCCTCGGAGGCACCGGAAAGCGCACCGTGCAGCGCGTACTTGGCACCGCCGTGGATGATTCCCTGAGACTTGAGGCTTTGCCCGCCACCCAGGCTGGCGCTTTCTACCAGCACTGTCGAGAACCCTTGACGACGCAACCGGGCGTTGAGCCATAGACCGGCTACGCCAGCCCCGACAATCAGCACGTCAGTGGAAATAACCGATGGCATGAGCACCTCAGTGAGCAAAAAGTACGAGCATTATAAAGGATCGGCTTTTCAATGCCCGGCGGTTTTCGAGAACAGCTGGATGACGGCTACGCCAGCCACAATCATGCCCATGCCCAACAACGCGGGCAGGTCGAGTTTCTGGCCGTAGATGAAGAACGCCGCAATGCTCACCATGACAATGCCCATGCCCGACCAGATGGCGTAGGTGATGCCGACCGGGATCGTGCGCATCACCAGAATCAGCATCCAGAATGCAATCGCATAACCAGTGATCAGCAGCAACAGCGGCAGGGGAGTGCTGAACCCTTTCACGGCTTTCATGGATGTGGTGGCGATGACTTCCGCGCATACGGCGATAGCCAGCAGATAATAAGCGTTCATGGTGCATTCCTTTTCGTCAGGCTGCGCATTCTAGCGACTTGTGATGGCGGGCTGATAAACTCCGCGCCCATGAATAGAACTCTTTATACCCTACTGTTTCATCTTGGCCTGCCACTGGTTGCCCTGCGCCTGTGGTTGCGTGCGCGCAAGGCCCCGGCGTATCGCCAGCGCATCGGCGAGCGCTTCGCCCGCGGCTTGCCGGTCATGCAGCGGGGCGGTATCTGGGTGCATGCGGTGTCGGTGGGTGAAAGCATCGCCGCCGCGCCGATGATTCGCTCGCTGCTGGTGCAATATCCGCAGTTGCCGATCACTGTGACTTGCATGACGCCCACAGGTTCGGAGCGAATCAAGGCGCTGTTCGCCAGCGAGCCGCGCATTCAGCATTGCTACCTGCCCTACGACCTGCCGTGGGCGGCCGCTCGCTTTCTCGATCAGGTGCAGCCACGGCTGGGCATCATCATGGAAACCGAACTGTGGCCCAACCACATCCATCAGTGTTCCCTGCGCGGGATTCCCGTGGTGCTCGCCAATGCGCGGCTTTCGGAGCGCTCGGCGCGGGGTTACGCGCGTTTTGCCGGGCTGACGCGACCGATGCTCACGGAAATGGCCTGGTTCGCGGTGCAGACTGAAGCTGAGGCGCAGCGCTTTCGTGATCTGGGCGCACGTCCCGAGTGCGTGGCGGTGACCGGCTCGATCAAGTTCGACCTGAGTATCGACCCGCAGCTTCTGAAGCGTGCCGCCCAGCAGCGTGAACAATGGCAGACCGCGCAGCGTCCGGTATGGATCGCCGCCAGCACCCATGCGGGCGAGGATGAAAGCGTTCTTTCAGCTCATCGCACGTTATTGACGAGCCATCCTGATGCGCTGCTGATCCTGGTACCGCGCCATCCCGAGCGTTTCGACAGCGTGCATGCGCTGTGTCAGCAGCAGGGTTTTGCGACGGTTCGGCGTTCGTCCGCGCAGGCTGTCACGCCGGACGTCTCGGTACTGATGGGCGATACCATGGGCGAATTGCTGTTTCTCTATGCGCTGGCGGATATCGCTTTTGTGGGCGGCAGCCTGGTGCCTAACGGGGGCCACAACCTGCTGGAGCCTGCGGCGCTGGCCAAACCGGTACTCAGCGGCCCGCACCTGTTCAACTTCCTCGAGATTGCCGCCATGCTGCACACTGCCGGTGCGCTGCAGGAAGTCAGCGACGCAGCCGCGTTGGCCACCGCCGTGCAGGGGCTTTTCGACCAGCCACAGCAGGCCCGCAGCATGGCCGATACAGGGCTGGCAGTGATGAAAGCCAATCAGGGCGCGCTACAACGTCTGCTCGCCGGGATCGGGCGGCTGATGGGCAGGCGCTGAATCGGGGAGGACGCAGAGCGTCCAGAGCGGCATACCCACGCGGAGCATGGGCACGATAGTTGAGATTCTCGTTCCTCACGCTCCAGCGTGGGAATGCATTTCGTGACGCTCTGCGTCACCTGTCAGCGCTTTGCGGGTCGCTCGAAGTTCTTCTGCGCGGCGGTTGCCAGGTCGGGCGGAAGGAAGTCCTTGTCCGGGTTGTAATCAGCCTTCAGGTAGCGTGAAAGATCCTGCAGGTCGCCCGGGTTCAAAGTGCCTGCCGCCTGCTTGAGGCGCAGGTTGTCGAGGATGTAGTCATAGCGCGTGTTGTTGTAGTTACGCACCGAGGCATACAACTGGCGCTGCGCATCCAGCACGTCGACAATGTTGCGGGTGCCCACCTGATAACCGATTTCGGTGGCTTCCAGTGCGCTCTGGTTGGAGATGATCGACTGTTTGCGGGCCTGGACCTGCTCGACATCGGTATTCACCGCACGGTGCAGGTTGCGCGTGTTTTCCACCACCTGACGACGCAGGCTTTCACGGCGTTGCTCGCTCTGGCTCAGGCGCGCGTAAGCCTCGCGGACCTGTGAACTGGTCAGGCCACCGCTGTAGATCGGGATATTCAACTGCACGCCAATACTGCGCTGCTCGACGTCGCCGCCATAATTGCGCCCGGTGTAGTTAGGGTTACTGAAACCCAGTGAGTCGTTGTCGCCACGCTGATAAGTCGCCACGGCATCGAGTGTAGGGGCGTGCCCGGCCTTGCGTTGACGCAGGGTTTCCTCGGCAGCATTGACGGCGTAGTTACTGGCCAGCAGGTTGAGGTTCTGTTGTGCTGCGGTATCGACCCAGGCCTTGGCATCGTTTGGCGTTGGCGCTAGCACAGGCAAGGTATGCACGATGCCTTCGATGGAGTTGTATTCACGATTGGTCAGCGTCACCAGAGCCTGAAACGCATCGTCCACCTGGCGCTTGGCGAGAATCCGGCTGGCGCGCGAGGTGTCGTAGCTGGCCTGCGCCTGCAACACGTCGGTCTTGTCCGACAGGCCGACATCGAAACGCTCGTTGGCCTGATCGAGCTGGCGTTTGAACGCTGCTTCCTCGGCCTTGGTCGAGGCCAGATTGTCCTGGGCGCGCAGCACGCTGAAATAGCTTTGCGCCGCTTGCAGGATCAGGTTCTGCTCGGTAGCAGACAGCTCGAGTGCCGCCTGTTCGTTGCTCGCCTCGGCGGCCTGCAACTGGAACCAGCGGTCGGCACGGAAGATCGGCTGGCTCAGGGTTGCTTGATAGACGTTACCGCTGCGGGTGGCAACGGCTCTGGGCTGGTCGATGCTGGTGCGGGTATTGTTGCTTTGTGCGCTGCCGGAAATGTTCGGCAGCAAACCGGCACGGGCCTGCGGTACGGCTTCCTTGCGGGCATCGTAATCGGCGCGGGATGCCGCAAGGTCGGCGTTGTTGTCCACCGCCTGCTGATAGACATTCAGCAGGCCTGTCTGGGTCGGCAGTGGCACATCGGCTGCCCACGTCAGTCCGCTGGACGCAAACGAAACGGCCACAACCAACGAAAGTTTGCGCAGCATGAGGCATTCCCTGTTCATGAAAAAAGTAATCACGGTTTAAGAGAAACCGGGTTAGCGAGTGTAGAGCCAGACTCTTTTAGCAACAATCGGCGATTTGCGCCATTTATCGAGCCCTGTGCAAATAGGCTGGCATTGCGACCGCGCCCCGGCATAGACTGATCGCGTTCTTGTCGGGGTGCCTTGCTATGAGGCTGAGATCGGTTAAACCGGATCCCGTTGAACCTGATCAGGTTAGCGCCTGCGTAGGGAACAAGATTTCTCGTCTCCCGGCGAGTCCTCTTGAGTACCGTCCGGGGTCGACTGTTCAAAAAACGAACAACGTTCGCCTCCTTTCGATACTCAGCACCAGCACTGGTGCACCCGTCCGTCACGTCAGGTCACTCCGACAATAAATCCGCAACCGGATGTCTGGAGAGCCGTGATGAGTACAACACTAAAAAATGCAGCCCATTTGAGCGAGTCGGCACAAGTCGATTCCGGATCGGTACAGCCGTTTACCCGTTCGCAGAAAATCTACGTTCAGGGCTCGCGCCCGGACATCCGCGTGCCGATGCGCGAAATTACTCTGGACGTCACGCCGACTGACTTTGGCGGCGAGATCAACGCGCCGGTCACGGTCTATGACACCTCCGGCCCGTACACCGACCCCAACGTGATAATCGATGTGCGCAAAGGCCTGGCGGATGTTCGCTCGCCTTGGATCGACTCGCGCAATGACACCGAGCGTCTGCCCGGCCTGAGCTCCAACTTCGGCCAGCAACGCCTGAGCGACGCCGAACTGACTGCGCTGCGCTTTGCTCATGTGCGCAACCCGCGTCGTGCCAAGGCCGGCGCCAACGTCAGCCAGATGCACTATGCGCGTCAGGGCATCATTACTGCCGAGATGGAATACGTCGCCATCCGCGAAAACATGAAGCTTCAGGAAGCCCGCGCCGCAGGCCTGCTGACCCAGCAACATGCGGGGCACAGCTTCGGCGCGAGCATCCCGAAGGAAATTACTGCCGAGTTCGTGCGCGAAGAGATCGCCCGTGGTCGCGCGATCATTCCGGCCAACATCAATCACGTCGAACTGGAACCGATGATCATCGGCCGCAACTTCCTGGTGAAGATCAACGGCAACATCGGCAACAGCGCGCTGGGATCTTCCATCGAAGAAGAAGTTGCCAAACTGACCTGGGGCATTCGCTGGGGTTCGGACACGGTCATGGATCTGTCCACCGGCAAGCATATTCATGAAACCCGCGAATGGATCATCCGCAACTCGCCGGTGCCGATCGGCACAGTGCCTATCTATCAGGCTCTGGAAAAGGTGGGCGGTGCGGCTGAGGACCTGACTTGGGAGCTGTTCCGCGACACGCTGATCGAGCAGGCCGAGCAGGGCGTTGATTACTTCACCATCCACGCAGGTGTGTTGCTGCGTTATGTGCCGCTGACCGCCAAGCGTGTGACCGGTATTGTCAGCCGTGGTGGTTCAATTATGGCCAAGTGGTGCCTGGCGCATCACCAGGAAAACTTCCTGTACACCCATTTCGAAGACATCTGCGAAATCATGAAGGCTTATGACGTCAGCTTCTCGCTGGGCGATGGCTTGCGTCCGGGCTCTATTGCCGACGCCAACGATGCTGCGCAGTTCGGTGAGCTGGAAACCTTGGGTGAACTGACCAAGATCGCCTGGAAGCACGACGTGCAGACCATGATCGAAGGACCCGGTCATGTGCCGATGCAGTTGATCAAGGAAAACATGGACAAGCAGCTGGAATGCTGCGACGAAGCGCCGTTTTACACTCTGGGCCCGCTGACCACCGATATTGCGCCGGGGTATGACCACATCACGTCGGGCATCGGTGCCGCGATGATTGGCTGGTTCGGTTGCGCCATGCTGTGTTACGTCACGCCCAAAGAGCACCTGGGGCTGCCGAACAAGGATGACGTGAAGACCGGCATCATCACCTACAAGATCGCAGCCCACGCAGCGGACCTTGCCAAAGGCCATCCGGGCGCGCAGATCCGTGACAACGCCTTGAGCAAGGCGCGTTTCGAGTTCCGCTGGGAAGACCAGTTCAACCTTGGCCTGGACCCGGACACCGCACGCTCGTACCACGATGAAACCCTGCCCAAGGATTCGGCCAAGGTCGCGCATTTCTGTTCCATGTGCGGGCCGAAATTCTGCTCGATGAAAATCACCCAGGAAGTACGCGAGTACGCCGCCAATCAGCGCATCGAAGCAGTCGACGTTGACGTCGCCAAAGGCCTGGCCGAACAGGCCGAGCGCTTCAAGCAGGAAGGCAGCCAGTTGTACAAGAAGGTGTAGAGGGCGATAGCCCGTCGTTATACACAGTTCCGCTTTTGATTCTGGCCGAAGGTCGTAGGAGCGACCGGGGCAGCGATCCCGCATTGTTCGCGAAAGGGCTTGGCTTCTGCCCGAAGGGCGTAGGAGCGAACTTGTTCGCGAAAGGGCCGTTACATCCGCTGAAGATGTATCGCCCGGAATAAAGCTTTCGCGAACAATGCGGATCGCCGCCCCGGTCACTCCTACGCCCCTACGGGCAGAAGTGTGCTCTGCGTCCGATTCTGAAGGTGCAGTGCGGCTGCACCCGGTTCCTTGACTTTCCACACGAGACCCCTCTGTGAACACACCCGGCACCTATTCTCCCGACACCCCTGTACCCGCCAGCCAGCGGGTGTTTGGTGGGCGGGATCTGTTTTCCCTGTGGTTTTCCCTCGGCATCGGTTTGATGGTGCTGCAAACCGGGGCCTTGCTGGCGCCGGGGCTGGGTATGTCTGGCTCGATGCTGGCGATTTTTCTCGGCACGCTGGTGGGCGTTTTACTGCTCGCCAGTGTCGGCGTGATCGGCAGTGACACCGGTTTGTCGTCCATGGCAGCTCTCAAACTCAGCTTGGGCAGCAAAGGCGCGTCGCTGCCCGCAGTGTTGAACCTGCTGCAACTGATCGGTTGGGGGTCGTTCGAGATCATCGTCATGCGCGATGCTGCCAGTCTGTTGGGCGATCGGGCTTTTTCGCAGGGCAGTCTGTGGACCAGTCCGCTGCTCTGGACACTGTTTTTCGGCGCGCTGGCCACTCTGCTGGCGGTCAGCGGACCATTGACCTTCGTGCGCCGATTCTTGCGCAAGTGGGGGATCTGGATACTGCTGGCCGCGTGTTCATGGCTGACCTGGAATCTGCTGAGCAAGGCTGATCTGGCAGCGCTGTGGGCGACATCCGGTGATGGTTCACTGCCGTTTGCCTCGGGGTTCGACATTGCCATCGCCATGCCGCTGTCCTGGCTGCCGCTGATTGCCGACTACTCGCGCTTCGGCCAGCGTGCGAAAAGTGTCTTCGGCGGCACGGCTGCAGGCTTTTTCATTGGCAACTTCTGGCTGATGAGTCTGGGCGTTGCCTATACATTGGCGTTCGCGCCGAGCGGTGAGGTCAATGCCTTGCTGCTGGCGCTGGCCGGCGCAGGTCTGGGCATCCCGCTGCTGCTGATTCTGCTGGATGAGACGGAAAATGCGTTCGCCGATATTCATTCGGCGGCGGTATCGAGTGCTTTGCTGTCACGCATCAACGTCGAGCACCTGGCATTGATCATCGGCGTGATCTGCACGCTGATCGCCTGTCTGGCACCGCTGGCCCAATACCAGAACTTCCTGCTGCTGATCGGCTCGGTGTTTGCGCCGCTGTTCGGCGTGGTGCTGGTCGACCATTTCATCCTGCGTCGTCGCAGTGGTCGGGTGGTGGAGGGCGGTTTGCGCTGGATGAGTCTGCTGGCGTGGCTGGGCGGGCTCAGCACCTATCACCTGCTGGCTGGTTTTTACCCGAATGTCGGTGCAACACTGCCAGCGCTCGTTGTCGCTGGCGTGTTGCAGCTGTTGATCGGCGGTGCAATCAACCGCGACCGGGGAACAGTTCCGGCTTGAGGATGCCATTGAGCTGAGGGTAAGGAATCTTCAGCTCGATGTGACCCATCGAATACGGCGCAATGGTATCCACCGAGTACTTGAGGATCACCGCGCCGTAGGTCAGCGCGATGTGTGGCGTGCGCTTGAACGGCCAGGTCTTCATGAACTCGCTGTCTTCATTCATCTTGGTCGAGACCAGCCAGCCCTGATGGGCCAGTTGGGCCTTCTGCCAGAACTCGCTTTCCTTGCCCGGGATGATCATGTCTGCCAGGGTCAGGACTTTCTGCTGCTGACGCGAATAGTTGATGAACGCCCGGCCAGGGTTGCCGTGGGCACCACCGGTATCCAGGTAGCTGGACAGTTCGACAACCACGATACCGTCATGCTGCTCGCGTACCTTGGCCTGCAGATAGCTGGCGTTGCGACCCTGGGCCTGGCTCAGGAACTGCTCCTGATAGGCTTTGATAGACGCAGGCGGCGAGGCGCTGCTGTCGGCAACGGTCAGTTGCAGCAGGGTCTTCTGGACGATGGCGTCCAATCGCGGCTCATCGGGGAAATGCACGGTATCGATGTTCACCAGCGGGCAGTCCGCCGTGGTGCAGCCTGGCTTGATCAGCTCGGAGGCATCGCGCTGGACTTGCAGCGGTGTGCGCATGTTGGGCGTGAAGAGGCTTTGGCAGGCGCCGAGCAACAGGGCCAGGCAAGCCAGTGAAGTGATCCTCAGTAACGACATGTTGATCCTTGGCAGTTTCAGTAAAGGCGGTTGCGTTGTGCGTATGCAGGCTGGTTGGACTGTAAACAACGTCTTCGGTTCGATCATGGCAGATTAGAATTGTTTTAAGTCCCGGCCGTCTACCCTGCATCTTCAAAGGGGCTGCATCTTAACGTCGATGCGCGTTAGGATGACCCGATGTCAAAAACGGCGGCAAGCGAGAAACCCATGACCCAGACCACACGATCTGCACCAAGCGCTTTTGAAACCATACAGCGTGAAAACTGCTTCAAGGGCTTCTATAGGCTGGACAAGCTGCATGTGCGCCATGAGCTGTTCGCAGGTGGCATGAGCAAGGAAATCAGCCGCGAGCTTTTCGTTCGCCACGATGCGGTTTGCGTACTGCCTTACGATGCCAAGCGTGACGAAGTGGTGCTCATCGAGCAGTTCCGCGTGGGTGCCATGGAAAAGACCAGCAACCCGTGGCTGATCGAACTGGTCGCCGGGCTGATCGACAAGGATGAACAGCCGGAAGAAGTTGCTCATCGCGAGGCAGAGGAGGAAGCTGGACTGGTGTTCCGCTCGCTTTGGCCCATCACCAAATACTTTCCTTCTCCAGGTGGCAGTAATGAGTTTGTTCACTTGTACCTGGGGCAGTGCAGCAGTGAGGGGGCAGGCGGAATTCACGGGCTTGAGTCCGAAGGCGAAGACATCCGGGTCACGGTCTGGTCATTCGACGACGCAATGCAGGCGATGAAAGACGGAACAATCAAAAACGCGTCGACGATTATCGCCCTGCAATGGCTGGCGCTGAATCGTGCGGAGATAAGGGGTTTATGGTCGTGAATCTATTGCGCGAGCGCTACCGTGTCGACCTTGCCGGACTGCAGGCTGCGTGTGAGGCCAACTACGCGCGCCTGATGCGCCTGCTGCCCGACATGCGCAACGAACAGCGCTCACGCCGCGTCGCCGTTACACAGGGTGACCAGATGCTGGGCGTACTGGCCGTCGAGGTATTGCTCGACTGCCCGTACACCACCACCCTGCAAGTCCGCCAGGAACATAGCCTGCCGTGGCTGCCGGTGCCGGTGCTCGAAGTGCAGGTCTATCACGATGCACGCATGGCCGAAGTCATCGGCGCCGAGCATGCGCGGCGCTTTCGCGGCATTTATCCCTACCCCAATGCCGACATGCACCAACCGGATGAAAAGGCCCAGCTCAATCTGTTTCTGGGGGAATGGCTGAGTCATTGCCTGGCGTGCGGGCATGAGTTTGAGGCGGTGCGTTAACCCCTCTTCAATTGTTATCGCGCTACTGCTCCTTGGCCTCGCCCTGTATTTTTTCCTGCACCCAATTGACCGATAAGTGACGTCAGCTGACAGCGGGCAGGCTCCAGTCTTGTAGGTGGTTTCTGAAAATCCCCCGGCATCTTGGATTTGAAACAACATGCCTTACATTCGACCTGAATTGATTTGCAGGTATAACGAATGAGTGGCTTAGGCTCCCCCGGATGTCAGTTAGCATGCTTCTCGGGAATCACCCTCAGCCTTTTCAGCTATCTAGGGCTGATAACCCTGACAGGCAGCGCTCTGCGTTGGGAACACTTTCTATATACGGCCATTATCGGAGTGGTCATCGGTATTCTGTCTTTAAGGCTCATGCCGTGGGTCGTTCATCTGGCTGGACTGGCAGGAATGATTCTTGGCGTTGTCCTGGAGCTTTTGTTGGCGGGATATCTCTGGCCTGGAATGCCTTATGAGCGGGTGCTGAGCTATCTCTTGGGTGCGGGACTGGCGGGCATGGTGTCGGCCGGACTTATTGCTTCAATTGTGCTCAAGCGCCGAGCGAATCAGCAAATGTGACCAAATGCTCGTCTGCGCTCACATTCCCGGTTTACCCGCCCGCTGCCACATCACATAATCGCGCTGAATCCTCTCTGGGAGACGGTCTTGCCAAGCGCAGCCCCTTCATCGTCAGTTTTGCTGGTGCAGATATCCGACAGCCACCTGTTCGCCGAGGCGGACGGGGCGTTGTTGGGTATGAGTACCCGCGACAGTCTGGAAAAAGTCGTTGATCTGGTCCTCGCCGAGCAGCCGCAGGTTGATCTTGTGGTTGCAAGCGGGGATATCTCCCAGGATGGCAGCGTCGAGTCTTATGAAGCGTTTCGCCGGATAAGCGCGCAGATCGCAGCGCCTGCGCGCTGGTTTGCCGGTAATCACGATGAATTGCCGCAGATGGAGCATGTCGCACAGGCTGAAGGGCTGCTTGATCCGATCATCAACATCGGCCAGTGGCGGGTGACGCTGCTGGATTCGGCAGTGCCCGGTTCGGTGCCAGGTTTTCTGGCCACTGGGCAATTGCAATTGCTGGAACAGTCACTGAGCGAAGCACCTGACCGGCATCATCTGGTCTGCCTGCACCATCACCCGGTGGCCATTGGCTGTGAATGGATGGCACCCATCGGTCTGCGCAATGCCGATGCGTTGTTTGCGGTGCTGGATCGATTCCCGCAGGTTCGGGCTGTATTGTGGGGGCATGTGCATCAGGAGTTCGACCAGATGCGCAATGGTGTGCGCCTGCTGGCGTCGCCTTCGACCTGCATTCAGTTCGCGCCTGGCAGTGCCGATTTCAAGGTGGACACCACGGCGCCGGGCTATCGCTGGCTGCGACTGTATGACGACGGACGGCTGGAAACCGCTGTTTCCAGAGTGGTTGGCATGGAATTCGAAGTCGATTACGGCGGTACTGGCTACTGAATGAGCGGGCGGACACGTTTCCAGTGAGGTGTTGTAGCGTAAGTCCCTGTAAACTACACGGCTTTGCCTTGCACTCGGGAGCGACAGCGTGACGAGCGACACACCTTCATTGCTATACATTCATGGCTTGAACAGCTCGGCCCTGTCGAGAAAGGCCTGCCAGTTGGCCGCGCTGATGAAGTCGTTGGGTCTGGCTGATCGTCTGCAAGTCCCTGAACTGCATCACCATCCGCGTCAGGCTATGGGTCAGCTTGAAACCGCTATAAAGGAGCTGGGACGGCCATTACTGGTCGGCAGCTCGCTCGGCGGCTACTATGCGACTCATTTGGCGCAGCAGCATGGCCTCAAGGCGGTGCTGATCAACCCGGCAGTCAACCCGCATCAGCTGTTTGACGGGTTTCTCGGCGTGCAGCAGAACCTGTACACCGGCGAGCAGTGGCAGTTGACCGAAGACCATATTCAGGCGCTGGCCGAGCTGGAGGTTCCTGCTCCCCAGGACTCACAGCAGTTTCAGGTGTGGTTGCAGACCGGTGACGAGACCCTTGATTATCGTCGCGCCGAGAAGTTTTACCGGGCCTGTGCGTTGCGCATTCAGGCGGGCGGCGACCACAGTTTTCAGGGTTTTGCCGAGCAAATGCCAGCGTTGTTGAGCTTTGCCGGGTTTGCCCCCGATCTACTGCAAAAGATCGACCTGTCGGCGCTGTAGACGATCGATGCCCGGCCTACTGAATGCAAGAACATTGAACCCCCGAAATTCCATGAAAGATTGATAACGAGAACCCATGGCCACTCCCAGCGCTAGCTCTTATAACGCAGACGCCATCGAAGTCCTCTCGGGCCTCGATCCGGTTCGCAAACGTCCGGGCATGTACACCGACACCTCGCGGCCCAACCACCTGGCTCAGGAAGTCATCGACAACAGTGTCGACGAAGCTCTGGCTGGTCACGCGCGCTCGGTTCAGGTCATCCTTCATGCCGACAACTCGCTTGAGGTGTCCGACGACGGCCGCGGCATGCCGGTGGACATTCACCCGGAAGAAGGGGTGTCCGGCGTCGAGCTGATCCTCACCAAGCTGCATGCGGGTGGCAAGTTTTCCAACAAGAACTACCAGTTCTCCGGCGGCCTGCACGGCGTAGGGATTTCCGTGGTCAACGCGCTTTCCACTCAGGTTCGGGTGCGGGTCAAGCGCGATGGCAACGAATACGAAATGACCTTCGCCGACGGCTATAAGGCCACAGAGCTGGCGGTTATCGGCACTGTCGGCAAGCGCAACACCGGGACCAGCGTCTATTTCGCGCCCGATCCGAAGTATTTCGACACCCCGAAGTTCTCGGTCAGCCGCCTCAAGCACGTGCTCAAGGCCAAGGCGGTTCTGTGTCCGGGCCTGCTGGTCAGCTTTGAAGACAAATCCACTAACGAAAAAGTCGAGTGGCATTACGAAGACGGCTTGCGCTCGTATCTGCAGGATTCGGTCAGCGACTTCCTGCGACTGCCGGATGAACCGTTCTGCGGCAGCTTCGCCGGTAACAAGGAAGCGGTCGACTGGGCGCTGCTCTGGCTGCCCGAAGGTGGCGACAGCGTTCAGGAAAGCTACGTCAACCTGATCCCCACGGCGCAGGGCGGTACCCATGTGAACGGCTTGCGCCAGGGCTTGCTGGATGCGATGCGCGAGTTCTGCGAGTTCCGCAACCTGTTGCCGCGGGGCGTCAAGCTGGCACCGGAAGACGTCTGGGAGCGAATTGCCTTCGTCCTGTCGATGAAGATGCAGGAACCGCAGTTTTCCGGCCAGACCAAAGAGAGGCTGTCTTCCCGTGAAGCGGCGGCGTTCGTTTCCGGCGTGGTCAAGGACGCTTTCAGTCTGTGGCTCAATACCCACTCGGAGCTGGGCCTGCAACTGGCTGACCTGGCGATCAACAACGCCGGTCGCCGCCTCAAGGCCAGCAAGAAGGTCGAACGCAAGCGCATTACCCAAGGCCCCGCACTACCGGGCAAACTGGCTGACTGTGCCGGACAGGATCCGGCGCGCTCCGAGCTGTTTCTGGTCGAAGGTGATTCCGCCGGTGGTTCGGCCAAGCAGGCAAGGGACAAGGAATTCCAGGCCATCCTGCCCCTGCGCGGCAAGATTCTGAACACCTGGGAAGTCGACGGCGGCGAAGTGCTCGCCAGCCAGGAAGTGCACAACATCGCGGTTGCCATCGGGGTTGATCCGGGTGCGGCGGATATCAGCCAGTTGCGTTACGGCAAGATCTGCATCCTTGCTGACGCCGACTCGGACGGTCTGCACATTGCAACGCTGCTGTGTGCGTTGTTCGTTCAGCACTTCCGTCCGCTGGTCGACGCCGGGCATGTGTATGTGGCCATGCCGCCGCTGTACCGGATCGACCTGGGCAAGGAAATCTATTACGCGCTGGACGAAAGCGAGCGCGACGGAATTCTCGACCGTCTGGTGGCTGAAAAGAAACGTGGCAAACCACAGGTCACCCGATTCAAAGGCCTGGGTGAAATGAACCCGCCGCAGCTGCGCGAAACCACCATGGACCCGAACACACGGCGTCTGGTGCAGCTCACGCTGGATGATTTCGCTGCTACGTCGGAAATGATGGACATGTTGCTGGCGAAGAAGCGTGCAGGTGATCGCAAGTCCTGGCTTGAATCGAAGGGCAACCTCGCCGAGGTCCTGACTTGATACGAGCCTGGCTCGCCGCCCTGACCCTGGTTGCCGCGCCGGTTTTCGCCGCGCCGCTTGAGGTCCTGAAACTGCAATCCGAGCACCCGGTAGACGACATGGTCGGCGGCAATCTGTCGGGTCTGGCCATGTGCAATGGCCAGCTGTGGACCGTTTCCGACCGTGACGACAATGTGCTGTATAGCCTCGATGTGTCGCAAAACACCTGGAAGGCAGAAGCACACCGCATTGACGCACCTGCGCCACACAGCTATCTGCCGCTCAAGTTGCGTTCGCTGGCAGGCCTTTCCGCGTTGGTGCGTGGTGGTGATCTGGATTTCGAAGGCGTGAGTTGTGATGCAGCCGGTAATCGCTATCTGGTCAGCGAGGCCTATGGCACGGTGCTCAAGGTTCCGGTCAGTGGTGCACCGTTCTGGCTGGATTTGCCGCAAGCGCTGATAGAACAGGCGCGCGGCCAGGGCATGTTGCAACACTTCAATGCGATTTTCGAAGGTATCGCCGTGAACGCCTCGGGCGACCGCATCTGGCTGGCCGCCGAGCGCGAGAAACGCGGGCTGCTGGTGGTGCAGCGTGACAAGGAACAATGGAGCTGCGGGCAAAGCTGCGTGCTGCTGTCCGAAGACGGTAAAGACCTGCTTCCCGCAGAACAGGGGCACAAGACCGTGTCCACGGACTTTTCCGACCTTTCGCTATACAACGGCAAGCTGTTCACGCTCGAGCGAGCGGCCTATCGCATCTGTCGGCGTGGGCTTGAGACCGGGCAGATCGAACGTTGCTGGTCGTTCGCCAAGGAAGCGATGGTGCCTTCGCGTCGTTATGATCAGCCCTATGGCCTGACCGAAGCGCTGGTGGTGGACGAGAAGGGCGCATGGATTGGCATCGACAATAACTTCGGTGCGCGCGCCGACGGTGAAAAACGCCCGATTGTCTGGCGGTTCGCTGCGCCTGAGGCGGGCTGGAGCGCCGGTCAGTGAGCCAGCCAGCGAATCAACCGCAACCCGGCAAGCGCGCTGGCAAGATATTGATGATCGTTGCCTGGGCCGCTGGCCTGTTTCTGGCGACGCGCTTTTTCGGCAGTTGGGAAGACAAGCAACAGAACCCCAATACGGTGGTTGCCTCGCAACACGGTGACGGATACATCGAAGTGCAACTGGCGGGTAATCGTCAGGGGCACTTTGTCAGTACCGGCCAGATCAACGGCCGGACGGTAGAGTTCATGATCGACACCGGGGCGACCGACGTGGCCGTACCCGGGGATATGGCTGACAGCCTGGGCCTGAAACGCGGCTTTGCGGTCACGGTCAACACGGCCAATGGCAACAGTCAGGGTTTCCGGACCACGCTCGACCGCTTGCAACTGGGCGATATAGTCCTGACCAATGTGCGTGCTCTGGTGGCACCCGGTCTGGACGGTGAGCAGGTGCTGCTGGGCATGAGTGCCATGAAACAACTCGAATTCACACAGCGTGGCGGCAACTTGCTGCTGCGCCAGTCAACGAAATAATGAGGCCCGCATGAGCGACTCCCTTGACCTCAGCCTGGATGGTGTAGAGCGCCGATCACTGGCTGACTTCACCGAACAGGCCTACCTCAACTACTCCATGTACGTGATCATGGACCGTGCCTTGCCGCATATCGGGGACGGCCTGAAGCCTGTTCAGCGGCGCATCATCTACGCGATGAGCGAACTGGGCCTTGGGGCTGACGCCAAGCACAAGAAATCGGCGCGTACCGTCGGCGACGTACTCGGCAAATTCCACCCGCACGGCGACTCGGCCTGCTACGAAGCGATGGTGCTGATGGCCCAGCCGTTCAGCTACCGCTACACGCTGGTGGACGGGCAGGGTAACTGGGGTGCGCCGGATGATCCCAAGTCATTCGCGGCCATGCGTTACACCGAAGCGCGTCTGTCGCGCTATTCCGAAGTCCTGCTCAGCGAACTGGGCCAGGGCACGGCTGACTGGGTGCCGAACTTTGACGGCACACTGGACGAACCGGCGGTGCTGCCGGCGCGTTTGCCGAACATCCTGCTCAATGGCACCACCGGCATTGCCGTCGGTATGGCCACCGACGTGCCGCCGCACAACCTGCGCGAAGTCGCCAGCGCCTGCGTTCATCTGCTGGACGACCCCAAGGCTACTGTCCCGGAGCTGTGTGAGCACATTCTGGGGCCGGACTATCCGACCGAAGCGGAAATCATCACGCCGCGTGCCGACCTGCTGAAAATCTACGAGACCGGGCGTGGTTCGGTGCGCATGCGGGCCGTGTACCGCATTGAAGATGGCGACATTGTCGTGACTTCACTGCCGCATCAGGTTTCCGGCGCCAAGGTGCTGGAGCAGATCGCCGCGCAGATGCAGGCCAAGAAGCTGCCGATGGTTGCCGACCTGCGTGACGAGTCTGACCACGAAAACCCTTGTCGTATCGTGATTATTCCGCGCTCCAACCGGGTTGAGCTGGACGAGTTGATGCAGCATTTGTTCGCGACCACCGAGCTGGAGTCCAGCTATCGGGTGAACATCAACATCATCGGTCTGGACGGCAAGCCGCAGCTCAAGAACCTCAAGACACTGCTCAGCGAATGGCTGACGTTCCGCATCGGTACTGTTCGGCGTCGTCTGCAATTCCGTCTGGACAAGGTCGAGCATCGTCTGCACCTGTTGGATGGTTTGCTCACGGCTTACCTGAACCTGGATGAAGTGATTCACATCATCCGCACCGCCGAACATCCTAAAGCAGAGCTGATAGCACGCTTTGGTCTGTCGGAAATTCAGGCGGACTACATCCTCGATACCCGTCTGCGTCAGTTGGCGCGTCTGGAAGAGATGAAGTTGCGCAGCGAGCAGGATGCCCTGCGCAAAGAGCAGGCCAAGCTTCTGGCACTGCTGGGCAGTGAGTCCAAGTTGCGCAAGCTGGTCCGTGCCGAACTGATCGCCGACGCCGAAACCTATGGCGATGATCGCCGCTCGCCGATTGTTGCCCGTGCCGAAGCCAAGGCGCTGTCTGAAAACGAATTGATGCCCACCGAGCCGGTAACTGTCGTGCTTTCGGAAAAAGGCTGGGTGCGTTGCGCCAAAGGCCACGATATCGATGCCACCGGACTTTCCTACAAAGCGGGGGATGGTTTCAAGACGTCGTCCATCGGCCGCTCGAATCAGTTCGCCGTGTTCATCGACTCGACCGGGCGCAGCTATTCGGTGGCTGCACACACCCTGCCATCTGCACGAGGCCAGGGCGAGCCGTTGACCGGCAAGCTGCAACCGCCACCGGGTGCGACGTTCGAGTGCGTATTGATGCCCGAAGATGACGCGCTGTATGTGATCGCTTCGGATGCCGGTTATGGGTTTGTCGTCAAAGGCGAAGACCTGCAAGCCAAGAACAAGGCGGGCAAGGCGTTGCTGAGCTTGCCGAACGGGGCAAAAGTCATCTTGCCTCGGCCGGTGCCCGACCGTGAGCAGAACTGGCTGGCAGCGGTGACTACCGAAGGCCGCCTGCTGGTATTCAAGATCAGTGATTTGCCGCAATTGGGCAAAGGCAAGGGCAACAAGATCATCGGTATTCCGGGCGAGCGGGTAGCCAGCCGAGAAGAATATGTGACCGATCTGGCGGTGATCGCGCAGGGCGCGACGCTGGTACTCCAGGCGGGTAAGCGAACGCTGTCGCTTAAACCTGAAGATCTTGAGCATTACAAGGGGGAGCGTGGCCGACGTGGCAATAAACTGCCAAGGGGCTTCCAGCGCGTCGACGCATTATTGGTGGAAAATAGCTGAAAACATTGATCTGGCACCAGCGTTCTTCGTTTTGCCATGAAGTACGATGCATAATCGCTGGAGTCATGATGCGTATTCACGGATGATATGGGGTCTTGGGGTGCATGCGTGGCTCAGTGCCTGCATGGGTCTTGAAAGTACTTATACTGTGGCCTGCCTCGGGGCGGCTACCTGGATGGGATGATGAATCTTTTACGCCTTCCCCTGATCTTGCTGATGACTGGCGTTTTGGGTCTGGCTGGTTGCAGTGTGCGCCAGCCGACCGCGCTTTATCAGCTCGATAGCGGTGAGCCTGGTCAGCCGAAACAGAGTAGTGGTCTGGCAGTATTGCTGGGTCCTGTTTCGGTGGCCGACTATCTGCAACGCGAAACCCTGCTGCAACGCCAGCCCGACGGCACCTTGACCGCATCGCCTGACGGGCGCTGGGCGGGCAATCTGTCTTCGGACATCGACCAGCTGCTTTTGCGCCAGCTGGCCTGGAAGCTGGACAGCCAGCGTGTCGTCATGGCACCTGCGGTTGCCAACTTCACACCGGACGTTCAGGTCGTACTGTCGATCACCCGTCTGGACTCCGGTGCCAAACAGCCTGCCGTTCTGGATGCGCAATGGCGTCTTCTGGACCGTAAAGGCCATGTTCGTGACAGTCGACTGGTCCACCTGGAACAGGTCCATGCCGGTAGCTCCGCCGACCAGGTCAAGGCCCAGGGCATGCTGTTGCAACGCTTGGCCGATCAGGTCAGCACTGCGATCAAGCCGATTTCCTGGCAACCGATCGAAGAACCGAAAAAGCCTCCTGTTGCCAAGGCCAAAGAGCCTGACAAACCAAGAATTCCAATGGCCTCGCCCATACGCACCGACCTTGAAGTGTTCCGCTTCTAGGATTGGCCCAACAAAAAGCCCGCAGCGATGCGGGCTTTTTGTTGGGCGCTCATCTCTGGTTCCCACACCTCGGCGTTCCTGACGCGCTGCACCGTCAGGATAGGACGCAGAGCGTCCAGAACGCCATGCCCACGCTGGAGCATGGGCACGATGGTGATCTTGCGCGCACCTATCGCTCCTCACGCCCCGGTGCGGCATTCCCGCGCTGGGGCCGGGCCAGGTGGTGATCTTGCGGACACCTATCGTTCCTCACGCTCCGCGTGGGAATGCAGGTCGTGACGCTCTGCGTCATCTGTTTGCGCCGGGAGAGGTTGATCAGGATAGGACGCAGAGCGTCCGGAACGGCGTGCCCACGCAGAGCATGGGCACAAGCGTCTCACTTCAAGCGTGAGCGGAGGAGAGGATCAGGCCTTGTTGGATTCGTGCATGCGCGCCAGCTGGCGTTCGAGCATCGACGGGTAGGGCTCCATCAGGCGTTCTACGCAGCAGGCACCTTCCGGGCTGGCGATCGGGCGGATGCGGGCGCGCTGGCGGATCAACGGATCGTCGTTGATGCGGCGCTCGACCAGCAGCAGGTTGCGGCTGTGCTGAGACAGCGCCAGTGCGTCCTGCGCCGTTTCGGTCAGCAACAGATCGATCTGGCTCAGACCGCTCAAGCCTTCACCCAGCGTCAGGCCCAGTTGCAGTTGCAAGGTGATGCCACTATCGGCCACCTCGATCTGCAAGGCATGACTGAGTGCGCGCAACAGCTCGCCGCAGCAGATCGCGTTGGTCAGGTAGTCATCACCGCTTTCGTGACTGTGGAAAAGCATAAGTGTGCTGCCGTCATTCAGCGTATGCAGCTCGCTTTCATACAGCGAGGCGGCCTGATCGAGGCAGTCGCGGTAGCGTTGCAGCAATTCGGTAAGGCGTGCACGCGGCAGGCGACGCAATTGATCCTGTGCACCCAGCTGCACGGCCAGTACTGCACTGTTGTGCGGTTCGACCGGCGCTACCGATGCAGCCGCCGGGCGAACGGCTGGCGAGTTGTCCGAGTGGTCGCGCAGATCGGCGAACGGATCCTCATCGTCGTCTTCATCTTCCTCGGCAACGATGCGGCGCTGCACCGGTGGTGCCGGCAAGCGCGGTTTTGCTTCGCTGCTACGAGCTGAAACCACTGGCGCAGGCTTCTCTTCCGGCTCCAGATACGGATCTTCGCTGTCGTCTTCCTCGCCGTCATACTCGGCCTCGGGCAGCGGTTCTGGCTCCGGCACCGGCGGCGCGAACGAGGTGCGCAGTTGCCGGGCCAGATCGCCGATTTCATCCTGGCGGTCGGTAGCCGGTGTGTACGGGTCGATATCGCGCAGCCAGATGCGCATCTGCATCAGCGGCGTGGAGATATGGCGGCCGAGGCGCAGGCTCAGTGCCAGTGCAAGGGCCAGCAGAATGCCTGCCAGAATGCCCATGCTCTGCAGGCTGATGGTCATCGGCTGCTGGAACTGTGACATGTCGAGGCTGATGCGCAGATGACCCGCCATCACGTCCTGAAACGTGATCTTGATTTCATACAGGCCCTGAGCTTCGCCCAGAAGTCCGTTTTTCGGGCGCTGGCCAGCCTCCGCAAGAATGCGGTTATCCACACTGTAGATAGCGGCATGCGCTACCAGCGGGTTCTTGACCAGATTGCCCAGCAGCACGTTGAGACTGAGGATGTCGTTGGACACCAACAGCTCGGTGGCCGAGGTGGCGGTCTGGGTCGTCAGGGCCTGCCCCAGCGCATCTGCCTGTTCATGCATGGCCTGCTTGAATTGCAGACCCATGACACCGGCGTAGATCACCAGCGCCAAAGCGACCAGGATCACGTTATGGCTGGCAATGCGCAAAGCGATCGGTACTCGGCGATGACGCAGGGCACGAAAGATGAGCAGGAAGAAATTATCGGTTTTAACGGGCGTGGGCCGGTTCACAGAGCACGGCTCTTTCGGTGAAGTTGTCGCGCAGTATAACGAGCGACCCAGTAGCGGCAAAGCGCTGCCTGTGCCCGGTGGTCACTGAATGTGGTTAGAATGCGGTTTTTTTCCACTACGGGGGTGCGCCTTGCGCGAAATCGTCCTGATTAACATCACTGGTGTCGACCGTCCCGGTCTCACTGCTGCCATCACCGGCGTCCTCGCCCAGGGTGGCGTGAACATTCTCGATATTGGTCAGGCGGTTATCCACGACACCTTGTCGTTCGGCATCCTGGTTGAAATTCCGGATACCGTGCAGGGTTCTTCCGTGCTCAAGGACATCCTGTTCACCGCCTACAAACTGGATCAGCAGGTCCGTTTCACGGCGGTGTCCGAAGCGGATTATCAGCACTGGGTTGAAGGGCAGGGCAAGGCGCGCCACATCGTTACGCTGCTGACCCGCAAGGTCACGGCCGAGCAATTGCAGTGCGTCAGCGCCATTACGGCTAAATACGGTCTGAATATCGATCAGATCGATCGTCTGTCCGGGCGCATGCCGCTCGACACGCCGGCCGACAAAGGCAAGGGTTGCATCGAGTTCACCGTGCGCGGCGAGCCAGCCGACCCGAAAGCCATGCAGGCCGAATTCCTCGCGGTTGCCCAGGATCTCAACGTAGATATCGCGTTCCAGCAGGATTCGCTGTTTCGCCGCAACCGGCGTCTGGCTGTGTTCGACATGGACTCGACCCTCATCGAGGCCGAAGTGATCGACGAGTTGGCCAAGGCTGCAGGCGTAGGCGAGCAGGTTTCCGAGATTACCGAGCGTGCTATGCGCGGTGAACTGGATTTCAGCGAAAGCTTCAAGGAGCGTCTGGCTCTGCTCAAGGGCCTGGATGTAAGTGTGCTGGATGAAATCGGCGCTTCTCTGCGCTTGACCGAAGGCGCTGAAACGCTGTTCTCCGAGCTCAAACGTCTGGGTTACAAGACCGCGATTCTTTCGGGTGGCTTCACCTACTTCGCCAAGCAGCTGCAAGCAAAGCTGGGCATTGATTATGTGTACGCCAACGAGCTGGAAGTGGTCGATGGCAAGGTAACCGGCGTCGCCGTGGAGCCGATCGTCAATGCGCAGCGCAAAGCAGACCTGTTGCGCGAGCTGGCGCATAAGGAAGGCTTGAGTCTGGAGCAGACCATTGCGGTCGGCGACGGTGCCAATGACTTGCCGATGCTGGCGATTGCCGGGCTGGGTGTCGCATTCCGCGCCAAGCCATTGGTCAAGCAATCGGCAAAGCAGGCGATTTCAACGCTGGGGCTGGATGGCGTGCTTTATCTGTTGGGGTTTCGCGACCGCGAAGGAAAGCGCTGAATCTTGCGCCGTAGTCGTTGCAGTGTCCGCGACATTTGCAGCGACTACAGCGTGCCCCACAGAGAATCGAACTCTTGCCCTGGCTTTGCCTTTTCGACCTCGGCGGCTTTCGGCGCATCGTAGATCTGATACTCGAACTGGTTGTAACTGGCGCTACTGATGCGCCGGTTGCTCAGTGAGGCACGGCGCTCTTCGCCCCCGACGTTGATCATTACTTTGCTGCCCTCCTGAAAGGGCAGGCGCGGAGCGAGCAAGGTCGCAGGTTTTTCCATGGCGCGTACTTCCGGCAGCATCAGGGTTCGCAGGTACTGGCTATTCTGTTGTTCACGAATCAGTTGCATGCCGCACGGCTGGGCAAAGGGGGCGATCAGTTCGATGCCCATTTGTGTGCCGCCGCTGCGCACTTGCCGGACCCAGCGCACAATGGCAATGCTCCAGCCCTGGCCGGAGTCGTCCTGAATACCTACCAGTTCGCCAGCCTGTAACTGCTGAGGCACTTCCTTCTGCCACGCCAGGCAGTAACCGCCCGGGCTGTGGTTGACGATATTCAGGTCGAAGGTCGGAAACGTGTGCTGACCGTTGGAAAGCGAGTCGTTATCGCCATCGTTCTTCGGGTATTCGATTTCTTCATAGGGCAGCAGGTGCGATGAGGTCTTGCCGCGCTGTGTATCGAAGGCTGAAGCCCAAGGGTCGTCTTCGTCATCATTGGCGATCTTCAGCGAAAAACTCGCAGCACTGCCTGCGCTGTTGAGTTGCAGGAGTTCGCTGAACGACTTCTGACCGGCTACATAAAAATGCAGTGCGCTCATGCCGATGCACAGCTTCAGGGTGCCCTGGCCTGCCGTGCGCTGAAAGGTCCGCTCGGCCACATCACCCCAGGCGGCCGCCAGATGTTGTAGCAGGTCGGTATTGATACCGGTCGGAATCAGCAGTCTGGACGGGCTGCGCTGGTCGTCCGGCAAGGCCAGATACTGGTTGATTGCCTCTGCCAGCGACTGGGTGTCGATGCCCAGCAGCCTCGGTGATTGCTCATCGCTGAACAGGGTGCGATACAGCGGCGGTTTGTCTGCCGTCGGGTCCAGGGCAAACAGGCTGTTCTCCCCGGCAGGCGATTGCAGCTTGACCAGCGGGCTCCAGGCCTCAAGTGCATCGGCCAGTTTGCCAATGTTCAACTGACGCATCTGATTGCAGCGCGAACACCCCATCAGCAGTGCGATCACATACGTCTGTTCCACACTCAACGCCTTGGTGTGATGAGCCAGAGGCTCTTCGACCGGCGCGCTGTGCAACTGGTAATGGCGGGCAATCTGGTAGATCTGATGCAGTTCGAGCCACAGACCGTCCTGAACCGGGCAATAGAGCTGATTGGCGCGAATCAGCGGTCCGTTGAGCCCATGCAGTGCTCGTTGCAGCGCGGTGCTGAAAAGTCCGGCCTGATCCTTGGTGTAGCGGGGCGCTACCTGCTGGATGATTTGCTTGTAACCGGTCGCCAGATGGTTTTGCAGGGCTTGGCAGAGATTGGCAACCTTGCGCGGCCGCTCGTCCAGCACAATGGCCTGATTGAGAAAGTGGCGCTCAAGGTGCTTGCAGACGAAATACACCTCGGGGCGCAGCAGCTCAAGCAGTTGCAGGCGGTTTTCGCTGGGGGTGATCAGCTGGTTCAGCTCGGTCAGCCCTTGATAGAGCTGGCGTGCCATTTCTCCCAGGTTTGCCTTGGGCAGCCTGGAGATCCAGCGTTTTAGGTCGCGTGGGTTGGCTTCACAGAATGTCAGGCTCGACTGCGCTGGCGTGGGGGCACGCAGCAGCAGAGGGAGGCTAAAATTACTCATGTGACAGGCGAACTCCAACAACTCACTGGCCCGGACGGTGGCTTTAAATGGGGGCTGACGTCATCGCGGAGCGGCGACATGTCGAGCATACGCCCATGAAAGTGCGAAGTATCCTACAGCACCGATCGGGCAACTTTACCAGTATCGGCATCACTGCGCAGTAAATATGGCCTGGAGCCATTACCGTCCGGTTTAAAACTGCATGAGCGCCCCTTTTAATTAATTGGGCGCCCATGCCAGGCACCGTGACTTCAAATCACGCTCATGCCTGTGTCGGAGCTGCCAGTGCCTGGCCCATCTGTACCTTGGAGCCAGCGGACAGTTGCTCGGCCCATTTCACCTGATTTGGCCCAAACAGCACAATGGCAGTGGAGCCCAGTTTGAAACGGCCCATCTCGGCACCTTTTTCCAGGTGGATGGGCGCACGCGCTGCTTCGTCGTAGCTGAACGTCTTCAATTCACGCTTGGGCGGCGTGACCAGCCCGGCCCACACCGTCTCGACCGACGCCACGATCATCGCGCCGACCAGCACCACAGCCATAGGCCCGCGCTCGGTGTCGAACAGGCAGACCACTCGCTCGTTACGGGCGAACAGTTCCGGCACGTTTTCAGCGGTGGTCTGGTTGACCGAAAAGATACGGCCCGGCACGTAGACCATTTCGCGCAATGTGCCGGCCAGTGGCATGTGTACGCGGTGATAGTCCTTCGGCGACAGGTAGACCGTCGCGAACTCGCCGCCCATGAACGGTGCCGACAGCTTGGGATCACCGCCCAGCAGTTCAAGCACGCTGAAGCTGTGCCCCTTGGCCTGGAAGATCCGGCCATGATCAATCGGGCCCAACTGGCTGATGGCGCCGTCGGCCGGCGAAAGAATCGCGCCGGGTGTGGTATCCAGCGGGCGGGCGTCGGCTTTCAGCGCACGGGTGAAGAACGCGTTGAAATGCTCGTAGGACGTCAGGTCTTCGACCAGTGCCTGTGACATGTCGACCTGATAACGGCGGGCGAACCACGCGGTAAAGGCATTCTTGAACCAGCGCACGCGGCATTCGGCAACGCAGCCAGCCAGTCGGGACAGCAGGTGGTGTGGCAACAGGTACTGACTGATGATGAACAAGCGGTCTTTCATTGAAGGTCCTGGAGATGAGTGTCCTGAAAATGCGCGTTTTGAAGAGGAGTGCCCTGAGGATTTCCGGGACGCCTCCCCCGGTTCATCGGAACCGACAGGCTCGATGCTTTCGGCTGGCTGGACAGGCGCTTCGGGTTCGATGGCCTCAACCGTTGCAACGGGCGCGGCGACCGCTTGCGGGCCTTCCACCGGTGTAGCCGGATGGTTGCCCCACTCGCCCCACGAACCGGCGTAGGCCTTTACCCGTGGGTAGCCCAGCGCTTTTGCAACCAGATAGGTGAAGCCCGAGCGGTGGTGAGTCTGGCAATGGGTGATCACTTCCTTGTCGGGCGTCATGCCCAGGTCGCGAAGAATCTCCGGCATGTCCTGACGAATACGCAGGTTGCGCGCCTTGTCCATGCCCGCAGTCCATTCGAAATTGACCGCGCCGGGTATGTGTCCGCCCTTGGCGGCGACTACTTTTTCGCCCGAATACTCGGTCGGGGCGCGAGCGTCCCAGATTGCCAGGTCGGCGGCGCCCAGACGGCTTTGCAGGTATTCACGCGTGGCGGTAGGTTCGTCGTGCAGCGTCAGCGTGACCGGGCCGCCTGCAACGGGCGCAATGTCTGTGCTCAACGGCAGCGATTGCGCTTCCCAGGCCAGCACGCCGCCATCCAGATAGTGATAACGGTGATGGCCGATGACATCCAGCAGCCAGATAAAACGCCCGGCCCAGCCGCCGCCTTCGTCATCGTAGACGACATAGACTGCGTCGGGGTTGTGGCCAAGCTCGCCGAACAGCTGCTGCAGCTCCGCAGTGTCGGGCAGCAGACCAGGCGCAGGAGGCTTGCCCAGTTGCGTACGTTTCGGATCGACAAAACGGGCGCCGCGAATGTGCCCGGCTTCGTAGCGAGCGCTGCTGGTCAGATCCACGAGGATCAATTCCGGGGCGTCTAGACGCTCAAGCAGATCGTTGGGTTCGATGACCAGCGACAAGCCAGTGAATGCGGACATTTGCAGCCTCCGATGAAAGGAAAGAGGCGAATTGTACGCCAGGCCTCACGCTTTGCGATGACTAAAGATGCCAAGTGCCTTTTCAATACATTGCGCGGTTTTTCCGAATGCCTGTACGGAAATTTCCGACAAGGCCCCGCCACCCTGGTCGGCGACCACCAGCAACATGACTTTACCGTTGTTGCTCAGCGAACGAATCAGCCAGTGCTGGCCACTGAACAGGGTTTTCAGCGGCGCGGGCAGCAGGGCGGCAAACTGCGCGTTGTTCGCGGGCGTCATGCGCAACTGCGTCGGCTGGGTCAGCAAGCGTTGCAGCACGGTGCTTTCCTTGATGAACAGCTGCAAGGTGGCGGTTTCAGTCGGCAGTCCGGCCATCTGATTGACGCGCAGTACGGTCGATGTCTTGTCCAGCATCAGCAGCATGACCCGCTCCATACCGCACGACATGAACGCGTCGCGCGCCGAGGTGGTCAAGTGCATGGCGTTGATGAACGGGCTGGGGTCCTGCAGCAGCTCGGCGCAGTGCTTGCGCCATAGCTGCAGGGCGTCGGCCGAGGGCGGAGGGGCGGGTTCGTTGTCGCGCCTTACGCGGCGCGCATCCCAGGGCCAGAGCAGCGATTCGGCCGGGTGCCAGAGGTCTTTTTCCGCATGAATACGCGCGCTGCTGGCAGCGTTTTGATGCGCCTGCTGCTGCACTTCGCTGATCGACTGTTGCAGATAAAGGCTGGTCAGCCGTTCCCAGCGCAGGCAATGCGGGCTGTTCCAGGCATGTTGCGCCGCCAGCGCCAGACCATTACCCAGCAAAACAGTATTGGCTGGCTGGTTCAGCCAGCGCCGCAAGTTGGGGTCGGCGTCCATGAGTTGTTGCTGTTGCAGCGGGCTGTATTCTTCGCGGGCGATGCGCAGCACCTTGGCCAGATCGCGTCGCTCGTTGATCAGCAACTTATAACCGCGCGTGACCCAGATTGGCAGGCGCCAGAACTCGGCGAGTGCCAGGCACAGCTCCAGCAGGTTGACGCCGAACAGCTCTTTTTCCACTGCAAGGCTGGAATGGCCCTTGTGGATAACCCGCAACTCCAGCTCTTCGAGCAGCTTCGGATAGGCCAGCGCCATCGGCCAGAGTGGTGAGAGGAACAGCAGGCTGCCCATATGGATGTCTTGCCAGAGTCGTGCAAGGCGACTGGCAAACAACCCGTTGGCCTGTTGTGTGGCGTGCTGGCTGACCAGAATCAATTGGCGATAGGCCGCAGGAATTTCCTCGGGCGGCTTGGCCGGCAAGCGGCCCAGAAGGATTTCGGTACGCGCCAGCCCCAGGCGGTTGATCGCAATTTCGAGGCTCTCGGCCTGCTCGGTCAAACCGTGGGTGTGATGGTTGGCCTCGCGCATCACACTCAGTACCAGTGCGGGGCTTTCCTGCATCATTTCAGCGATTTCACGCAGTGAGCGGCGACTGTCGTTCAATGCTGCGCGAACGTGCCCATGATTGACCGCCGGGACCGGCAACGCGATGCCGTCAAGCAACTTGACCCAGGCATCCAGCGTTTTCGGAACGAGATGATGTGCTGCGTGTGCTGTCGACATTCGATGGCCTGTGCGGCTGATTATCTGAGCTGGGAAACCGCCAGCGTACGGGACGCTGAGGCCATTTTCCTCCTTTTATGGAGGCGGATAAATGGGTTTTTCAAAAGAACCGGCTATAGTCTGGCCCAGTTAGGCCGATAAGGAGAAGAAGAGATTCAAGAACTTCCGGACTGTCCCTGAACCCGACTCAGTAAAGTATTTTTTCCTATGGCTAAAATTATCGGCATCATTGTCGTTATCGCGAGTGTCCTCGGCGGATATGTGCTGTCCCATGGCAAGATCATGGCGCTGTTCCAGCCCTACGAGGTCTTGATCATCGGCGGTGCTGCACTGGGCGCGTTCCTCCAGGCCAACCCTGGCTACATGACCATGCACGTGTTCAAGAAGTCGCTGAAGATGTTCGGTTCGCGCTTCACACACGCCTATTACCTCGAGGTACTGGGGCTGGTATACGAAATCCTCAACAAGAGCCGCCGTGAGGGCATGATGGCGATTGAAGGGGATATCGAAGACGCCGCCTCCAGCCCGATCTTCGCCAAATACCCTGGCGTCCTCAAAGATGAGCGCATGACCGCGTACATCTGCGACTACCTGCGCATCATGTCGTCCGGCAACATGGCTCCTCACGAGCTGGAAGGCCTGTTCGACATGGAACTGCTGAGCATGAAAGAAGAGCTCGAGCATCCATCCCATGCCATTACCGGTATCGCCGACGGCATGCCCGGCTTCGGTATCGTGGCGGCGGTACTTGGTATCGTGGTGACCATGGCGTCGCTGGGGTCGGGCGACAAGGCTGCAATCGGCATGCACGTAGGTGCGGCGCTGGTGGGTACCTTCTTCGGTATTCTTGCGGCATACGGTTTCTTCGGTCCTTTGGCCACCTGTCTTGCCCATGATGCCAAGGAAGAAATGAACGTCTATGAGAGCATCAAGGCGTCGCTGGTGGCTTCGGCCTCCGGCATGCCGCCTTCGCTGGCCGTCGAGTTTGGCCGCAAGGTTCTCTACCCGCTGCATCGCCCCAGCTTCAGTGAGCTGGAACAAGCGGTTCGCGGTCGCTAAGTCATGGAAAATAATCAGCCGATTATCATCAAGCGCGTAAAGCGCTTTGGTGGCGGACATCACGGCGGTGCCTGGAAAATCGCGTTTGCCGACTTCGCGACGGCGATGATGGCGTTCTTTCTGGTGCTGTGGCTGATGTCCTCCGCAACGCCCGAACAGTTGCTCGCGGTGGCCGGTTACTTCAAGGACCCGGTCGGCTTTTCAGACAGCGGTTCGCCGTATGTGATCGACTTGGGCGGCTCGCCCGAGATGTCGCCGAATCAGACGCTGAACCCAGAGGTCAAGACCACGCCGTCACCTGACACCGTGCCCCTTGAGGCCGAGACTTCCGAAACCAAGGCTGAAGAGGTCGAGCAGGAGCGTCTGGAGATGCTGCTGCAAGAGCTACAGAACAAAGTTGAGGAAAACCCGCAACTGCAGAAATTCAAGGACCAGATTCTGTTCGAGATCACTCAGGACGGTTTGCGTATCCAGATCATGGATGCCGATAACCGGCCGATGTTCGATTCGGGCAGCGCACGTCTCAAGCCTTATTTCGAAGACATCCTGCTGGCGATGGCTGACACCATCAAGAGCGTGCCGAACAAGATCAGCATCAGCGGTCATACCGATGCGACACCTTTTGTAGGCAACGGCGGATTCGGTAACTGGGAACTGTCGGCCAACCGCGCCAACGCTGCACGTCGTGCGCTGGTGGCCGGTACTTATCCGGATTCACAGGTGGCCAGGGTGGTGGGTTATGCCTCGTCGGCTCTTTATGATCGCGAGAACCCGACCAATCCGGTCAACCGCCGTATCGACATTGTGGTTTTGACCAAAAAGGCTCAGCAGCGTATCGAAGGCGATCAGAACTCCGGCGGTGCGCCAGCCACGCCTGCGGCGCCGACAGCACCCGCACCGGCGGTGCCTGCTGCTCCAGGTGCTCCCGCTGCGCCGGGGGCTTCGACAGGGGCGCAGCCCGACCCGCAGGCCTACGCGCAGCCGCACGAGATCCGGCAGAAGCTGAATATCTTTGACGATGGCAAGTTGCGGGTCGAGCCGGCCCAGAACTGAGCTGCAACCGATACAGAAACGCCGCGATAATCGCGGCGTTTTTGCGTGCGGCGTTCGGTGCTCAGTAACTGTCTTGCGGCAGGCTGGCAATGATCGAGCGGTAGCTGTTCATGCGCTGTTGCTGCACTCGGCCATCTTCAAGCCCCTTGAGCAGGGCGCAGCCCGGTTCGCGGTCATGCTTGCAGTCGCGAAAGCGGCACGTGCCGATCAGGTCGTTGAATTCGATGAAGCCAGCTTCCACGTCGGCACGGCTGACGTGCCCCAGGCCGAACTCACGGATGCCCGGTGAGTCGATCAGATCGCCGCCACGCGGGAAGTGGAACAGGCGGGCGGTGGTCGTGGTGTGTGTGCCCTGACCGGAGACTTCGGACAGCGGGCCGACCCGAGTATCCGTTTCCGGCAGCAGGCTGTTGACCAGCGAAGACTTGCCGACGCCGGACTGGCCAACGAACACACTGATATGGCCGTCAAGCTGGCTTTGCAGTGTCTGCATGCCGTCGCCGTGATGCGCCGACACTTCCAGTACCGGGTAACCCAGAGTGCGGTAGACCGCCAGCAGCGCATTGAGCGCGGGCGCGTTCTGCTCGTCGATCAGGTCGGCCTTGTTGAGCAGTAGCAGCGGACGAATCCCGGCATGCTCGGCGGCCACCAGATAACGATCGATCAGGTTGGCATGTGGCTCGGGCATGGGCGCGAACACGATCACGATCAGGTCGACGTTGGCAGCCACAGGCTTGAGCTGGCCGCGTGAGTCCGGTCGGCGCAGTTCGGTGGTGCGAGGCAGTTGCGCAACGATGACGCCAATGCCCTGATTGCCGGCGCGCCATACAACGCGATCACCCGTGACCAGTGCCGGCAGGTTGGCGCGCAAGTGGCAGCGAAATACCTGACCGCTTGCTTCGCCTTCCTGGGCCTCGACTTCGACCTGAACACCGAAGTGAGCAATTACAAGGCCGGTCTGTTCGGGGCCGAGGTCGCCGCCTTCCAGTGTTTCAAGCGTAGCGGACTCGCGTTTTGCCGCGCGGGCAGCACGCTCGCCCTGAATTTTTTCGATGCGCCAGTTTTGACGACGATTGAGTTGGCGTTTGGCCATGGGTGTTCCGATGTGATGTAACCGATGAATTAGGCAGTACGATTGATCGGCAGGAGTCTAGCACGGCAGGGTGAGCTAAACTGCGCGCCTACGCTGAGGAGTCGACACATGCAGAACAAGCAGAACCTGATCTGGATCGATCTGGAAATGACCGGTCTGGACCCTGATACCGATGTCATTATCGAAATGGCCACGATCATCACCGATAGCGAGCTGAACACCCTGGCCGAAGGCCCGGTGATCGCTGTGCATCAGAGCGACGAGACGCTGGCGAAAATGGACGAGTGGAACACCCGCCAGCACGGTGGCTCGGGCCTGACCCAGCGAGTACGCGAAAGCACCATCAGCATGGCTGAAGCCGAGGCGCAGACCCTTGAGTTCATCAAACTGTGGGTGCCGGAGCGCAGTTCGCCGATCTGCGGCAACAGCATCTGCCAGGATCGCCGCTTCCTGTACCGCCACATGCCGACGCTGGAAAACTGGTTCCACTACCGCAATCTGGATGTCTCGACCCTCAAGGAACTGGCTGCGCGCTGGTCTCCTGAACTGAAGTTCAAGAAAGGCAGCACCCACTTGGCGCTGGACGACATTCGTGAGTCGATTGCCGAGCTGCGCTTTTATCGTGAGCACTTCATCAAGCCTTGATTGAGACTCGCGCGCGCAGTGAATAATCTTCGCTGCACTCTTTCAGTGCGCTTGTCGGCTGGTTAGACTGCGCGCCTTTGTCGCAGAGTCGCCGCCATGTTGCTGATGCTTTATCTGATCGCCATCACTGCTGAAGCCATGACTGGCGCGCTGTCTGCGGGTCGTCGAGGAATGGACTGGTTTGGCGTGGTGCTGATTGCCTGCGTCACGGCGCTGGGTGGCGGTTCGGTGCGCGATGTGCTGATCGGCCATTACCCGCTGACCTGGGTCAAGCACCCGGAATACCTCATATTGACCAGTGTGGCGGCCTTGGTGACGATCTTCATCGCGCCATTGATGCGCCACCTGCGCTCTCTGTTTCTGGTGCTTGATGCGCTGGGGCTGGTGGCCTTCACTCTGATCGGCTGCATGACTGCGCTGGAAGCCGGGCATGGTCTGGTGATCGCGTCAGTGTGCGGTGTCATCACCGGGGTCTTCGGTGGCATTCTGCGAGACATCTTCTGCAACGACATCCCGCTGATCTTCCGCCGCGAGCTGTATGCCAGCGTGTCGTTTCTGGCCGCGTGGTGTTTTTTGCTGTGCCAGTATCTGCAATTACCGGATGAGCAGGCCGTGCTCATCACCCTGTTCGGCGGCCTGCTGCTGCGCCTGCTGGCGATCCGTTTCCGCTGGGAAATGCCCAAGTTCGTCTATAAAGACGAGCCCTGAGACGTACGCAGAGCCTAGGCACGATAGTTGGAGAGTCATCGTTTCTCACGCTCCAGCGTGGGAATGCCGTTCTTGACGCTCCGCGTCACCATTCTGCGCCGCGCTGCATATTTAAAGCGGCGCCACCCCATGCCTCTGCAGCGCCCATTCCACATGTTCCCTGACCAGTTCCGACGGGTAATCTCGCCGTGCTTGCAGGGCTTCGATCACCGGGATGGTGGAGGGCGCGTTGCCCAGTCCGACAGCCAGGTTGCGTAGCCAGCGTTCGTACCCGGCGCGGCGCAGGGGCGAGCCCTCTGTACTGCTGAGGAATTTGTCTTCATCCCATAAAAACAGCTCGGCCAGCCCGGCGTTGTCCAGGTTGTGGCGGGGCTGAAAGTCGCTTTGGTCGGTGGGCCGTGCAAAGCGGTTCCACGGGCAGACAATCTGGCAATCGTCGCAACCGAACACCCGATTGCCGATCAAGGGCCGCAGCTCTTCGGGGATCGCGGTCTTGAGCTCAATGGTCAGGTAGGAAATACAGCGCCGTGCGTCCAGCACATAGGGTCCGACAAAGGCCGCCGTCGGGCAGATGTCCAGGCAGGCCGTGCAGCGCCCGCAGTGTTCCGTCGCATGCGGCGCATCGACCGGCAGCGGGATGTCGACAAACAGCTCGCCGAGAAAGAAAAAGCTGCCCGCCTTGCGGTTGAGCACCAGCGTATTCTTGCCGATCCAGCCGAGCCCGGCCTGTTCGGCAATGGCCTTTTCCAGCACTGGCGCGCTGTCCACGAACGCCCGAAAACCAAACGGGCCAATGGCCTGCTGAATGCGCTCGGCCAACTGCTGCAAGCGCTTGCGGATCAACTTGTGATAGTCACGGCCCAAGGCGTAGCGTGACACATAGGCTTTTTCCGGTTCTGTCAGGCGCTGGGCCATCTCGGTGTCGCCGGGCAGATAGTCCATGCGCAGCGACACCACGCGCAACGTTCCCGGCACCAGCTCGTCCGGATGGGAACGTTTACTGCCGTGGGCTGCCATATAGTCCATTTCGCCGTGATAGCCTGCATCGAGCCAGCGTTGCAGGTGCTGCTCGTGCTCTGCCAGGTCCAGACCGCTGATCCCCACCTCCTGAAAGCCCAGCTCACGCCCCCATGCCTTGATTGACAGGGCAAGGGCGGCAAGATCGTCACAAGTGGGGAGTACAGCAGTAATAGCGGACATGCGCAGAGAGAAACCGGGGCCAAGGTGCGTATAATTCTGCCAGACATCGGAGCCTATAGACGCATGTTCGACACGAAACCTCATTTACCCGACGCGCTGTACAGCGCTGCGCAGGTCCGCGACCTCGATGCAAGGCTGATTGCTGCCGGTACGCCAGGCCTGGAATTGATGCTGCGCGCTGCCCAGGCGCTCTGGCGGACGATACTCCGACGCTGGCCGCAGGCCAATGAACTGACCGTGCTGGCCGGACGTGGCAACAACGCTGGTGACGGGTATCTGGTGGCCGCGCTGGCGCACAAGGCAGGCTGGCAAGTCAGGGTGCTGGCTGTCGGCGACCCTGCTGCATTGACCGGTGATGCCGCTTCGGCGCACGCGGCGGCTTCCGGCATATACACTCAGGCATGGGCCGGACAGCCGCTGACCGGCGTGGTGCTGGATGCCTTGCTCGGTACCGGGCTCAACGGTGACGTGCGCGAGCCTTATGTTTCGGCGATCAAGGCGATCAATGCCAGCGGCCTGCCGGTCGCCGCTGTGGACATCCCGTCGGGCTTGAGTGCAGACACCGGGCAGGCGCTGGGCGTGGCGGTGCGTGCCGATGTGACCGTTACCTTCATAGGCCTCAAACTGGGCTTGTTGACGGGCGATGCGGCGGACCTGGTGGGCGAGTTGGTGTTTGATGACTTACGCGCCGACCCTGCGCTGGTTGCGCAGGCGCCGGTCAGCGCGAAGCGTCTGAGCGCATCCAGTCTGCCGGCGCTGGCACCGCGTCCGCGTACTGCACATAAAGGCATGTTCGGCCGGGTGCTGGTCATTGGTGGCGATCACGGTTTCGGCGGTGCTGCCTTGCTCAGCGCCGAAAGCGCCCTGCGCAGCGGGGCAGGCATGCTGACGCTGGCGACCCGCGCCGAACATATTCCGGCCGCTTTGACGCGCATGCCGGAAATCATGAGTGCGGCCATTCGCTCGGCTAACCAGTTGATGGCGTTGATCGAGCCGGCCAGCGTATTGGTGGTCGGTCCGGGGCTGGGGCAGGCCGCCTGGGGGCGTAGTTTGCTGTCGGCTGCCGCCAACGCCGAGCGGCCCCAGGTTTGGGACGCCGATGCTCTGAATATGCTGGCCGCTGGGGCGGTGAGCCTGCCCAAAGGCTGCGTCATCACTCCGCATCCGGGAGAGGCCGCGCGTTTGCTGGGCGTCGGCATCAAGGACATTCAGGCTGACCGGGCCGCTGCTGTGCGGGCGCTGGCTCGCAAGTTCGATACGGTTTGCGTGCTCAAGGGCTCTGGCAGCCTGATCGCCGATGCGAGCGGGCAGCTGGCGTTGTGCGACCGCGGTCATCCGGCCATGGCCACCGCCGGACTGGGTGACGTGCTGGCCGGGTTGATCGGTGCGCTGCTGGCGCAGCATCTGACGCCATTCGATGCGGCCTGTCTGGCGGTGTGGCTGCACGCAAGCGCCGGTCAGAAAGTCGGTGAATACGGTCGCGGGCTGGCTGCCAGCGATATTATTCCTGCCATTCGTCAGTTATTGGAGGAGCTGCAACCGTGTCTGATTTAACGCTGCATGTGCTTGGCGAAGAGGCCATGATGAATTTTGGTGCACGCCTGGCCGCGGTTACCGAAGGCGTGGGTGTCATCTTTCTGGATGGCGATCTGGGCGCTGGAAAAACCACTCTTTCGCGGGGAATGATTCGCGGGTTCGGGCATGCCGGGGCTGTCAAGAGTCCTACTTTCACGCTGGTCGAGCCCTACGAAATAGGTGCCATCCGGGTCTTTCACTTTGACCTTTATCGTCTGGTCGATCCCGAAGAGCTCGAGTACATGGGTGTGCGTGATTACTTCGACGGCGATGCACTTTGTCTGATTGAATGGCCCCAGCGTGGTGCAGGCTTTTTGCCAAAGCCTGACCTGACCATTACCATTGGCCCGCATGGAGAAGGTCGGTCCGTGATATTGAGCCCGCTGGGCTCGCGTGGCGAACACTGGTGTGCCACTTTGGCTTTGGAATTCAAATAGATATGGGGTTAGGTATGCGCATGCGCGCGCTGGTTACTGTAGTTGGTCTGCTGCTGATGGCCCTGGCTGTCGAGGCGGTTGCTGCTACGCAAGTAAAAAGTGTCCGCTTATGGCGAGCACCGGACAACACACGTCTGGTATTCGACCTGTCCGGGCCTGTCCAGCACAGCGTATTCACCCTGACTTCGCCTGATCGTCTGGTGATCGATATCAATGGCGCGACACTCGGTGGCCCTTTGAATGTATCGACAGCCAATACGCCGATCAACAGCATGCGCTCTGCCCAGCGCACGCCGACGGATCTGCGCGTGGTCATCGACCTGAAAAAGGCGGTGACGCCCAAAAGCTTCACGCTTGCGCCGAACCAGCAGTACGGCAACCGTCTGGTGGTCGACCTGTTCGATAACGCCGCCGATGCCAACCCGACACCGGTGATCCCGGATACCGCGGCCAATACCGCGCCCGCTGTCCCGGTCAGCCCGGCCAAGCCTGAAATCAAGCTGACCCCGGTGCCCAATGGCAAGCGCGACATTGTCGTGGTGATCGATGCCGGGCACGGCGGTGAAGACCCGGGTGCCTCGGGCGGTGCCGGGCAGAAAGAGAAAAACGTGGTGCTGTCGATCGCCAAGGAACTGCAGCGCCAGGTCAATGCCGAGAAAGGCTACCGAGCTGAACTGACGCGGACCGGCGACTACTTTATTCCGTTGCGCAAACGTACCGAGATCGCCCGCGCCAAGGGGGCCGACCTGTTTGTGTCCATTCACGCCGACGCTGCGCCGTCCACCGCGGCGTTTGGCGCGTCGGTGTTCGCCTTGTCTGATCGCGGTGCGACCTCCGAAACCGCACGCTGGCTGGCGGACAGTGAAAACCGTTCCGACCTGATCGGTGGTGCCGGTGCGGTAAGCCTTGATGACAAGGACCGCATGCTCGCCGGGGTGTTGCTGGACTTGTCCATGACCGCTTCGCTGTCTTCGAGCCTGAACGTCGGTCAGAAGGTGCTGAGCAATATCGGTCGCGTCACCTCGTTGCACAAATCGCGCGTCGAGCAGGCGGGCTTCATGGTGCTCAAGTCGCCGGATATCCCTTCGATTCTGGTGGAAACCGGCTTTATCTCCAACGCCAACGAAGCCAACAAGCTCAGTTCTGCGTCGCACCAGCAGGCGTTGGCGCGTTCGATCAATTCCGGGGTAAAGCAGTTCTTCCAGCAGAACCCGCCACAGGGCACATATATTGCCTGGCTGCGTGACAACGGCAAGCTGGCCCAAGGGCCACGCAACCATGTGGTCCGCTCCGGCGAAACCCTGGCCATGCTCGCGGCGCGCTATGACATGAACATCGCTACGCTGCGCAGCGCCAACAATCTGAAAAGCGATGAACTGAAGATTGGCCAGGATCTGCGAATTCCAAGTTCCGAGGTGGCGACTCAGCAATGACCGATCTTCTGCTCGACGGCACCGAAGCCGATAACGCTCAGACTGTCCTGAACGCTGCGCGCATCGAATTGCTCAGTCCGCGTCTGGCCAACCAGATTGCGGCCGGCGAAGTCGTCGAGCGTCCGGCGTCGGTGATCAAGGAGCTGCTGGAAAACAGCCTTGACTCCGGCGCGCGGCGCATCGATGTCGATGTCGAGCAGGCTGGTATCAAACTGCTGAAAGTGCGTGACGATGGCGGCGGTATTTCCTCGGATGACCTGCCGCTGGCGCTGGCGCGACATGCCACCAGCAAGATTCGCGATCTGGAGGACCTCGAGCGCGTCATGAGCCTCGGGTTTCGCGGCGAAGCGCTGGCTTCGATCAGCTCCGTGGCGCGCCTGACGCTGACCTCGCGCACCCGCGACGCCGATCAGGCCTGGCAGGTTGAAACCGAAGGCCGTGACATGGCGCCGCGCGTCCAGCCAGCAGCGCATCCGGTAGGCACCTCCGTTGAAGTGCGCGACCTGTTCTTCAACACGCCTGCCCGGCGCAAGTTTCTCAAGGCCGAAAAAACCGAATTCGATCACCTGCAGGAAGTCATCAAGCGCATGGCGCTGGCACGTTTCGACGTGGCCTTCCATTTGCGCCACAACGGCAAAACTGTGTTGAGCCTGCATGAAGCGCATGACGACACCGCTCGAGCGCGGCGTGTCTCGGCCATCTGCGGGCCGGGCTTCCTGGAGCAGGCGTTACCCATTGAGATCGAGCGCAATGGCCTTCATCTTTGGGGCTGGGTGGGGCTGCCGACATTCTCTCGCAGCCAGGCCGACCTGCAATATTTCTTCGTAAACGGGCGTGCGGTGCGCGACAAACTGGTCGCTCATGCGGTGCGTCAGGCGTATCGCGACGTGCTGTTCAACGGCCGTCACCCCACGTTCGTGCTGTTTTTCGAGGTCGACCCGGCCGCTGTGGACGTCAACGTTCACCCGACCAAGCATGAAGTGCGCTTCCGCGACGGGCGCATGGTGCATGACTTCCTTTATGGCACCCTGCACCGTGCATTGGGTGATGTGCGCCCGGAAAATCAACTGGGTGGCAGCGTACCGGTCGCCGCCGAGCCTCGGCCTACCGGGCCTGAGGCCGGTGAGTTCGGGCCGCAGGGTGAAATGCGTCTGGCCAACACCGTGCTTGAACAGCCGCAGGGCGAGCCTTTTGCCCGGCCTGCTGCCGGTGGCGGCGCTGGCAGCGGTTATCAGTATCAATACACGCCTCGGCCCACCTCTGGCGTGCCGGTGGCCGAAGCGCAAAGCGCCTACCGTGAATTCTTCGCACCGCTACCCAGTGCCGCGCCCTCGTCGCTGCCGGAGTCGCCCGGCGATATTCCGCCGCTGGGTTATGCGCTGGCGCAGCTAAAGGGTATCTATATCCTCGCTGAAAATGCTCACGGACTGGTGCTGGTGGACATGCACGCCGCCCACGAGCGAATCATGTATGAGCGCTTGAAAATAGCGATGGCCAATGAAGGCCTGAGTGGCCAGCCATTGCTGGTGCCCGAATCTCTCGCGGTCAGCCAGCGTGAAGCGGACTGCGCTGAAGAACATATCGCGACGTTTCAGCGCCTGGGCTTCGAGCTGCAGCGGCTTGGCCCGGAAACCCTGGCGATCCGCCAGATCCCGGCGCTGCTCAAGCAGGCCGAGGCCAATCGGCTGGTCAGCGATGTGCTGGCGGATCTGATGGAGTATGGCACCAGCGACCGGGTGCAGGCACACATGAACGAGTTGCTCGGGACCATGGCCTGTCATGGCGCGATTCGCGCCAATCGGCGTCTGGCCATCCCGGAAATGAACGGCCTGTTGCGTGACATGGAAAACACCGAACGCAGCGGGCAATGTAACCACGGTCGTCCTACCTGGACCCAGATGGGTCTCAATGACCTGGATAAATTATTCCTGCGCGGTCAATGAATGAATGCTTTACCTCCGGCTATCTTTCTTATGGGGCCTACCGCCGCAGGCAAGACCGACCTTGCGATAGAACTGAGCAAAGTGCTGCCTTGTGAGCTGATCAGCGTCGATTCGGCGTTGGTCTATCGCGGCATGGACATCGGCACCGCCAAGCCTTCGAAAGCACAGCTGGCTGAATATCCACACCGTCTGATCGACATTCTGGACCCTGCACAAAGCTACTCCGCAGCCGATTTTCGCAGCGACGCATTGGCGGCCATGGCGGAAATTACCGCGCGCGGAAATATTCCTTTGCTGGTCGGCGGCACTATGTTGTATTTCAAGGCTCTATTGGACGGGCTGGCGGATATGCCGGCGGCCGATGCGCAGGTCAGGGCGCAGCTTGAGGCGGATGCACAGGCCTTCGGCTGGCAGTCATTGCACGATCAACTGGCGGTGGTCGATCCCGTTTCGGCGGCACGTATTCACCCCAATGATCCGCAACGGCTGATCAGGGCACTCGAGGTGTATCGCGTCAGCGGAATGAGCATGACAGCACACCGCGAGCAACAAACTGCGCAAAGTACCGAAGCAGCCGCATCAGGGCGTCAGCAATTGCCCTATACTGTCGCGAACCTTGCCATCGCTCCGGCTGATCGCAAGGTGCTGCATCAACGCATCGCGCTACGTTTTGAGCAGATGCTGGATCAGGGGTTTCTGGACGAAGTACTGGCATTGCGCTCAAGAGGCGACCTGCATTCCGGGTTGCCTTCGATAAGAGCCGTCGGTTATCGCCAGGTCTGGGATCACCTGGATGGGAAGCTGACGCTGGATGAAATGCAGGAGCGCGGCATCATTGCAACGCGCCAGCTGGCCAAAAGGCAGTTCACCTGGCTACGCAGCTGGGAGGATTTGCACTGGCTGGACAGTCTGGCCAGCGACAATCTGTCGCGCGCCTTGAAATACCTGGGATCGGTCTCCATATTGAGCTGAGTCCCTGCAATAGCCGTCTATCCTTGGGGGGTGGCCGGTAAGCCAATCGAATTCGATTTATTATTTATTGATCCTTAAAGGAGTGCGGCACATGTCAAAAGGGCATTCGCTACAAGACCCTTACTTGAATACCTTGCGAAAAGAGAAGGTCGGGGTATCGATCTACCTGGTCAACGGTATCAAGCTGCAGGGCACGATCGAGTCTTTCGACCAGTTCGTCATTTTGCTGAAGAATACTGTCAGCCAGATGGTCTACAAACACGCCATTTCCACCGTCGTACCGGTTCGCCCGATTCGCCTTCCCAGCGCTACCGACGCTGACGGCGCAGACGCCGAGCCAGGTAACGCCTGATAGGAGTCTGCCTTGTTCTTTGAGCGCCACAGTGGTGGTGAACGTGCAATTCTCGTTCATCTGGATGGTCAGGACCCTGAGGCGCGCGAAGATCCGCAGGAGTTTCAGGAGCTGGCCATATCGGCCGGTGCCGATACCGTTGCGTTTATCAACGTGCCGCGTCATCGGCCATCGGCCAAATACCTGATTGGCTCTGGCAAGGTCGAGGAGCTTCGCGACCAGGTCAAGGCCGCACAGGCTGATCTCGTTATCTTCAATCACACCCTCACGCCCAGTCAGGAACGTAACCTCGAACGCGTTTTCGAGTGCCGCGTGCTTGATCGCACGGGTCTGATCCTCGATATCTTTGCGCAGCGTGCACGTACCCACGAAGGCAAGCTTCAGGTCGAACTGGCCCAGCTTGAGCATATGAGTACGCGCCTGGTCCGTGGCTGGACTCACCTTGAGCGTCAGAAAGGTGGTATCGGCCTGCGCGGCCCAGGCGAAACCCAGCTCGAAACCGACCGACGTCTTCTGCGGGTTCGCCTGCGGCAGATCAAGGGTCGGCTGGAGAAGGTTCGCAGCCAGCGCGATCAGGCACGTCGTGGACGTCGTCGCGCCGACATCCCTTCGGTTTCACTGGTGGGCTATACCAACGCCGGCAAATCGACCCTTTTCAACTCGGTGACCGATTCGGATGTGTTTGCGGCGGACCAACTGTTCGCCACGCTCGATCCTACCTTGCGTCGTCTGCAACTCGATGACCTGGGTCCTATCGTGCTGGCCGATACCGTAGGCTTCATTCGCCATCTGCCGCACAAACTGGTAGAAGCGTTTCGAGCGACGCTTGAAGAGTCGAGCAACTCCGATTTACTGCTGCATGTGATCGACTCCCACGAGCCTGACCGCATGTCGCAGATCGAGCAGGTCATGGCCGTGCTCGGTGAGATCGGTGCCGAGGGCTTGCCGATCCTTGAGGTCTATAACAAACTCGATCTGCTTGAAGGCGTGGAGCCTCAGATACAGCGGGATGCCGATGGCAAGCCGCAGCGTGTCTGGGTGTCTGCCCGTGATGGTCGAGGGCTGGACCTGCTCAAGCAGGCTATCGCCGAACTGCTCGGCGACGACCTGTTTGTCGGCACGCTGCTTTTGCCTCAGAGTCTTGCCCGGCTGCGCGCCCAGTTTTTCGAATTGGGTGCGGTGCAGAGCGAAACGCATGACGAGCAAGGTGCCAGCGTGTTGGTCGTACGACTGCCGCGCGTTGAACTCAATCGACTGGTGAGTCGCGAAGGATTGCAGCCGCTGGAGTTCATCGAGCAACACACTTTGCAATAAAAGCACGAGAAAGCCGTTGTACGGCTTTCGCGAGCATTCTGTAGCATTGGTCGGCGCGCCGCGGGCGCGTCTTTGCTTTATCAGATGGAGAGCGCTATGGCTTGGAATGAGCCGGGTGGCAACTCGAATAATCAAGATCCCTGGGGTGGCAAACGCCGTGGCGGCGACCGCAAGGGACCACCTGATCTCGACGAGGCCTTCCGTAAGCTGCAGGAAAGCCTGAAGGGGTTGTTCGGCGGCGGTAACAAACGCGGCAGCGATGGCGGCGGCAGTGGTGGCGGTTCAGGCAAGGGCGGTGGCTTTGGCCTGCTCGGTATCGGCCTGGTCGTGCTCGTCGCTTTCTGGCTCTACAGCGCTATTTATGTTGTTGATGAGCAGGAGCAGGCTGTCGTGCTGCGTTTCGGTCAATACCACGAAACCGTAGGGCCGGGTCTCAACATCTATTTCCCGCCGTTCGATCGCAAGTACATGGAAAACGTGACTCGCGAGCGTGCCTACAGCAAACAGGGCCAGATGCTCACCGAAGACGAGAACATCGTCGAAGTGCCTCTGACCGTGCAGTACAAGATCAGCAATCTGCAGGACTTCGTCCTGAACGTCGACCAGCCTGAAATCAGCCTGCAGCACGCCACTGAAAGTGCGCTGCGCCATGTCGTGGGTTCCACGGCAATGGATCAGGTGCTGACTGAAGGTCGTGAACTGATGGCCAGCGAAATCAAGGAGCGTCTGCAACGCTTCCTCGATACCTACCGTACCGGCATCACCGTCACTCAGGTCAACGTACAGAGCGCCGCAGCGCCGCGTGAAGTTCAGGAAGCCTTCGATGACGTGATCCGTGCTCGTGAAGACGAGCAGCGTGCGCGTAACCAGGCTGAAAGCTATGCCAACGGTGTGATCCCGGAAGCCCGTGGTCAGGCTCAGCGCATCCTTGAAGATGCCAACGGCTACCGCGATGAGATTGTTTCGCGCGCCAAGGGTGAGGCGGATCGCTTTACCAAACTGGTTGCCGAGTACCGCAAGGCTCCTGAAGTTACCCGCCAGCGTCTGTATCTGGACACCATGCAGGAAGTCTTCAGCAACACCAGCAAGGTTCTAGTGACCGGCGACAAGGGGCAGAACAATCTGCTTTATCTGCCGCTCGACAAGATGATCGAGAGCAGCCGCAGCAGTAACGGCAATGGCTCCAATTCAGGTACGCCATCGCAGTCGGCTAATGATGCTGCCGCTGCTGCCGCCGCTGCCCGGGCGAATGAGGCTCAGCAGCGTGGTGAAGTACGTACCAGGGAGACTCGCTGATGAGTAACAAATCACTGATCACCCTTATTGTCGGCGTGGTACTGGCAGTCATCGCCTGGAACAGCTTTTACATAGTGTCCCAGACCGAGCGCGCGGTTCTGCTGCAATTCGGTCGTGTGGTCCAGGCTGACGTTCAGCCTGGTCTGCATGTGAAGGTTCCTTACGTGAACCAGGTGCGCAAGTTCGACGGTCGTCTGCTGACCCTCGATGCACCGACCCAGCGTTTCCTGACGCTGGAAAAGAAAGCGGTCATGGTCGATGCCTACGCCAAGTGGCGGGTGAAGGATGCAGAGCGTTTCTACACCGCGACTTCCGGCCTCAAACAGATTGCCGACGAGCGTCTTTCGCGTCGTCTGGAATCCGGTCTGCGTGATCAGTTCGGCAAGCGTACCCTGCACGAAGTCGTGTCGGGTGAGCGTGATGCGCTGATGGCTGATATAACCGGTTCGCTGAACCGCATGGCCGAGAAAGAGCTGGGTATCGAAGTTGTCGATGTCCGTGTCAAGGCTATCGACCTGCCGAAGGAAGTGAATCGCAGCGTTTTCGAACGTATGAGCACCGAGCGTGAGCGTGAAGCCCGCGAACACCGTGCCAAGGGTAACGAGCTGGCTGAAGGCATTCGTGCCGACGCCGATCGTCAGCGTCGTGTGTTGCTGGCAGAAGCCTATCGCGAATCGGAAGAAGCGCGTGGTGATGGTGATGCCCAAGCTGCCGCGATCTACTCCAAGGCGTATGGTCAGGATCAGGAGTTCTACGCGTTTTATCGTAGCCTGCGTGCCTACCGTGAAAGCTTTGCGAACAAGAGCGACGTGATGGTGCTTGATCCGAACAGCGAATTCTTTCGCTATCTGGAAAAAGCCAAGCCGTAATTAATCATCCGCCGGGCGGCAAAACCGCCCGGTGGGGTGAACGTACGGTGAAACGTGTGTATCATGCGGCAGCCGGGAAATTCCCGGCTTTTTTGCGTCTGCACGATTGATTGGCCGTATCTGAAATAGAGCACGGCAAGATTTTTCGAGGAAAGTGGTCTGCAAGACCTGTCTCGGGCATTTGTCGTGCCCGTCATACAGCGCACCACTTTCTGCTTCACTCAAGGCTGGCCTAATAGGCTGGCCGCCTGGATCACAGGGGAATGGCGTAATGGCAACGGTCGACCGCTGGCTGCTACCAGATGGCATCGAAGAAGTACTGCCACCGGAAGCGGCGCGCATTGAAGTAGCGCGCCGTCAGGTGTTGGATCTGTTTCAGAGCTGGGGCTATGAGTTTGTCGTCACCCCGCATATCGAGTATCTCGAATCCCTGCTGACTGGCGCGGGTTCGGATCTGGACCTGCGCACCTTCAAGGTTATCGACCCGCAATCGGGCCGGCAGATGGGCTTTCGCGCCGACATCACGCCGCAGGTTGCACGCATCGATGCTCACACCCTCAAGCGTGAAGGCCCTAGCCGCCTGTGCTATGCGGGCAGTGTCCTGCACGCCCAGCCACGCGCGCTGTCTTCCTCGCGCAGCCCTATTCAACTGGGCGCCGAGCTGTACGGCGATGCCAGCCCGAGCAGTGACGTCGAAGTCATCAGCCTGATGCTGGCCATGTTGCAACTGGCCGATGTGCCGGATGTGCACATGGACCTTGGGCATGTCGGCATCTACCGTGGTCTGGCGCGTGCCGCTGGCCTGTCGGGAGAAGTCGAGCAGCAGTTGTTCGATGCACTGCAGCGCAAGGCTATTGATGAAGTGGTTGCCCTGACCGCCGATCTGCCGCAAGAGCTTGCTTCAATGCTGCGCGCGCTGGTTGATCTGTGCGGTGGTCGTGAGGTGCTGGATGCGGCGCGCGACCGTCTGGCTGGCGCACCTGCGCCGGTATTGGCTGCGCTGGATGATCTGCTGGCGATCGCCGAGCGTCTGGCTGCGCGCTTCCCGCAGTTGCCGCTGTACTTTGATCTCGGCGAGCTGCGCGGCTACCACTACCACACCGGTGTGGTGTTCGCGGTGTTCGTGCCGGGCGTGGGCCAGTCGATCGCTCAGGGCGGTCGTTACGATGACATCGGTGCCGACTTCGGTCGTGCCCGCCCGGCGACCGGCTTTTCCACCGACCTGAAAACCCTGGTTACCCTGGGTCAGGCAGAAATCGTCTTACCGTCTGGTGGCATCTGGGTGCCGGACAGTACGGATGCGGCACTCTGGCAGATGGTTTGCCAGTTGCGCAGTGAAGGTCAGCGTGTGGTTCAGGCGTTGCCTGGGCAGCAGGCGAGCGCCGCGCGTGAAGCCGACTGTGACCGGCAATTGATTCAGCATGGCGAGCACTGGCAGGTAATGCCGCTGGCTTCTTGAGTATTCCTGCCGGCCGCCGCCGGCACCAAGTTTGCGTGAATGAGGACAAGTGTTATGGGTAAGAATGTCGTAGTCCTGGGCACTCAATGGGGTGATGAGGGCAAAGGCAAGATCGTTGATCTGCTGACCGAACATGCTACCGCCGTAGTTCGCTATCAGGGTGGCCACAACGCCGGCCACACACTGGTGATCGACGGTGAGAAAACCGTATTGCACCTGATTCCGTCCGGTGTGCTGCGCGAAGGCGTGCAGTGCCTGATCGGTAACGGTGTAGTGGTTGCTCCCGACGCGCTCCTGCGCGAAATCATCAAGCTGGAAGAGAAAGGCATTCCGGTGCGTGAGCGTCTGCGCATCAGCCCGTCCTGCCCGCTGATCCTGTCGTACCACGTTGCACTGGACCAGGCGCGTGAGAAAGCCCGCGGCGAATTCAAGATCGGCACCACCGGTCGTGGTATCGGCCCGGCTTACGAAGACAAGGTTGCGCGTCGCGGTCTGCGCATTGGCGACCTGTTCCATCGCGAACGCTTCGCGGCCAAGCTGGGCGAGCTGCTCGACTACCACAACTTCGTGCTGGTCAATTACTACAAAGAGCCTGCCATCGACTTCCAGAAGACACTCGACGAGTGCATGGAATACGCCGATCTGCTCAAGCCGCTGATGCTCGACGTCACCGCTGCGCTGCATGAAATGCGTCGCGATGGCAAGGACATCATGTTCGAAGGTGCCCAGGGTTCGTTGCTGGACATCGACCACGGTACTTATCCGTACGTCACCAGCTCCAACACCACTGCGGGCGGTATCGCTACCGGTTCGGGTTTTGGTCCGATGTACCTGGATTACATTCTGGGCATCACCAAGGCTTACACCACGCGTGTGGGTTCGGGTCCGTTCCCGACCGAGCTGTTCGACGATGTCGGCGCTTTCCTGGCCAAGCGTGGTCACGAGTTCGGCGCTACCACCGGCCGCGCTCGTCGTTGCGGCTGGTTCGACGCCGTCATCCTGCGTCGCGCCATCGAAATCAACAGCATCTCTGGCCTGTGCCTGACCAAGCTGGACGTGCTCGACGGTCTGGAAACCATCAACATCTGTGTGGGCTACGAGAACGAAGAGGGTGCCGTCATCGACGCGCCTACCGACGCTGACAGCTATCTGGGCCTGCGTCCGGTCTACGAGCAGATGCCAGGCTGGAGCGAATCCACGCTGGGTGCCAAGACCCTCGAAGAGCTGCCTGCTGCCGCTCGCGCTTACATCAAGCGTGTTGAAGAACTGGTGGGTGCGCCTATCGACATCATTTCGACCGGTCCTGACCGCAACGAAACCATCGTGCTGCGTCACCCGTTCGGCTGATACGTCACCGCGCTGTACCAAGAGGGCCGCTTTTGCGGCCCTTTTTGTTTTCAGTGTCTGGTGGATTCAGCCCCGGCAAAAGTGAGACTTGTGTCACGGCACGGCGCTTGCTACAAAGATGACAGAAAAGTGCCATCATTTTAATGGCGCTGAGGGTGGAGGGATTCTCCTGTGTCTGCTGTCTTATCTCTGTTGCAAAGTCGTTTGCTGCGCCCGGTCTTCATCGCGCTGGGCATCGCCCTTTTGGTGCAGGTCGTGGTGGCGGTTGCGCTTACCCGGAGCACGGTCACCGCGCTTGAGACTGATCTCGCCAGTCGTCTCGGGGTAGATTCGCAACATCTTTCCTCAGAGCTGGAGTCGGCGAGTAGCGAAGTGACGTCGAGCCTCGATGCGTTGTCAGCCAGCACTCGTCAGCGCCTGAGTGTCGGGCTCTCTACCCGTCTGAAGGACGAGCAGGCTCAACTGCGTGCCACGCTGGAGAAAGACCTTCGCGAGTCCGCGACCGACATGGCTGAACTGCTCGCCGCCGTCGCTCCACGCGCCATGTGGGACAACGACACACCAACGCTTTCCGAATTCGCACGCCGTGCCCAGCGCAATCCCAATGTACTGTTCGTGGTTTATGACGACGCCGCAGGTGAGCACCTTACGCGTTATATGAACCGCGACAATCCGCTGGTCAAGGCCTTGCTGGCCAAGGGCGAAGGCGAGCGGGCGATGGACAAGGTCCTCAATGCGGCGAAAAACGATCCTTCCGTGTATTACGTCGAGGCATCCATCAGCCCTAACGGTGTGGAGATCGGCAAGGTGCGCATGGGTGTATCCACGGCAACGGTCGAAGAGAATCTTGCCGCCCTGGACAAGCGTTTTGCGACCCTCATCATCAGTGGTGAGCAGTTGGTGTCTGACAGCCTTGCCAGCGCCTCGAAAGACAGCTCGACTGCCTTGCGCACGCGTCTACAGTCCGCCCAGGCAGCGGGGGTGGCAATGACCGCCAACACGCGTGTGGCGGTTCAGGAAGCTGCTGAAACGCTGCGCTGGAGAATCGGCATGGGGCTGGCCCTGGTCGGCCTGGGTGTATTGCTGTTACTGGCGGTAGTACTCGGGCGCCGGGTCGTCAGCAAGCTGCATCTGCTGATCGCGGCACTCAATGACCTGGCGGCGGGCGAGGGTGATCTGACCAAGCGCGTCAAGCTGGACAGTAATGACGAGATTGGTGATATGTCGGCCGCGGTCAACCGCTTCATCGACAAGCTGCAACCTATCGTCCGCGAGGCAGGCGAGGTGGCGCAGCGCACCGGGCAGGAAATCGGTGTCATGAGCCAGCGTAACGCCGGCGCCGATGCGGCGGCCGAATTGCAGCGGGACGAAGTAGCGGCCAGCCTCAAAGCGCTGGAGCAGATGGCCGACGAGGCGCAGTCGGAAAGCCACGCGATGCAGGCAGCCCTGCGTCAGGTGATCGATATCAAGCAGGCAACCGATGAAAACACCCGCACGTCCAGTCAGGTTGGCGGGCTGATCGAAGCGCTGGCCGGGCAGGTCGAGACCGGTGCGCAAGTCATCGAGCGTCTGGCGCAGCAAAGTCAGCAGATAGAGGTGGTGTTGGAAGTCATTCATGGTATTGCCGAACAAACCAACTTGCTCGCACTCAACGCAGCCATTGAAGCCGCACGCGCGGGTGAAACGGGCAGGGGCTTTGCCGTGGTGGCTGACGAGGTGCGGGCGCTGGCCAGCAAGACGCAGAGTTCGACGGGTGATATTCAGGCGCACATCGTGGCCCTCCAGCGCGGCGCGAAAGAGGCGGTCGCCGCCATCGGCATCGCCGGACGCCAAGCCAAGGAAGGTCTGGAAGTACTGCGAGACAGTGCCAAACGCCAGCAGACCGTGCAGGCTTCCGTCGAGCAAGTGCACGCGGCCATCGGTCTGGCAACCAAGGCGGCTGTACATCAGGCTGAAGGCGCGCAGGCCGTTCGCGGTCGGGTCGAGGTGATTCACGCACAGGCCGAGAAAGCTGCCGAGGCGGTGGTCGAGACGACTGCTAGCGGCAAGGTACTCAGCGGGCTGGCTGCGCAGTTGAAGGCGAGCCTGGGGCAGTTTCGGGCTTGAGCATCATACAGCGCTGCAAATGTGGCGCTGCCATGCCTATGGGAGGGGAGCTTTTCTGAAGTCGGAAAGCACAAAACCGAGCCAGTGGCTCGGTTTTGTTTGAATTGGTGCCCAGAAGAAGACTCGAACTTCCACGACCTTGCGGTCACCAGCACCTGAAGCTGGCGTGTCTACCAATTTCACCATCTGGGCAGCATCAGCAGCGTCTCCGCCGTTGATGGGGCGCACTATACGGCGATCGTTTTACTCTGTAAACCCCTGTTTTGATTTAATAATCAAAACCCGAAAAAGCAAAAACCCGCTTTCGCGGGTTTTTGTGTGGCTTGAGACTGTTGTAGTCTGTTGCCTGAATTGGTGCCCAGAAGAAGACTCGAACTTCCACGACCTTGCGGTCACCAGCACCTGAAGCTGGCGTGTCTACCAATTTCACCATCTGGGCAGTATCAACAGGCATCGACCTGTCGATGGCGCGCACTATACGGAGCGCTTTTTAGGCTGTAAACCCCGACGATGAAAAAAAGTCGAAAAATTCGCGGGCGGTGTGTTTCGGGTGTTGCAGCGTGGTCAGGGAGGCTTTTTGTCGAGTGGTTTGAGCGTGAAATTTCCCGTTTCATGAGGTCTATGCCAAACTAACCCCTATATATACAAGGTGAAAACTATCTAATGGCCGATTGGCAGTCCCTCGATCCCGAGGCCGCTCGTGAAGCGGAAAAATACGAAAACCCTATTCCCAGCCGTGAGCTGATCTTGCAGCACCTTGCCGAGCGCGGTTCGCCGGCCAGTCGCGAGCAACTGGTCGAAGAGTTCGGCCTGACCACCGAAGATCAATTCGAGGCTCTGCGCCGCCGCCTTCGGGCGATGGAGCGTGACGCCCAGTTGATCTACACCCGTCGCGGCACTTATGCACCGGTAGACAAGCTTGACCTGATCCTGGGTCGCATCTCCGGGCACCGCGACGGCTTCGGCTTTCTGGTTCCAGACGACGGTTCCGATGACCTGTTCATGAGTCCGGCGCAAATGCGTCTGGTATTCGATGGTGACCGGGCGCTGGCGCGTGTTTCCGGCCTTGACCGTCGCGGTCGTCGCGAAGGCGTTATTGTCGAAGTCATCTCGCGTGCTCATGAAAGCATCGTTGGTCGCTACTTCGAAGAGAGCGGTATTGGTTTTGTTGTACCCGATAACCCGAAAATCCAACAGGAAGTGCTGGTAACGCCGGGCCGCAACAACAGTGCGAAGATCGGCCAGTTCGTCGAGGTGAAAATCACCCATTGGCCAACGCCGCGCTTCCAGCCGCAGGGTGATGTGGTCGAAGTGGTCGGCAACTACATGGCGCCGGGCATGGAAATCGATGTTGCGCTACGCACTTACGATATTCCGCACGTGTGGCCTGAGGCTGTACTCAAGGAAGCTGCGAAGCTCAAGCCGGAAGTCGAAGAGAAGGACAAGGAAAACCGCGTAGATCTGCGCCACCTGCCTTTCGTGACCATCGATGGTGAAGATGCTCGCGACTTCGATGACGCGGTTTATTGCGAAGCAAAGCCGGGCAAGCTGCGCTTGTTTTCCGGTGGCTGGAAGCTCTACGTGGCCATTGCCGACGTATCGAGCTACGTGAAAATCGGCTCGGCGCTGGATGCTGAATCCCAGGTTCGCGGCAACTCGGTGTACTTCCCTGAGCGTGTTGTACCGATGTTGCCTGAGCAGTTGTCCAACGGCCTGTGCTCGCTGAACCCGCATGTCGATCGTCTGGCCATGGTTTGCGAGATGACCATCTCCAAGACCGGCGAGATGACTGACTACGTATTCTACGAAGGCATCATCCACTCCCATGCTCGCTTGACCTACAACAAGGTCAGCACGATCCTGGAGCAGCCGAAAACGGCTGAAGCCAAAAGCCTTCGCGGCGAATACGGCGACGTGGTTCCGCACCTCAAGCAGCTTTACGCCATGTACAAGGTGTTGCTGGGCGCGCGTCACGTGCGCGGTGCTATCGATTTCGAAACTCAGGAAACCCGGATCATCTTCGGTTCCGAGCGCAAGATTGCCGAAATTCGTCCGACCACTCGCAACGATGCCCACAAGCTGATCGAAGAGTGCATGCTGGCCGCTAACGTGGCCACCGCGCAGTTCTTGAAGAAGCACGAAATCCCCGCGTTGTACCGCGTTCACGATGGCCCGCCGCCAGAGCGTCTGGAAAAACTGCGTGCATTCCTGGGCGAGCTGGGGCTGACGCTGCACAAAGGCAAGGAAGGTCCGACACCGAAGGATTATCAGGCGCTGCTTGAAACCGTTCGTGACCGTCCGGATTACCACCTGATTCAGACCGTGATGCTGCGTTCGTTGAGCCAGGCCGTTTACAGCTCTGACAACAACGGCCACTTCGGTCTCAATTACGAAGCGTATACGCACTTCACCTCGCCGATCCGTCGTTATCCGGATCTGCTGACGCACCGTGCGATTCGCAGCGTGATCCGCTCCAAGCAGGATACTCCGCACGTACGTCGTGCCGGTGCTGCAACAATTCCGAAGGCGCGTATCTATCCGTACGACGACGCGCTACTCGATCAGTTGGGCGAACAATGCTCGATGAGCGAGCGCCGTGCCGACGAGGCTACGCGCGACGTGGTCAACTGGCTCAAATGCGAATACATGAAAGATCGCGTGGGCGAGTCATTCCCGGGCGTGATCACGGCGGTAACCGGCTTTGGCCTGTTCGTCGAGCTGACTGACATCTACGTCGAAGGTCTGGTCCACGTCACGGCTCTGCCGGGTGATTACTACCATTTCGACCCCCTGCACCACCGCCTTGCCGGCGAGCGTACCGGACGTAATTTCCGTCTGGGCGACACCGTCGAAGTGCGTGTCATGCGTGTTGATCTGGATGAACGCAAGATCGACTTCGAGATTTCCGAAACCGCAGCGGCTGCAACGCCGGTTGGTCGCAAACGTCGTGGTCATGACACCGCGCCGCCTGCTGCCATCACAGCGGCGGAAAAGGAAAAGGCGCCTGCCAAGTCCGGCCGCCGTAGCGCTCCTGCCAAGGAGAGCAGTACCGAAGCGTATCGCCCGAGCGATGCAGCGGCGAAAAACGCAGAAGTGCGCAAAAGCCGCGAGCTGAAAAAAGCCCTTCTGGCAGACGCGAAGGGTGGTAGCAAGGCGTCGTCGGGAAAGCCTGACAGGTCGAGCTCTGCGCCTTCATCGGGCAAGCCGGCCAGCAAACACCGTAAAGGTCCGTCAAAAACGGGCTCCGCGCCAGCCGCGAAAAGCGGTGGCGCTCGTAAACCCAAGGCCAAGTCATGAGTCAGCTGGAAAAAATCTACGGCGTTCACGCCGTAGAAGCGTTACTTCGTCATCACCCGAAACGCGTCAAGCACATCTGGCTGGCCGAGGGTCGTAACGACCCTCGCGTTCAGACGCTGGTGGCGCTGGCGGGTGAGAATCGCGTGACCATTGGTCAGGCGGAGCGTCGCGAAATGGATGCCTGGGTCGAGGGCGTGCATCAAGGTGTGGTTGCCGATGTGAGCCCGAGTCAGGTCTGGGGCGAGGCAATGCTCGACGAGCTGCTGGACCGCAGCGAAGGTTCGCCGTTGCTGCTGGTGCTCGATGGCGTGACCGATCCGCATAACCTTGGCGCCTGCCTGCGTACCGCCGATGCGGCAGGTGCGCTGGCCGTGATCGTGCCCAAGGACAAGTCAGCAACCTTGACGCCAGCCGTGCGCAAAGTCGCCTGCGGTGCGGCAGAAGTCATCCCGCTGGTGGCTGTGACCAACCTGGCGCGCACACTGGAAAAGCTCCAGCAGCGCGGCTTGTGGGTTGTCGGCACGGCAGGCGAGGCCGAGGTCGAGTTGTATCAACAGGACCTGACCGGCCCGACCATCATCATCATGGGGGCGGAAGGCAAGGGCATGCGTCGCCTTACCCGCGAGCACTGCGACTACCTTGTGCGCCTGCCGATGGCGGGCAGCGTCAGCAGTCTCAATGTCTCGGTCGCGACCGGCGTTTGTCTGTTTGAAGCGCTGCGTCAGCGCAGTGTCAAGGCTGCCGGCAAAAAAGCCTGATTTCGGCGCTTGGCCAGAGTGAGCAGGTCGCGCCATGCGATCTGCTCATTAATTCACCAATTGCCTTGCGCCTCCCTCGACCCTTCTCTACAATTGCGCCCCTTGCTGTCACGGCAGGCGCGCATGTGCCTGTCCCTGAGCAAGACCAACAGTGTCATTCACTCCTTGTCTGACCGCTTTTGAGCGGCAGGCTACAACCCGTAAGGAGCATTCATGCGTCATTACGAAATTATCTTTTTGGTCCACCCGGATCAAAGCGAGCAAGTCGGCGGCATGGTAGAGCGTTACACCAAGCTGATCGAAGAAGACGGCGGCAAAATCCACCGTCTGGAAGATTGGGGTCGTCGTCAACTGGCTTACGCAATCAACAATGTTCACAAGGCTCACTACGTGATGCTGAACGTTGAGTGCACTGGCAAGGCTCTGGCCGAGCTGGAAGACAACTTCCGTTACAACGATGCTGTGATCCGTAACCTGGTCATCCGTCGCGACGAAGCCGTAACTGGCCAGTCCGAGATGCTCAAGGCTGAAGAGAACCGCAGTGAGCGCCGTGAGCGTCGTGACCGTCCTGAGCACTCCGACAGCGCCGATGGCGATGACGGCGACAACAGCGACGTTAGCGATAACGCTGACGAGTAATCCACGGACCTTTTGAGGAGCCAATTACATGGCACGTTTCTTCCGTCGTCGTAAATTCTGCCGCTTCACCGCTGAAGACGTCAAAGAGATCGATTACAAAGATCTCAACACTCTGAAAGCCTACGTATCCGAGACCGGCAAAATCGTTCCAAGCCGTATCACTGGTACCAAAGCACGTTATCAGCGTCAGCTGGCCACCGCTATCAAGCGTGCCCGCTTCCTGGCCCTGCTGGCCTACACCGACAGCCACGGCCGCTGAGACCAGGTAGTCGACAAAACGTAACAAAGGATAGAAAGCATGCGTGCCCTGGCTGAATTCATCATGCGCGGCCGTATGCAGGCCACTCTTGTAGTGGCTGGATGTGCGGCATTGCCGCTGTTGTTCTGGTTGAGTGCTGCCGCGGGTTGCCTTGTGCTCCTGCGACGCGGGTTCAGTGATGCCGTTGGTGTCCTGTCCTGGGCTCTGCTGCCGGCGTTGGTCTGGTGGTATTTCGGCGAACCTCGTACAGCCATGGTGCTGGTTGGTTCGCTGAGTTTGGCAATGGTTTTGCGTGCCAGCGAGTCCTGGGTCCGCGTGCTGCTGGTTAGCGTGGCGTTGGGTGTGGTGTATGCAGTAATTCTGGGCACGGTTTTTCGCGAACCTCTGGAAGCAATGTCGCAGGAGTTGCAAAAGCATCTGCCGACAATGCTGTCCGGGCTCTACGAGCAGTTGAACGTAGAAGAGCGAGCGCGTCTGGGGTCACTGATTGCACCCGTCCTGAATGGCCTGATAGCGGCTGTGCTGCAAATCGTCAGTGTGCTGTGCCTGATTCTTGGGCGGTACTGGCAAGCGCTGTTGTACAACCCCGGTGGTTTCGGGCGTGAATTTCGCGCTGTGAAACTCCCGCTGGTGCCTGCGCTGGCGCTGTTGGTGTGCATGCTGGTGGGGCCGAATTTCGGTCCGCAGATAGCAATGCTTACACCGCTGTGCAGCGTACCGCTGGTGTTTGCGGGGCTGGCTCTGATCCACGGTCTGGTTGCTGAAAAGCGGCTTTCCCGGTTCTGGCTGGTGGGGATGTACATAACGCTGCTGGTGTTCATGCAACTGATCTATCCGTTGCTCGTGGTAATTGCCATTGTCGACAGCCTGATTGATTTTCGCGGTCGCCGGATTTCGAAAGATTCCGGCAATGGTCCTGCGAACGGTGAAGGTTAAAAGTTAAGAGGATTTCCACATGCAACTGATCCTTCTGGAAAAAGTCGCCAACCTGGGCAACCTGGGCGACAAAGTAAACGTTAAGGCCGGCTACGGTCGTAACTACCTGCTGCCTTACGGCAAAGCAACCGCTGCAACCGCTGCCAACGTGGCTGCGTTTGAAGAGCGTCGTGCAGAGCTGGAAAAACTGGCTGCAGACAAGAAAGCATCTGCCGAAACTCGCGCTGCCCAACTGGCTGAGCTGGAAGTGACTATCACTGCCACCGCTGGTGACGAAGGCAAGCTGTTCGGTTCGATCGGTACACACGACATCGCTGATGCACTGACCGCCTCTGGCGTTGAAGTTGCAAAAAGCGAAGTTCGTCTGCCGAACGGCACTATCCGCAACGTTGGCGAATTCGACGTAGCCGTGCACCTGCACAGCGACGTAGAAGCGACCGTACGCGTTGTCGTAGTGGCTGCTTAAGCAATACGTAATCGTCTGGCGGCATTGCTGCCAGAGGATTAACATCGGGCACGATCCTGTTCACAGGTCGTGCCCTTTGTCTTTGTGCCATCCCCATTCTGCAAACCTCGAATTGAAGTGGCCATGAACGATATTTCCACCCCCGAGCAATACGATCTGCAAACCGCTGCCCTGAAGGTGCCGCCACATTCCATCGAGGCCGAACAGGCCGTGCTCGGTGGTTTGATGCTGGATAACAACGCCTGGGAGCGAGTGCTCGATCAAGTTTCCGATGGTGATTTCTATCGACATGACCACCGCCTGATATTCCGCGCTATCGCCCGCTTGGCCGACCAGAACAGCCCGATTGACGTGGTCACCCTGGCTGAACAGCTGGACAAGGAAGGGCAGACCTCGCAAGTAGGCGGCCTGGGCTATCTCAGTGAGCTGGCGAAAAACACACCTTCGGTCGCCAACATCAAGGCCTATGCGCAGATTGTCCGGGCCCGGGCCACATTGCGGCAATTGATCGGCATCAGTACCGAAATCGCCGACAGTGCGTTCAACCCGGAAGGCCGCACCGCCGAAGAAATTCTTGACGAGGCTGAACGGCAGATCTTCCAGATCGCCGAAGCGCGCCCCAAGACGGGCGGTCCGGTCAGCGTCAACGACCTGCTGACCAAGGCCATCGACCGTATCGATACCCTGTTCAACAGTGATAACGCCATTACCGGCCTGTCGACCGGGTATACCGACCTCGACGAAAAGACCAGCGGAATGCAGCCCGCTGACCTGATCATCGTTGCCGGACGTCCGTCGATGGGTAAAACCACGTTCGCCATGAACCTTGTCGAGAACGCGGTGCTGCGCAGTGACAAGGTGGTTCTGGTCTACTCGCTGGAGATGCCAGGTGAATCGCTGATCATGCGTATGTTGTCGTCGCTTGGGCGCATCGACCAGACCAAGGTGCGCGCGGGTCAGCTCGACGACGATGACTGGCCGCGGCTGACGTCTGCGGTCAACCTGCTCAATGATCGCAAGCTGTTCATCGATGACACCGCCGGTATCAGCCCGTCCGAAATGCGTGCGCGTACACGGCGGATCGTACGTGAGCACGGCGATATCGCCATGATCATGATCGACTACCTGCAGTTGATGCAGATCCCCGGATCGAGCGGTGACAACCGGACCAACGAAATTTCCGAGATTTCGCGCTCGCTGAAAGCGCTGGCCAAGGAATTCAACTGCCCGGTCATAGCCCTGTCGCAGCTCAACCGCTCCCTTGAGCAGCGGCCGAACAAGCGTCCGATCAACTCCGACCTCCGGGAATCCGGAGCGATCGAGCAGGACGCCGACGTGATCATGTTCGTCTACCGGGATGAGGTGTATCACCCGGAAACCGAGCATAAAGGCATCGCCGAGATCATCATCGGCAAGCAGCGTAACGGGCCGATCGGCACCACGCGCCTTGCATTCATCGGCAAATACACGCGTTTCGAGAACCTGGCACCGGGCAGTTACAACTTCGACGACGATTGATCCGGGTGCAGGCCAATCAAATCCGACCACTGTCGTCGGGTTTGATCAAAAAATGTGCTATATTCCGCGCCCGCGATTTTTCCAACGTGCAAACGTAGGTCCTGAACATGCAAGCAGCCAAGCCGTTATTTGACTATCCCAAGTACTGGGCCGAATGTTTCGGACCAGCACCTTTCCTGCCCATGAGCCGGGAAGAGATGGATCTGCTTGGCTGGGATTCCTGCGACATCATCATCGTTACCGGTGATGCGTACGTCGATCACCCGTCTTTCGGCATGGCAATCATCGGCCGTCTGCTTGAGTCCCAGGGCTTTCGGGTCGGGATCATTGCGCAGCCAAACTGGCAGTCCAAAGACGACTTCATGAAGCTCGGCGAGCCGAACCTGTTCTTCGGTGTCGCTGCAGGCAACATGGACTCGATGATCAACCGCTATACCGCGGACAAGAAAATTCGCTCCGATGACGCTTACACCCCTGGCGGCATGGCCGGCAAGCGTCCGGATCGCGCGAGTCTGGTCTACAGCCAGCGCTGCAAGGAAGCTTACAAGCATGTGCCTATCGTACTGGGCGGCATCGAAGCTTCCCTGCGTCGTATTGCCCACTATGACTACTGGCAGGACAAGGTTCGCAACTCGATCCTGATCGACGCCTGCGCCGATATCCTGCTGTACGGCAACGCCGAGCGTGCGATTGTCGAAGTCGCCCAGCGCCTGTCCTACGGCCACAAGATCGAAGACATCACCGACGTGCGCGGCACTGCGTTCATTCGTCGCGACACGCCGCAGGGCTGGTACGAAGTCGATTCCACGCGTATTGACCGCCCGGGCAAGGTCGACAAGATCATCAACCCGTACGTCAACACCCAGGACACGCAGGCCTGCGCCATCGAGCAGGAAAAAGGCAACGTCGAGGACCCCAACGAAGCCAAGGTGGTGCAGATTCTTGCCAGCCCGCGCATGACCCGGGACAAGACGGTCATCCGCTTGCCATCGGTGGAAAAGGTCCGCAACGACGCCGTGCTGTATGCCCACGCCAACCGCGTCTTGCACCTTGAAACCAACCCGGGCAACGCCCGTGCGCTGGTGCAGAAGCATGGAGAGGTCGACGTCTGGTTCAACCCGCCGCCCATTCCGATGACCACTGAAGAAATGGACTACGTGTTTGGCATGCCTTACGCGCGCGTCCCGCATCCTGCGTACGGCAAGGAAAAGATCCCTGCCTACGACATGATTCGTTTCTCGGTGAACATCATGCGTGGCTGCTTCGGCGGCTGCACCTTCTGCTCGATCACCGAGCACGAAGGACGGATCATTCAGAACCGCTCCGAAGAGTCGATCATTCGCGAAATCGAAGAGATCCGCGACAAGGTGCCAGGCTTTACCGGGGTCATTTCCGACCTGGGCGGGCCGACCGCGAACATGTATCGCATCGCCTGCAAAAGCCCGGAGATCGAGTCGGCCTGCCGCAAGCCGTCCTGCGTATTCCCGGGTATCTGCCCGAACCTGAATACCGATCACTCGTCGCTGATCCAGCTGTATCGCAGCGCGCGCGCCTTGCCGGGCGTGAAAAAGATCCTGATCGCCTCTGGCCTGCGCTACGACCTCGCGGTCGAGTCGCCGGAGTACGTCAAGGAACTGGTCACGCACCACGTCGGTGGTTACCTGAAGATCGCCCCGGAACACACCGAGGAAGGTCCGCTCAACCAGATGATGAAGCCGGGCATTGGCAGCTATGACAAGTTCAAGCGCATGTTCGAGAAGTACACCAAGGAAGCCGGCAAGGAGCAGTACCTGATTCCTTACTTCATCGCCGCCCACCCGGGCACCACCGATGAAGACATGATGAACCTGGCGTTGTGGCTCAAGGGCAATGGTTTCCGTGCGGACCAGGTGCAGGCGTTCTACCCGTCGCCGATGGCCACGGCCACGGCCATGTACCACTCGGGCAAGAACCCGCTGCGCAAGGTCACCTACAAGAGCGATGCGGTCACCATCGTGAAGAGCGAAGCGCAACGTCGTCTGCACAAGGCTTTCCTGCGCTATCACGATCCGAAAGGCTGGCCGATGCTGCGTGAGGCACTGGAACGCATGGGCCGTGCCGATCTGATCGGGCCGGGCAAGGATCAACTGATTCCGTTGCATCAGCCGGCTACCGACAGCTATCAGAGTGCGCGCCGCAAGAACTCGACGCCGGCGGGCAGCCACAAGGTTGCGAAAACTGCCAAGACCACGCTGATCCAGACCCAGCACACCGGCCTGCCGCCGCGTGGCAGCGATGGCAGCAAGCCCTGGGACAAGCGCGAAGAGGCCAAGGCCGCCGCAATGGCGCGCAACAAGCAGGCCGCCAAGGAACGCATGGATGCAGCCAAAGGCAAAGGCACCAAACCGCCCAAGCGCAAGCCGGTGGTGCCACGCTAACTTGGGGTATCAGGGCGGACGCAGAGCGTCCGGAACTGCATGTCCATACATAGGTTCTGAAGGCCGCTGAATAGCGGGCTTCTGCCCGGGACCGGCAGCAAGGCGAACGCAGAGCGTCCAGTACTGCATGTCTATACATGGGTTCTGAAGGCCGCTGAATAGCGAGCTTCTGCCCAGAGGGCGTGGGAGCGAACTTGTTCGCGATCTGCCGGGGACCGGCAGTAAGGCGGACGCAGAGCGCCCAGAACGGCATGCCGACGCAGAGCGTCGCACGATACTCGAGATCATAGTTCCTCACGCTCCAGCGTGGGAATGCCGTTCGTGACGCTCCGCGTCACACCACTTGCGCCATGCAGCTCTGTCCATCAACGCCACATACCCACGCCGCTCACAATTCTTCACCCCCCACTCATTCCCTCTGCCACACTGTCTGCCTTATTAGCGTGCAACCCTTGCACCGCTGGCTTCGGCCGGCACGATTTTGGTGCTGCGCCCGTTCAGGCGGGGAGTTCCAATCTCGTTGGCGCACGACTTTGACCGGATGGCATAAGTCTTGCGCGGCTCAATCACCGTTCAGGCTCGCAGGAGGCACGCCGTGTCGATTCATATTGCCTTGCACCATGTCACGCACTATCGCTACGAACGCGCGGTCGAACTGGGTCCTCAGATCGTTCGCCTGCGCCCGGCCGCCCATAGCCGCACACGCGTGCTGTCGTATTCGCTGAAAGTCCTGCCTGAAAACCACTTCATCAACTGGCAGCAGGACCCTCAAGGCAATTACCTCGCGCGTCTGGTCTTCCCGGAAAAGACCAAAGAGTTTCGCGTCGAGGTCGACTTGGTCGCCGAGATGGCGGTGTTCAATCCGTTCGACTTCTTTCTGGAGCCTTACGCCGAGAACATCCCCTTCACGTATGCCAGCGAAGAGCAGCGCGAACTGGCGCCGTACCTGGAAAAACTGCCGCTGACGCCGAGGTTCAAAGCCTACCTGGACAGCATCAGTCGCGAGCCGATACCCGCCATCGACTTTCTGGTCGGCCTCAACCAGCGCCTGAGTCAGGATGTCGCTTACCTGATCCGCATGGAACCGGGTGTGCAGACCCCGGAATTCACCCTGGAAAACGCTTCAGGTTCTTGCCGTGACTCCGCGTGGCTGCTGGTGCAGCTGTTGCGCCATCTGGGCATGGCGGCGCGATTTGTATCGGGCTATCTCATTCAGCTCAAGGCCGATGTCGAGGCGCTCGATGGGCCGTCGGGTACGGATGTCGACTTCACCGACCTGCACGCCTGGTGCGAGGTTTACTTGCCGGGTGCTGGCTGGGTCGGGCTTGACGCTACTTCCGGCCTCTTTGCAGGCGAAGGGCATATTCCGCTGGCGTGCAGCCCGGAGCCGTCTTCCGCAGCGCCGATCAGCGGTCTGGTCGAGCCGTGCGAAACCGATTTCAGCCACGAAATGTCGGTCGAGCGTATCTGGGAGGCGCCGCGCGTCACCAAGCCTTACACCGAGGCGCAATGGCAGGACATCCAGGCCCTGGGCCGACAGATCGACGCCGATCTGCTGCGCGATGATGTGCGCCTAACGATGGGTGGTGAGCCGACCTTCGTGTCCATCGACGATCGCGATGGCGCCGAATGGAACACCGCCGCGCTGGGACCGCGCAAGCGTGAGCTGTCTGCCGAGCTGTTCCAGCGCATGCGCGGGCATTACGCGCCGCTGGGCATCGTGCATTTCGGGCAGGGAAAATGGTATCCGGGTGAGCAGTTGCCGCGCTGGTCGCTGAACTGCTTCTGGCGCAAGGACGGCCAGCCGGTGTGGCGCAATAATGCACTGATCGCCGATGAAACCCGCGACTACGGCGCTACCGGCGAACTGGCGGGGCGTTTTCTGGCCAGCGTTGCCGAGCGTCTGAAGCTGCCGGCCCGCTTCGTTTTCCCGGCTTACGAAGACAATTTCTACTACTTGTGGCGCGAAGGCGCGTTGCCGGTCAACGTGACTGCCGAAGACTCGCGGCTGGGTGATGAGCTGGAGCGCGCGCGTCTGCGCAAGGTCTTCGCTCAGGGACTAGACAAGATGATCGGTCAGGTCCTGCCGCTGGCCCGCAACGCGGACGGTGACAGCTGGCAGAGTGGCCGCTGGTACCTGCGTGACGAGCATTGCCGTCTGGTGCCGGGCGATTCTGCGCTGGGCTATCGATTGCCGCTGGCGTCACAGCCTTGGGTCAAGGCGGCGGAATACCCGTTCATTCACCCGACCGACCATAACCAGGACTTCCCCGAGCTGGCCGACAGCGACTCGTTGACCTCGGCGCTCAAGTCCACAGACACGGACGCCGAGCGCGCGCCGAAGATCGATGAGTCGGCCGACTGGCTGACCCGCACGGCGTTGTGTGCCGAAGCGCGCGAAGGGCGGCTGTACCTGTTCATGCCGCCGCTGCAAAAGCTTGAGGAATACCTTGAACTGGTGGCCTTGATCGAAGCGACCGCCGAAGAACTGCAATGCCCGATTCTGCTGGAAGGCTACGAGCCTCCGAGCGATCCGCGTCTGTGTAACTTCCGGATTACCCCGGACCCTGGTGTGATCGAGGTCAACGTGCAGCCGTCCGCCAGTTGGGACGAGTTGGTCGAGCGCACCGAGTTTCTTTACGAGCAGGCGCGTCTCACACGCCTGACCACAGAGAAATTCATGATCGACGGCCGCCACACCGGCACAGGCGGCGGCAACCACTTCGTGCTGGGCGGCGCGACACCGGCGGACTCGCCGTTTTTGCGTCGCCCAGACCTGCTGCGCAGCCTGATCAGCTATTGGCACAACCATCCTTCGCTGTCGTACCTGTTTTCCGGTCTGTTCATCGGCCCGACGTCCCAGGCGCCGCGTATCGATGAGGCGCGCAACGACTCGCTTTATGAAATGGAAATCGCCTTCGCGCAGATGCCGGAGCCTGGTGAAGAAGTCGCTCCGTGGATCGTGGACCGTCTGTTGCGCAACCTGTTGATTGACGTCACCGGCAATACCCATCGCGCCGAATTCTGCATCGACAAGCTGTACTCGCCCGATGGTGCAACCGGACGTCTTGGCCTGCTGGAGCTGCGTGCCTTCGAGATGCCGCCGCATGCGCGCATGAGCCTGGCGCAGCAGTTGCTGCTACGGGCACTGGTGGCGCGCTTCTGGCGTGAGCCCTATGCACCGGCCAAGCTGGCACGCTGGGGTACGCAATTGCATGATCGCTTCATGCTGCCGCACTTCATCGAGCAGGATTTCGCCGATGTGGTCGCCGACCTCAACGCGGCAGGCTACCCGGTGCAGGCCGACTGGTTCTCTGCGCATTTGGAGTTTCGCTTTCCGAACGTGGGTGATTACGCCGTCAATGGCATCGAGCTGGAACTGCGGCAGGCGCTGGAGCCCTGGCACGTTCTGGGTGAAGAGGGCTCGGCCGGTGGCGCGGTGCGCTATGTCGATTCGTCGCTGGAGCGTCTTCAGGTGCATCTCAGCGGGTTGCCACCGCAGCGTTACGTGTTGACCTGCAACGGCGTCGCGGTGCCTTTGCAGCCCACCGGACGGGTAGGCGAGTTCGTCGCGGGTGTGCGTTATCGCGCCTGGCAACCGGCCAACTGCCTGCAACCGACCATCGGCGTCCATGCGCCACTGGTTTTTGACCTGGTCGACACCTGGATGCACCGCTCGCTGGGCGGCTGCGCGTATCATGTCGCCCACCCGGGCGGCCGCAATTACGAAACCTTGCCGGTCAACGCCAACGAAGCGGAAAGCCGTCGCCTGTCACGTTTCTTCCGCATCGGTCATACCCCGGGCAAACTGGACGTTCCGTCGCTCAACATTAGCGACGAGCTGCCGATGACGCTGGATATGCGTCTGCATTAGAAAAACAGTGGCTCTGTGCGTCAGATGCACACGGACGTGACATCTGACTGCACTAATCTGAAGTCCTTACGTTGCCTGCCGAGCCTTCCATGCCCGACCTGCTTGACCATTACCCGCTGTCCGAGGGTACTTACCACGAAATGCTCGATGCCGACGGTGCCGTTCGCCCGCACTGGCGTCGTCTGTACGAACACATGCAACGCAGCACCTCGGCGCAGCTGATCCAGCGCCAGGCCTTGCTGACCCGGCAGATCCAGGAAAACGGTGTCACCTACAACGTTTACGCCGACCCAAAAGGCGCGGATCGCCCATGGGAGCTGGACCTGTTGCCGCACATCATTGCGGCGGATGAGTGGCAGCATGTGGCGGCAGGGATTGCCCAGCGTGCGCGACTGCTCAACGCGGTGCTGGCGGACCTTTATGGCCCGCAGACGCTGATCGCCAACGGCTTGCTGCCCGCTGAGCTGGTATTCGGTCATAACAACTTTCTGTGGCCGTGTCAGGGAGTAAAACCTCCCGAAGGCACGTTCCTGCATATGTACGCTGTCGATCTGGCACGCACCCCCGATGGGCGCTGGTGGGTGACTGCCGACCGCACACAGGCGCCTTCGGGGGCCGGTTATGCACTGGAAAATCGCCAGAGCGTTGCGCGTGCCTTGCCGGAAACCTATCGCGACCTGCAGGTCCGGCACCTCTCGGGTTTTTTCGACGCGTTGCAACAGACGCTTGCCCGACAGGCGCCGACCAGCAGCGAGGCGCCACTGGTGGTGCTGCTGACGCCCGGGCGTTTCAACGAAAGTTACTTCGAACATTTGTATCTTGCACGGCAGTTGGGTTATCCACTGGTCGAGGGCGGCGATCTGACCGTACGCGATGCCACTGTTTACCTGAAAACCCTCAGCGGTCTGCGTCGGGTTCACGCGATCATGCGCCGTCTGGACGATGACTTCTGTGATCCTCTGGAATTACGTACCGATTCTGCACTCGGTGTGCCGGGGCTGCTGGAGGCCGTGCGTCAGGGCAATGTGCTGGTCGCCAACGCATTGGGCAGTGGTGTTCTGGAGTCGCCTGGCCTGCTGGGCTTTTTGCCGAAAATCAGTCAGTACCTGTTCGGCGAAGATCTGATCCTGCCATCGGTTGCAACCTGGTGGTGCGGAGAGCCGCCCGTGCTGGCGCAAGCGCTGGAGAAACTGCCTGATCTGTTGATCAAACCTGCATTTCCTTCGCAGCACTTCGCCCCGGTGTTCGGTCGCGACTTGAATGAGGAGCAGCGCAACGCACTTGCCCAGCGCATGCAGTCGCGCCCCTATGCCTACGTTGCTCAGGAGCTGGCGCAGTTGTCTCATGCACCGGTGCTGCAGGCCGATGGCACCGGTTTGCAGCCGCGTGCCATCGGTATGCGCGTATACGCAGTGGCCAGCCTCGACGGCTATCGCGTACTGCCGGGCGGCCTGACCCGAGTGGCCGCCGAAGCCGATGCCGACGTGGTATCGATGCAGCGCGGCGGCGCGAGCAAGGACACCTGGGTGCTGGGCGAACGCTCGCACCTTGGCGAGCCCTGGAAGGGGCAGCGCACGCTGGGTGTCTATGACCTGATTCGCCGTGACCCTTACCTGCCGTCGCGGGTGGTGGAGAACCTGTTCTGGTTCGGACGTTACTGCGAACGTTGCGATGACAGTGCTCGTCTGCTGCGCATCATGTTGACGCGCTATGTCGATGACGACGATCCCCTCGCGTTGCAGGCGGCTGTCGCGCTGGCCGAGAGCCTGGGCATGCTGCCCGAAGCCGAGGAGGGCGAAGAATTGAAGGATCGCCTGCTGGTTGCTCTGCTGGGTGACGAGTGGCCGTTCAGCCTGCGCGCCAATTTGCAGCGTTTGCAGTGGGCCGCTTCGCAAGTGCGCGGCAAGCTCTCACGGGAAAACTGGCAGGCGCTGGTCGAATTGCAGCGCGAAGCCTCGAGCCTGGAAACCGAAGAGCCGGATTTTGGCGAACTGCTGGATTTCCTCAACCGGCTGGTGATGTCTCTGGCAGCGCTTTCCGGTTTTGCGCTGGATGACATGACCCGCGACGAAGGCTGGAGCTTTTTGATGATCGGGCGACGTATCGAGCGCCTGAAGTTTCTCAGCACCAGTCTGGCGGCGTTTTTGCGCGGCTCGGCAGTCTCGGAGAAAGCCGGGCTGGAGTGGTTGCTGGAACTGGGCAACAGCAGCATCACTTATCGTTCGCGGTACATGGCCGTGCCGCATCTGATTCCGGTGTTGGACCTGTTGCTGCTTGATGAACAGAACCCGCATGCGGTGCTGTTTCAACTCAAGCTGGTGCAACGCTCGCTGCGCCGCCTGAACGACGAGTTTGAGGCGCCGCGCGACAGCAGCCTGGCGGTGCTGGCTCAGCGTCTCGCCGCATTCGACCTTGGCAGCCTGGAGAACCCGCTTTTCGGTCAGAGCAGCATCGACGCTGTCCTCGATGGGCTGGCCGATCTGCTGCAGAGCATTGGCGACAGCAGTGGGCAGGCCTCCGACCGCCTGGCGCTGCGCCATTTTGCCCACGTCGATGACGTCAGCCAACGCACGGTATCTGTCTGATGAGCGCCTTCTACCAGATTTTTCATGACACGCATTACAAGTACGACAGCCCGGTTTCGCTGGCCCAGCAACTGGCGCATCTCTGGCCGCGTAGCAGCCCGTGGCAGCGTTGTACCGAGCAGGCACTCGAGATTTTTCCGGAGCCTACCACGCGCCGTGATGAGCTGGATGTGTTCGGCAACCCGCTGACCCGACTGGCGTTCGAGCGTCCGCACGACGAGTTGCAAGTCAATGCGCGGTTGCGTATCGAGGTCATGGAGAAGCCGTTTCTGGACTTCAATCTGTCGCCGGAATGGGAAGTGACCCGCAGTGCACTGACTTACAGTGCGAAGCCGATGACCGAGGACATTCTTGAGGCCTGTCGTTATCGCTTCGAATCACCCTACGTACACTTGAAGCGTTCGTTCGTCGAGTTTTCTCAAGAGTGTTTCCCGCCGGGACGCCCATTGTTGCTGGGCGTACAGGCCTTGATGGAAAAGATTTTTGACGAATTCACCTTCGATGACGAGGCGACTCAGGTCGCCACGCCCTTGATGGAAGTGCTGGAGCGGCGACGGGGTGTGTGTCAGGACTTCGCCCACTTGATGCTGGCGTGCCTGCGCTCTCGAGGTCTGGCGGCGCGCTACGTCAGTGGTTATCTGCTCACCCAGCCACCACCAGGCCAGCCCCGGCTGATCGGTGCCGATGCCTCGCATGCCTGGGTATCGGTGTTCTGTCCGGCCTCTGGCTGGGTTGACTTTGACCCCACCAACAATGTGCAACCTGCGCTGGAGCACATCAGCCTGGCCTGGGGGCGTGATTTCTCCGACGTATCGCCTTTGCGCGGCGTGATTCTGGGCGGTGGCACGCATGATCCCGATGTTCGGGTGACGGTAATGCCGGTCAGTGCCTAATTACCTGTCTCTGTGAATCGTTATTCAGTGGGGCGCTCCGTCGCGAGCGCCCGAAGGACCATTTGACGCACGTCCTTGGAACCCCGGCCCTGATCGGGCACTCTCTTCTTACGTTAGTTATAACGTTAATCAAGTCCTGCCCTGGAGATTCAAATGATTCGCAAGCTTGTAGCGATTTCGCTGTTGTCGTTGGCCAGTAGCCAGTTGCTGGCTGCCGAGTGTTCAGCCACAGTCGATTCGACCGATCAGATGATGTACGACACCAAAGCCATTGAGATCGACAAGAGCTGCAAGGAATTCACCGTCAACTTGACTCACTCCGGCAGTCTGCCGAAGAACGTCATGGGCCATAACTGGGTGCTGAGCAAGAAGTCCGATACCCAGGCAATCGTTACCGACGGCATGGCGGCGGGCATCGATAAAGAATATTTGAAGCCGGACGACAGCCGCGTCATCGCCCACACTAAAGTCATTGGCGCTGGCGAAAGTAGTTCGGTGACGTTTGACGTGTCCAAACTGGACCCTGCCGGGGAATATCAATTCTTCTGCACATTCCCCGGGCACATCAGCATGATGAAAGGCGCTGTGACCCTGAAGTAACGACACGCCCCCGAACGAGGACGCGGAGCGTCCAGAACGGCATGCCGACGCGGAGCGTCGCACGATAGTTGAGATTATCGTTCCGCACGCTCCAGCGTGGGAATGCCGTGGGTGACGCTCCGCGTCACAGAACTGTGCCACGCCGCACATTCAGAAGCGGACGCAGAGCGTCCAGAAAGGCGTACCCACGCGGAGCATGGGCACAATAGTGTTGCTGCTCTCTCGTTCCGCACGCACACACTCAAGGCGCGTACGGCAATTCGCGTTTGTGCTGGGTCTTGGCGTAAGTTTCGCAGATGATCTTGAAGGCCTCTTCACGCACCGGTTCACCGTGCAGGAAAGCGTCGATTTCGGCGTACGTCACGCCGTGCGAGGCTTCGTCCGGTTTGCCGGGGGACAGGTCTTCCAGGTCCGCCGTCGGTACTTTCTCGACCAGTGATTCCGGTGCGCCGAAATGGCGGGCGATGGCGCGTACCTGGTTTTTCACCAGGCCGCTCAACGGTGCCAGATCGCATGCGCCGTCGCCGAACTTGGTGAAGAAGCCCATCACCGCTTCGGCAGCGTGGTCAGTACCGATCACCAGCCCCTGATAAGCGCCGGCGACAGTGTACTGCGCGACCATGCGCATACGCGCCTTGGTGTTGCCGAGGACGAAATCCACCGAGCTGGCCGGCAGCCCATCGAACGCCTTCACCTCGGCAGCCAGCGCCTTGACGCTGCTACCGATGTTGATGGTATGGCGCTCGTCCGGTTCGATGAAGTCGACCGAAGCCTGAGCCTCGTGCTCATCGGCTTGCACGACATAGGGCAAGCGCACGGCGATAAAGCGGTAGCTGTTATCACCTGTACTCGCGCGCAATTCTTTGACTGCGCGTTGTGCGAGCAATCCCGCAGTCAATGAGTCGACTCCGCCACTGATGCCTAGCACCAAGGTCTTGAGCCGCGCGTTCTGCAGACACTCCTTGATGAAGCTGACGCGGCGGGCGACTTCTGCCTGCAACGCGTTCTGGTCCGCGAAAGGTGGCTGGACCTTAAGCTGTTCAGCAATCTGGCGCTGTACGGCGTGCATGATTCACTCCTCGTAAGTAGGACAATTCAAGCTGGTTTTTCTGGGCTCGGCAAATCCGGCACCTTGAACACATGCCGCAGGTAGGCGACAAAGTTCGGGTCCTTGCACTGCGTCTTGCCGGGCTCGTCGGAAATCTTTGCCACAGCCTGACCGGCGCATGCGGTCATTTTCAGCACCATATTCATGGGCGCGATGCCGGGTATGTCGGCGGTCAGGTTGGTGCCGATACCGAAGCTGACATTGATACGTCCGCGCAATGCCCGGAAGATATCGAGCGCCTTGGGCAGGTTCAGCCCGTCGGAAAACACCAGCGTCTTGCTCATCGGGTCGATACCGAGCTTCTGGTAATGCGAGATGCATTTTTCGGCCCACTTCACCGGGTCGCCCGAATCATGGCGTAAACCGTCGAACAGTTTGGCGAAGTACAGATCGAAGTCATTCAGGAACGCGTCAGTGGTGATGCAGTCTGTCAGTGCGATACCCAACAGGCCGCGGTACTCGCGGACCCAGCAATCAAGCGCGGCAATCTGGCTGTCGATCAGGCGCGGTCCCAGTTGTTGGTGGGCCATGATCCATTCGTGAGCCATTGTGCCCAGTGGTTTCAGGTCAAGCTGACGCGCCAGATGAACGTTGCTGGTGCCGACAAACTGGCCTGGGAAGTCGTTTTTCAGGACGCCAAGCATTTCTTCCTGCACGCGATAGGAAAAACGCCTGCGCGTGCCGAAGTCCGCCACTTTCAATTCGGCCAGTTCATCGGCGGTGGCGTGGGTGGTCAGCCATTCGAACTTGTCATACAGACGATCCCGCGCCTGACTGAGCAGGGTGTCAGGATAGCGATACCGGTTGCGCACCTCGCTGACGATCGCCAGCAGTGGCACTTCGAACAGAATGACGTGCAGCCAGGGGCCGTGCAGACGAATGCACAGCTCATCGTTTTCGATGCTGGTTTTAACATAGCGGGTGTTAAAGCGGAACAGTCCCAGAAACCTCAGAAAGTCCGGTTTTATGAACGTGATGCGCTCCAGAAAAGCCAAGTGTTCCGGGCTCAGGGACAGCTCGCACAGCAACTCGATCTGGTGTCTGATCTCGTCCAGATAGGGGCGAAGATCCTCCCCGTTGCGGCACCGAAACTCCCACTCAACGTCGACGTTAGGGTAGTTGTGCAGCACCGCTTGCATCATGGTCAGTTTGTAGAAATCGGTGTCGAGCAGGCTTTGCACGATACGATTTGAAAAGGCGCTCTCGCTCATTGAATCGGGCTCTCCAGAGCAGCCGGATAATGTCGGACCCGCGACTTCCTGTCTGTCACCACGGAAAGCTCACGGCCGGATGGGTGGGCATTGTCGCCCTTAACGGGCCGGTTGATCCAACTGTTCCAGCATCCACTGCAGAAAAACCCGGATTTTGGGCACGTCGGCAGTGTGTTCCGGATAGGACAGGTAGTACGCACTATTAGTGCTGGGCAATGCGTAATCCCATGCAATTACCAGCTTGTTCTCTGCCAGTTCTTCCTCGACCAGAAAGCGTGGCAACAGTGCGACACCGCAGCCGACCTGGGCGGCGCGGATGCACATATAGAACGTCTCAAAACGCGGCCCGTGATAACTGTGGTCGGTGTGATAGCCCTGGCTTTCGAACCATTCGTGCCAGGCTTCGGGGCGGAATGCATTCTGCAGCAGGACCAGTTCGCTCAACTGCGTCGGATCGCTGAGGGGGGCTTCCGGCAAGCTCTCAGGCGAACACACCGCTACCAGTTCTTCGCCAAACAGCTTCACGCTTTCCGCGCCCGGTATGGCGGCCTGGCCGAAATAGAACGATACGTCACAACGTCCCTTGATCAGGTCGTCAGACTCCTGTTCGTTGATCAGGTCCAAGTGAATATGCGGGTGACGCAAGCGCCAGCCCTTCAGGCGCGGCACCAGCCAGCGGGCACCGAAGGTCGACGGCGTCGAGACCCGCAGCACCTCGGTCTCGCCGCCATAAGAGCGCAGGAAGTGCGTGGACATCTCTATCTGGGTCAGGATCTTGCGCACTTCGGCCAGATACAGCGCCCCGGCTGGCGTCAACTGCAAACGTCGGCGGACGCGCTGAAACAGCAGATGCTGAACCAGCTCCTCGAGCTGCGCGACCTGTTTGCTGACGGCGCTCTGGGTCAGGTTGAGTTCTTCGGCCGCGCGGGTGAAGCTCAGGTGCCGGGTCACCGCCTCAAAGCATTGCAGCGCGGCTATCGAGGGCAGATGACGTTTGTTCAGCATGATGGTTTCTCTGTTCGAGGCGCGAGGGTGCAGGCACGGGCAATATGAATAATCGGAATGATATCTCGCTTAAAGGTCGTTTGTCGGTCGCATGCGGGAAGGTTATTACTGCGGGTGCGAGACGCGCGTTTCAGATTCAGACGTTGATTCCGGCAGTTTCGGCTGAATCCGCTAGCCTCAAATGGTGCGTCTCGTAGCGTTCGCGCACCGAGCATGTGCAATTCGGTGACGCGTGTTGTTACAGGTGGGTTGTCCAACGGTATTTGGCCGGGTTGCTATTAGATCCGGCTTGGGTTGCCCTTTTTATTGTGAGGGTTGCACCTTTGGCGTCTAAAGCGGTTGTACGGCCTGCGACTTGAGCAGTCATGTCACTGAATGGCAGGAAAAGCATTACATTTTCAATAAGAAAAAAGTGATGGCACGGGCCTTGCTCTAAGCAAACGCGTATCCGGGCAATCACGTAACCGCACTGCTAATTAAAAAAATATCCTCAGGAGCACCACTCATGTCGCATACGTTTTACAGGAAAGGTTTTCTGGCAATCGCAGTGGCAACTGCATTGGGCGTGTCTTCGTTTGCACAGGCGGACGTGAAAATCGGCGTTGCGGGTCCGATGACCGGCGCGAACGCATCATTTGGTCAGCAATACATGAAAGGTGCACAGGCAGCGGCCGACGCGATCAACGCGGCGGGCGGTGTCAACGGGGAAAAAATCGTGCTGGTCGCGGGCGATGACGCCTGTGAGCCTAAACAGGCTGTGGCAGTGGCCAACCGTCTGGTTGACCAGGACAAAGTGATCGGCGTGGTCGGGCACTTCTGCTCGTCATCGACCATTCCGGCTTCAGAGGTTTACAGCGATGCCGGGGTGATTGCCATCACGCCGGGTTCGACCAACCCGACGGTGACCGAGCGTGGCCTGAAGGAAATGTTCCGCATGTGCGGTCGTGACGATCAGCAGGGTGTGGTCGCCGGTGATTACATCGTTGATGTGCTCAAGGGCAAGAAAGTCGCGGTCATCAATGACAAGGACACGTACGGTAAAGGGCTTGCTGATGCCACTGCCAAACAACTGGTAGCGCGCGGCGTGAAGCCGGTGCTTGAGGAAGGTCTGACCCGTGGCGAAAAGGATTTCAGTGCTCTGGTAACGAAAATCCGCTCGACCGGTGCCGACGTTGTGTACTTCGGTGGCCTGCATCCGGAAGCCGGTCCACTGGTTCGTCAGATGCGCGAGCAGGGCCTCAAGGACGTCAAGTTCATGTCCGATGACGGTATCGTGACTGACGAACTGGTCACCACTGCCGGTGGTGCGCAATACGTTGACGGCGTGTACATGACCTTCGGTGCCGACCCGCGCGTACTGCCGGATAGCAAGGCAGTCGTGGACCAATTCCGCAAGTCCGGTTACGAGCCTGAAGGCTATACCCTCTACGCGTACGCTTCCATACAGGCCCTGGCTGCCGGTTTCAATGGTGCCAAATCCAACAAGGGCGACAAAGCCGCAGAGTGGCTCAAAGCGCATCCGGTCAAGACTGTCATGGGTGAAAAAGCCTGGGATGCCAAAGGCGACCTGAAAGTCTCCGACTATGTGGTTTACCAGTGGGACGCCACCGGCAAATACAAGCAACTCGAAAAACAGAAGTGAGATAGACCTCGTGTCAGTTCTGTCCGGCAGACGCTGACCCGGTGATGGGCTCGCCCATGAGCGAGCCTGCATCTCTTTTATTGTTTTCGGACCTGTCGGTCGCACCTCACGAGGGTGTGAGCGGCAGGGTGCTGAGCTGCCTTTCAGTGTGAGCGTGCGTGATGGATGGGATCTTCCTGCAACAAATGGTCAACGGACTCACCCTCGGGTCTGTCTATGGCCTCATTGCCATCGGCTATACGATGGTCTACGGCATCATCGGCATGATCAACTTCGCCCACGGCGACGTATATATGATTTCCGCCTACCTGGCCGCTATCGGTCTGGCGGTTCTGTCTTTCTTCGGACTGGAATCCTTTCCATTCCTGATTCTCGGCACGCTGGTCTTCACCATCGTGGTTACCGGTGTTTACGGCTTCGTCATCGAGCGCGTGGCGTACAAGCCACTGCGCAACTCGACCCGTCTGGCGCCGCTGATCAGCGCTATCGGCATTTCCCTGATCCTGCAGAACTACGCACAGATCAGCCAGGGTGCGCGCCAGCAAGGCGTGCCTACGCTGCTCGAAGGTGCGTGGCGCTTTGAAGTCGGCAGCGGATTCGTGCAGATCACCTACACCAAGATCTTCATTCTCATCGCCGCTTTTGTGGGCATGGGCGTGCTGACCTACATCATCAAATACACCAAGCTGGGCCGCATGTGCCGCGCCACGCAGCAGGACCGCAAGATGGCGTCGATCCTTGGCATCAACACTGATCGGGTCATCTCCTACGTGTTCATCATCGGTGCTGCCATGGCGGCGCTGGCCGGTGTGCTGATCACCATGAATTACGGTACGTTCGACTTCTATGCCGGCTTCATCATCGGCATCAAGGCGTTCACTGCCGCGGTGCTGGGCGGGATCGGCTCGCTGCCGGGCGCCATGTTGGGCGGTTTGATCCTGGGGGTTGCCGAGTCGCAGTTCTCCGGCCTGATCAACTCCGATTACAAAGACGTGTTCAGTTTCGGCCTGTTGGTGCTGATCCTGATTTTCCGTCCCCAAGGCCTGCTGGGTCGCCCACTCGTGGCGAAGGTATAAGTATGTCCGCTCCTGTTGCTGCTCCTGTCGTCAAACCTGTTGAAATCAAGAAAAGCCTGATAGATGCCGTGGTTGCGGGGCTGCTGGCACTGATCGTGTTCGGTCCCATCGTCGGGATTGTGCTCGATGGCTACAGCTTCAACCTGCAACCCACCCGCGTGGCCTGGCTGGTGGCCGTGGTCATGGTCGGTCGTTTTCTGATCAGCCTGTTTCTGCAAACACCCAAAGGCATACGTGTTTCCCAGAGCTTCGAAAGCTCCGACTCCGGCGTGCATGTGCTCAAGCCTGATCACAAGTCCCGCCTGTACTGGATCATTCCGCTACTGATCGTGATTGCCATCGTGTTTCCGATCTTCGCCAACAAGTACATTCTGACCGTGGTTATCCTCGGGCTGATCTACGTATTGCTGGGGCTGGGCCTGAATATCGTGGTCGGCCTGGCCGGCCTGCTCGATCTGGGCTACGTGGCGTTCTACGCCATTGGAGCCTATGGCTTGGCGCTCGGTTATCAGTACCTTGGCCTGGGCTTCTGGTCGGCGCTGCCGCTGGCGGCAATTGCGGCGGCACTGGCCGGATGTATCCTGGGCTTTCCGGTGTTACGCATGCATGGCGATTATCTGGCCATCGTGACGCTGGGCTTCGGGGAAATCATCCGTCTGGTGCTGAATAACTGGCTGTCGTTCACGGGCGGTCCGAATGGTGTGCCGGTGCCGTCACCGACCTTTTTCGGCCTGGAGTTCGGGCGTCGTGCCAAGGACGGTGGCATTCCGATTCATGAATATTTCGGCTTCGATTACAACCCGGACCTGAAATTCCTGTTCATCTACACCGTGCTGTTTCTCGTCGTGCTGGCCGTGTTGTTCATCAAGCATCGTCTGACTCGCATGCCGATCGGCCGCGCCTGGGAAGCCCTGCGCGAGGATGAGATTGCCTGCCGTTCAATGGGCCTCAATCATGTACTGGTCAAGCTCTCGGCGTTCACCATCGGTGCTTCGACGGCGGGGCTGGCCGGAGTGTTTTTCGCCAGCTATCAGGGTTTCGTCAACCCGACGTCATTCACCTTCTTCGAGTCTGCACTGATTCTGGCGATTGTGGTGCTGGGTGGTATGGGGTCGACCGTAGGGGTGGTTATCGCTGCGTTCGTGCTGACTGTAGCGCCTGAACTGCTGCGCAGCTTCTCCGAGTACCGCGTGCTGCTGTTCGGCATCCTGATGGTGTTGATGATGATCTGGCGCCCACGCGGGCTTATCCGCATCAGCCGCACTGGCGTGAAACCGCGCAAGGGTGCACTGGTGACAGAAGGAGGTGCGCGATGAGTAATGAAGTGATTCTTTCCGTCGAGCACCTGATGATGCACTTCGGCGGCATCAAGGCTCTCAGCGATGTCAGCCTCAAAGTCCGTCGCAATTCTATCTTCGCTTTGATCGGCCCCAACGGTGCAGGCAAGACCACCGTGTTCAACTGCCTGACCGGTTTCTACAAGGCCACAGGCGGCCGCATCGAGTTGCACACCCGCAACAAGACCACCAACGTGATCAGGCTGCTGGGCGAGCCGTTCAAGGCAACCGACTTTGTTTCGCCGAAAAGCTTCTTCAGCCGGGTGTACTACAAAATGTTCGGCGGTACCCATCTGGTCAACAGGGCAGGGCTTGCGCGTACGTTTCAGAACATTCGTCTGTTCAAGGAAATGTCGGTCGTTGAAAACCTGCTGGTTGCTCAGCACATGTGGGTCAACCGCAGCCTGATCAGCGGGATCCTCAACACCAAAGGCTACCGCAAGGCTGAGGAAGACGCGCTCAATACGGCGTTCTACTGGCTGGAAGTCGTGGACCTGGTGGATTGTGCCAATCGTCTGGCCGGAGAGCTGTCCTACGGGCAGCAACGGCGCCTGGAAATCGCCCGGGCCATGTGCACGCGCCCGCAGGTGATCTGTCTGGATGAACCTGCTGCCGGTCTCAACCCGCAGGAAACCGAGGCGCTCAGCGGCATGATCCGCCTGCTGCGCGATGAACACGACATGACCATTGTGCTGATCGAGCACGATATGGGCATGGTCATGGGCATTTCCGACGATATTGTGGTGCTTGACCACGGCAACGTGATTGCCATGGGCGGGCCGGAACAGATCCGGAACGATCCGAAAGTGATCGCCGCGTACCTGGGCGCTGATGAAGAGGAGTTGGTATGAGCAAGCCGATCCTCGAACTGAAAGAGATCGATGTGTTTTACGGGCCGATTCAGGCTTTGAAGAAGGTCTCGCTGCACATAAACGAGGGCGAAACGGTGAGCCTGATCGGCTCCAACGGTGCGGGCAAGTCCACGCTGCTGATGTCGATCTTCGGCCAGCCGCGCGCTGCCAGTGGGCAGATCATTTATCAAGGCACGGACATCACCCAGAAGTCCTCGCACTACATCGCGTCCAATGGCATTGCGCAGTCGCCGGAAGGGCGGCGGGTGTTCCCCGACATGTCGGTCGAGGAGAACCTGATGATGGGCACTATCCCGATTGGCGACAAGCATTCGGTCGAAGACATGCAGCGCATGTTCGAACTGTTCCCCAGGCTCAAGGAGCGCCGCAATCAGCGCGCCATGACCATGTCCGGTGGCGAGCAGCAAATGCTCGCCATCGCCCGCGCGCTGATGAGTCGTCCCAAGTTGCTGTTGCTCGACGAGCCGAGCCTGGGGCTGGCGCCGATCATCGTCAAACAGATCTTCTCGACCCTGCGGGAACTGGCAGCGACCGGCATGACGATCTTTCTGGTCGAGCAGAACGCCAACCATGCGCTGAAGCTGTCTGATCGCGCCTACGTGATGGTCAATGGCGAGATCCGGCTGTCCGGCACGGGCAAGGAATTGCTTGTAAATGAAGAGGTCAGGAACGCTTATCTGGGCGGACACTGAGTTCGTCAAAACCCTGCCGTTTTCGACGCGCGCCCCGAATGTGCAAACATCCGGGGTGTCGCTTTTTGCAATTGTGGAAAACAATTTTGACGGCGCTGCCAGGTGCGACATAAAACCGCTGCAAATGGTTGTTTTGTCACTGTTTTGACTTGTTCAGGTTTACTGTGGAACCGGCTGTTAATAACTTGGGAGTATGTGCCTGAAGGCCTTTATGCATAAGGCCTGTAGAGGATTGATTAAATTTTGATCAAGGGTTTTGGACTGGCTTTCAGGGGGGGTTGTCAACAGCATTGAAACTGGTCGTTCATACAGCTTTTTCAGTTACACAGCCTGTGGATAAGTCTGTTAACAAGCCTTGGAAATAGTGATCCAGCCGTTACTGCGTCTGGGCTACAGGCCATCACGATTTTCTGACGCCTGGTGGCGTCCTGGCAGTATCGGGCAAAGTCAAGGTGAAAACTTCTCCGGATCTGCTGGAAGCCCCGAACGACGGGACTTTCAGCATGACCGACTTGCCCCCAGAGATTGTGTGTCTGACTGTGGATAAGGTGGGCAAAACTCCCTGCAAGGCCCGTGGCGTATGACTCGGCTTGAGTTGGTTGTTTTTTGTACAAATACATTGGGTTGTTGCATCGACGTGCCGCTGACGGGCATTCTGCTGCCCTCGTCAGAACTTATTAACAGGTGCGCTGTTTTTTCGCGCCAGGTCAGGAGAACGAAATGACTTCCACTGTATTCATCACGGGCGCTACTTCCGGTTTCGGTGAGGCCTGTGCCCGCCGTTTTGCCGAAGCAGGCTGGTCGCTGGTATTGACTGGCCGTCGCGAGGACCGTCTTGCCGCGTTGAGCGCCGAGCTGTCGAAGCAGACCAAGGTGCATACGCTGGTACTGGATGTGCGTGACCGCAAGGCAATGGAGAGTGCCATCGCAGATTTGCCTGAAGAGTTCGGCAGTATTCGCGGGCTGATCAACAACGCCGGTCTGGCGCTGGGGATCGACCCTGCGCCCAAGTGCGATCTGGATGACTGGGACACCATGATCGACACCAACGTCAAAGGTCTGGTCTACACCACACGCCTGTTGCTTCCACGCCTGATTGCGCATGGTCGCGGCGCAAGTATCGTCAACCTAGGCTCGGTAGCCGGCAACTATCCTTATCCGGGTGGTAACGTCTACGGTGGCACCAAGGCGTTTGTCGGGCAGTTCTCGCTGAACCTGCGTAACGACCTGATCGGCACTGGCGTACGCGTCACCAACCTGGAGCCCGGGCTGTGCGAGAGCGAGTTCTCGCTGGTGCGTTTCGGCGGCGACCAGGCCAAGTACGACGCCACTTACGCGGGCGCCGAGCCGATTCAGCCGCAGGACATAGCCGACACTATCTTCTGGATCATGAGCACGCCAGCGCACGTCAATATCAACAGCCTGGAACTGATGCCAGTCAGCCAGACCTGGGCCGGTTTTGCGATTGATCGTAACCGCGGTTGATTGTTTGCTGATCGGGCCGCACAGATGGTGCGGTTCGATCGATCAGTCTTCTACATGCGTCGGCGGCGGGAAAGCGTTCACGAAGCGGTTCTCGACAAAGTCGGCCAGCCCGATGTAACAGGTTGCCAGGTGGTAAGGCGTGGTCGACGGCATGTCGCTGCGGCTGACCGTGCCATCGGGCTCCACGCACTCATTCCAGCCTTTGGCATGCAGGAAGCGCTGCGCAAAGGCTGACAGTTGCTCCGTCAAGCTCGCCTCGCCCTCCGGCCGCATGGCCATGGCTCGCAGGTATTCCGCCTGAGCCCAGATCCGCTGGGTGGCGTCGCGTACCGTGCCATCAAGTGTCAGCATTGCGGTCACTGCGCCGCTCTTTGCCTCGACACCCTGTGCCTGAGCGTATGCAAACGCGCGGGTCATGGATTCGTGCAGCTCGCGCCCGTGCAGCTCTGGCGACGATTGCAGCAGGAAGAACCATTCGAACTGATGACCTGGCTCGTACCAGTTATCCACAGCGCCCAAGGGTTTCTCCAGCATCACGCCGGTGGCGGTGTCGACAAAGCGGCGCTGCATGTGGATAACCAGGGCGTCCAGCGCTGACTGGGTTGCAGGGTCGGCGCGCACCGACAGCGTTGCCAGAAACGCCTCTGCCAGATGCATCAAGGGGTTCTGGAGCGGGCCGGTGCCCAGCGTCGACCAGTCTTCATCGAGTTGCGCTTCGTACAGCCCGTCATCGTCGGCAAAGCGCTCCGCTACAACACTGAGCGCCGCATTGAGCACGGACTCTGCCAGCGGGTCCTGCACCTGCGCCCAGTAATGTGCGCAGGCGAAAATAATGAAGGCGTGAGTGTAGAGGTCCTTGCGGCGATCCAGAGGTTTGCCCTGCGGATCGATGCTATAGAACCAGCCGCCATGCTCGGCATCGTGGAAGTGCTGTTGCAGGGAGCGAAACAGCTCAGCGGCGCGGGCTCGGGCGTTCGGTACTTCGACGTTATCGATAAGGCTGGAAAACAGAAACAATTGACGTGCACAGGCCATGGCGCGATAGCGTTGCGGCACTAGAGGCTGATCGTTGGCGTCGAGCGCTTCGTAAGGCAATGCCAATTGTGCGTTCCAGCCAGGGCCCTGCCAGAGCGGAACGACGACCTGCAGAAAGTGCTGCTGCAAGGCAGCGAACACCGAGGTCAATTCAGGCGTGGAGGCGGAGCGGGTCACATGAGGCATCGGCTGGCATCGCGGCAGTGTCGAAGTGCGCAGCATGTTATCAGGATTGCTGCGTCCGGGGTCGTGGTGATCGTTCCTCACGCTCGGCGCGTGAGGAACCTCTGCCATTCAACCAATCAACGCCAACCGCTCATTGATCGCCGCTTCGATCCCTTGGGCGTCCAGCCCGCACTCAGCCAGCATCTGCGCAGGCTTGGCATGCTCGACATAGGTGTCCGGCAGGCCCAGGTGCAATACCGACTTGAGGATATTGGCGCGTGCCAGAAACTCGCTGACCGCAGCACCGGCACCGCCCATCACTGCGTTCTCCTCCAGCGTAACCAGCAGTTCGTGACCGGCGGCCGCTTCTCGCACCAGACCCTCGTCCAGCGGCTTGACGAAACGCATGTCGATCACCGTCGCATCCAGCTTTCCGGCCACCACCAGCGCATCGGCCAGTTGCACGCCAAACACCAGTATCGCAACGCCTTGGCCCTGACGACGCACAACGCCCTTGCCGATTTCGACGGGGTCAAGACCTGCCTCGATCAACGCGTTCGGACCGGTGCCGCGTGGGTAGCGCACTGCCGCGGGGCCTGTGTGCAGGTAACCGGTGCTGAGCAGCTTGCGCAGTTCATTTTCGTCACTCGGCGTCATGACCACAATGCCGGGGATGCAGCGCAGGTAGGACAGGTCGAAGCTGCCTGCGTGAGTCGGGCCGTCTTCGCCCACAAGCCCGGCGCGGTCGATGGCGAACAGTACGTCGAGGTTCTGCACCGCGACGTCATGCACCAGTTGATCGTAGCCGCGCTGCAGGAAGGTCGAGTAGATAGCCACGACCGGCTTGCTGCCTTCGCAGGCCATACCGGCCGCCAGCGTTACAGCGTGTTGTTCGGCTATGGCAACATCGAAGTAGCGTTCTGGAAAGCGCTCGCTGAATGCAACCAGGTCAGAGCCTTCCTTCATTGCTGGCGTGATGCCCACCAGCCGTGAGTCAGCCTCGGCCATGTCGCAGATCCACTGACCGAACACCCCGGAATACTTCGGCGCGCTGATCTTCTTCTGGGCGACAGGCGCATTCAGCGGCTCAAGCTTGGTAATGGCGTGATAACCGATCGGGTCGACTTCGGCTGGCGCAAAACCTTTACCTTTCTTGGTCACGACGTGCAGAAACTGCGGGCCTTTCAGGTCACGCATGTTGCGCAGCGTAGCAATCAGGGTCGGCAGGTCGTGGCCATCTATAGGGCCGATGTAGTTCCAGCCCAACTCTTCGAAAAGCGTGCCCGGGACCAGCATGCCTTTGGCGTATTCTTCGGTGCGACGCGCGATTTCCCAGGCCCCGGGCAGGCGCGAAAGCACCTTTTTGCTGCCTTCGCGCATGCTGCTGTACGTGCGGCTGGAAAGAATCTTGGCCAGGTAATTCGACAGGCCGCCGACATTGCGCGAGATCGACATGTCGTTGTCGTTGAGAATCACCAGCATGTTGGCTGCCACTTCCGGCGCGTGGTTCAACGCTTCGAAGGCCATGCCGGCAGTCAGCGCACCGTCGCCGATCACGGCAATGGATTTGCGCTCGCTGCCTAGCAGGCGCGAGGCAATCGCCATGCCGAGGGCGGCGCTGATAGAAGTGCTGGAGTGCCCGACGCCAAAGGTGTCGTACTCGCTCTCGCTACGACGTGGAAAGGCCGCCACCCCATCCTTCTGGCGCAGGGTGGACATGCGCGCGCGACGGCCGGTGAGGATCTTGTGCGGATAGGCTTGATGACCCACGTCCCACACCAGACGGTCGTCCGGGGTGTCGAAAACGTAATGCAGCGCGATGGTCAGCTCGATGACCCCAAGACCGGCACCAAAATGCCCTCCGGTCTGGCCAACGGAATACAGCAATTCCAGGCGCAGTTCATCGGCCAGGGTTTCCAGCTCGGCTTCGCCCAGACGGCGCAGGCCGTGCGGGGTATCGGCTCGGTCGAGCAACGGCGTGACCGGGCGCTCGCGGGGGATCTCTTTGAACGTCGTGGGCATCAGGCGAATCGTTATAAGTAAAAGAGGCGGCAGTTTACCTTATGCATCGCAAGCTGCCCATGAAGTGAGCCGGCGGATGGTCCGCCGACTCACACGCTTAATGACTGAGACCTGACGAACCGTGGTTGATTCAGCAGATTTCCGGTTTCGGTGACGGTGATCAGTGGCGGCGTTCGACGATATAGCGTGCCAGCTCGCGCAACGGCTCTGCGGCGGCATCGAACGGGCTCAGCGCCGTCAGCGCCTGATCACGCAGTTCCAGTGCATAGTGCTTGGCCGCTTCCAGGCCTAGCAACGCAGGGTAGGTCGGCTTGTCGCGAGCGATGTCGGCACCCTGACGCTTGCCGAGGGTAGCAGTATCGCTTTCGACATCGAGAATGTCGTCCTGAACCTGAAAGGCCAGACCGACCGCGCGCGCATAGACCTGCAAGGCGTCAAGACGGGGCTGATCGGCTTGACCACTGGCCAGTGCGCCAAGCCGGACGCTGGCTTCGATCAACGCACCGGTCTTGTGCCGATGCATGTATTCCAGAGCTGCCTGATCAAGCTTCAGTCCTACTGAGCCCAGATCGATCGCCTGCCCGCCCACCATACCTGCTGGCCCGGCAGCGGCTGCGAGGGTGTTGACCATCTGCAGACGCGTTTCAGCATCACGTGAGGTCAGGTGCGGCGCTAGCAGCGCAGTGAACGCCAGGCTTTGCAGGCCGTCACCTGCCAGGATCGCACAGGCTTCATCGAAGGCCTTGTGCGTGGTCGGCTGGCCGCGACGCAGGTCGTCATCGTCCATCGCCGGTAGATCGTCGTGCACCAGCGAGTAAGCATGAATCAGTTCAACCGCACAGGCTGCGCCGTTGGCATCTTCGGCTACGCCGCCCAGCGCTTCGCAGGCCGCATAGGCCAGCAGCGGGCGCACGCGCTTGCCGCCGTTCATCACGCTGTAGCGCATGGCTTCGTAAAGGCGGTTCAGCTCAGGACTCGGTGCCTGAAACAGTTTTTCGAGTGCTGCGTTGACGCGAGTCTGGCTTTGCGCTTGATAGCTCGCGATCATTCGGGAAGTTCCGCATCGTCGAACGGCTCTTCGCTCAGTTCGCCATCGCGCTCCAGCAGTACCTGGACCTTCTGTTCGGCCTGGGTGAGGGCGCTCTGGCAGTCGCGGGTCAGGCGCACGCCTTGTTCGAAGGCGGTCAGGGAGTCTTCCAGAGACAACTCGCCGTTCTCCAGCCGCTCTACCAGCGCTTGCAGATCAGCGAGTGACTGTTCGAAATCCAGTGCAGCTTTCTTGCGGGCCATGGGGCATTTCCGGTAGAGGTTAAACCGCGCGACACTAGCAGAGCGAGGGCGTCTGGGCAAATTGCGGCGACGGAGCCGCGCTCTGTGAGCGACCGTCGCGGTCAGCCTGCCGCAAACCCGTTCTGCAGGTCAGCGATCAGATCTTCCGGGCTTTCCAGGCCAATCTGCAGCCGCAGCATCGGGCCAACGCCCTTGTCAGGACCATACTGCTCGACCTCAGTGATCAGACTTTCGAAACCGCCCCAGGAATAACCGATCCCGAACAGTTTCAACGCGCCGGTAAAGCGATCCAGCACCTGCCGGTCAGCAGTGTTGAATTCGAAACTGAGCAAGCCGTTGCAGCCATGGAAATCGCGCTTCCAGATCGCGTGGCCCGGATCGTCCGGCAAAGCGGGATAGAGCACGCGGGCAACCTGAGGCTGGGCCTGCAGCCATTGTGCGATCTGCAGCGCATGGCGCTCATGCATGGCCATGCGCGCCGCCAGGCTGCGGGCACCGCGCAGCACCAGATAGGCATCGTCGGGGCTGACGGTATTGCCCACGGCGGTGTTCATGGTTTTCAGGGTATGCCAATGCGCTTCGGTGGTGCTGACGCTGCCCATCATCACGTCGGAATGGCCGGCCACGTACTTGGTCAGGGCCATCAGCGAAATGTCCGCGCCCAGCTCCAGCGGCTTGTACAGTACCCCCGAGCCCCAAGAGTTATCCACAGCCAGCAGCAGATTCCTTGCTTTGCACAGCTGTGACAGAGCGGGCAGGTCACACATGTCGAATGTCAGCGAGCCGGGCACCTCGGCATAGATCATCCGGGTGTTGGCCTTGATCAGCGATTCCACGTTACTGCCGTCGGCCGCGTAGAAGTCGAACTGGATGTCGAAGGCGGTCAGCATGGTTTTCGCCAGCCGTCGAACAGGGCCATAGACCGATTCGGTGATCAGGACATGATCGCCTGGGCGCAGAAACGATTGAAGCATCTGTGCCACTGCGGCCAGCCCGGTCGGGTACAGGCAGGTGCCGTGTGCGCCTTCGAGCTCGGAGATCAGGTCCTGCAAGGCAAATGCGGTCGGATTGCCGTTGGCACCGTAAGTCAACGAGCGCTCCGGCCCCGTGGTGCGAATTTCCGCCTGCCGCAAGCTTTCCAGACTGTCGAACAGCACCGTACTGAGGCGCACGACGGGTGGGTTGACCGCAATCCCGGGCCCGCTGCCGGCGCTGCGGCCGCGTTGCGACAGGGCGGTGTGGGCACGGGGGTCTTTGTCTTGCGGCATTAGAGGCTCCGGGTCGAAAAGGCTTGCAGGCTGCGGCTCAGGTACCCGCAAGCGTAATGCATCGTGCGCCTGGCAGGTATCACTGATCGTTCAACACAGCGCTCGCGTAGAACTCATGCAGTTTCGCTTGCAGTAACTGTCTGTCCGGCAGGCGGGTCAGGTACTCGGCAATCAACGCGGGTGAAAGCGAGCGGTTCAGAGCGTACTCGACGACTTCGTCGTTTTTGCTGGCGCAGAGTAAGACGCCAATGGCCGGGTTTTCATGGGATTTGCGTTCGTTGCGGTCCAGCGCTTCCAGGTAGAAGTCCAGTTTGCCGAGGTATTCGGGCTCAAAGCGGCCGACCTTGAGTTCAATGGCAACGAGGCAATTGAGGCCTCGATGGAAAAACAGCAGATCCAGAGCAAAGTCCTGGCTGCCGACCTGCAACGCGTACTCGGAGCCGACAAAACAGAAATCGCGGCCTAGCTCGATCAGAAAGTCCCTCAGGCGCTTCAACAAGCCGCCATGCAGGTCCGCTTCGGCGTGCCCCGGTGGCAGCTCCAGAAACTCCACCATATAGGCATCACGGAATATATCCAGTGCGGCCGGCCGGGTTTCCTTGAGCATCGCCGAGGCTTTGGCTGGCTGGGTGACAGTGCGCTCGAATAGAGCGTTCTTGAATTGGCGTTCAAGTTCGCGTTTTGACCACCTTTCCTGAGTTGCCATTTTCAGGTAGAACTCGCGTTCTTCAGGACGCTTGCTCTGGCTGAAAATGATCAGGTTATGTGATCAGGATAATTGTCGCGCCAGTGGCGCGACTTTCTCTTCTGCACGGTAAATCTCATAGAATTGACGCATGCGAAAGAGGTTGCTGCGCGTAAAACCACGCAGTCCTGGCTGGGTGGTGGCCAGATGCTCGGCAAGCTGGGTGACCACGGCGTCACCCCATTCAGCGTTTTCAAGCTTGCGACTGATGTAGGCGCCGACTTGCCAGTAAAGCTCGATCAATTGGGTGTTCACCGCCTGTGCGGCCTGCTGTCGAGCGCTCCGGATCATGGCGAGCACTTCATCAAAGCGATCATGTACAGGCGTATGCGGTGTGTTGGGAGTACTCATACTGAAAGTACTCCACCGCGTGGCAACCTGATGGGCGATTGCAAGCGAAAGTCTGGAAGAACAGTTGTTCGGCTCATAAAGGCGCGTCCTTGGGCGGTGGCTAAGGTCGGCTACTTTACGTGCAGATCAGGACGTTCTGTTCCAGAGTTTCCTGTGGGTTTGTAGCATCAGGTTTCTGTCCGCGAAGGACTTGACGTGTGCCTTATTTATCCAGATCGGACGCCTGATGCCGCTCCGGAACCTGATCGGCTTCTTCGCCCCAGGTGCGGTTGACCTTCTGGCCTCTGATGACGGCAGGGCGTGCGGCGATTTCTTCTGTCCAGCGAATCAGGTGCGGGTATTCGTGTACCGAGAGGAATTCGGCAGCCGAGTACACCTTGTTCTGCACCAGTGCGCCATACCATGGCCAGACCGCGATATCGGCAATCGTGTAGGTGTCGCCGGCCAGGTAGCGGTGCTCGCCCAGGCGACGGTTCAGCACATCGAGTTGGCGCTTGGCCTCCATCGCGAACCGATTGATGGGGTATTCGAGTTTCTCCGGCGCGTAGGCATAGAAATGCCCGAAACCGCCGCCCAGATGCGGCGCAGCGCCCATCTGCCAGAACAGCCAGTTCAGCGTTTCGGTTCGGCCTGCCGGGTCGGCGGGCAGGAAGCTGGAAAACTTTTCGGCCAGGTACAGCAGGATAGAGCCGGACTCGAATACCCGAACAGGTGTTTCATGGCTTCGATCCAGCAATGCCGGGATCTTGGAATTGGGATTGATCTCGACAAAACCGCTGGAGAACTGATCGCCCTCGGAGATACGGATCAGCCAGGCATCGTATTCCGCACCGCTGTGCCCGAGCGCCAGCAGCTCTTCGAGCATGATCGTGACCTTCACACCGTTGGGGGTGGCCAGCGAATAAAGCTGCAGCGGGTGCTTGCCGACCGGCAGCTCCTTGTCGTGCGTGGGGCCGGCGACGGGCCGGTTGATGCTGGCGAACGTGCCGCCCGCTTTTGTTTCCTGCTGCCAGACCTTCGGCGGGGTGTAGGACGTTTGGGTCATGAGGAGCCTCGCTTGTTCAAGAGTGATCGCTGGACCGGTCGTATTGCGAATGACCATTGACGTTATAGATCAACGTGCGCGGATGGAAGTGCCTTGCGATTCTGATCGGGCGTGGCGAGGCCTCGGGTGGACCATTTAGCTGCCGTCGGTAGTTTGTAGAATATTCCTACAGTAACTAAGGCGTCGTCCTATAGCTGTAACTCTGTAAAAGAAGAGAACATGTGCTCGCAGCATGAGGCCATAAGGTTATCCATTTATGATCTTGATTGTCAAAATCGTTTTCTGATCTACCTATCAATAGCTGGATACCGTATGTCGTCATCTCGCAGTGCAAGCTTCATGAAGTGGCGTGACCTGATCATCAATCTCGTGTCCAAGGAAATTAAAATCCGTTACATGGGTGCGACGCTCGGCTTCGTTTGGTCATTGGGAAATCCGCTAGTAGTTACACTTACGTATTACACGGTCTTCACCTATATCCTGCCCAGCAGTCAGGACCGCTTTGCGCTTCATCTGGTAACAGGTGTCGTCCACTGGATGCTTCTGGCGCAAATAGTTTCACAGAGCGGGGAATGGCTCATCAATAATGGCAACCTCATTCGGAAGTTACGCTTCCCGCGTATATTGCTACCCGTCTCCGGGGCATTGTCGATTGCAGTGTTCTGGGCGGGCTGCATGCTCGTGTATGCATCGTTATTCCCCATGCTGGGTGGTGTGTTTTCACGCGCTCTGTTTTTTTATCCCATTGTACTGATTGCGTTCATGGCGCTGATCATGGGGTTCGGTCTGGCGCTTAGCGTCATTCAAGTGACTGTAAGGGATGCAAAACACTTCATCGACGTATTTCTGCCCCTGCTGTTCTGGTTGACGCCAATTGTGTGGGTCACCTCCGCGCTGCCCGAAGGTATCGCCAGCATAGCGGCCTACAACCCGGTAGCCCTTTATTTCGATAGTTTCAGCAGCATTTTGCATGCCGGGGTCGTTCCAGACACCCGCGATCTGCTGCTTTGCGTGTTAATGGGGGCCGCGTCGTTGCTTACCGGCCTGCTCATATTCAGGAGGGTGGACGACGTGGTGGAGTATTTATGAGCCGTGTTGTCATCAAGGCGGAAAATCTTACCAAGCAGTTCACTCTTCGCCACAACAGGGGCGGTTTGAAGAGCAAGTTTCTAGGTCTGTTCGATGCTCGATACCGTGAGCATGCCGAAACGTTTACGGCAGTCAACGACGTGTCGTTCACCTTGCATAAGGGGGAGTCGCTTGCACTTGTGGGGCATAACGGTTCAGGTAAAAGTACGCTGTTACAGCTGGTTTCACGCATTCTTGTTCCCACCAGCGGGCGTTTGACTACGGTGGGTCGTGTAGCCCCTTTAATAGAAATCGGTGTGGGCTTTCACCCTGATCTGACAGGGGAGGAGAATATCTATCTCAATGCCAGCCTGTTCGGGTTAAGTAACAGGGAAGTGCGTTCGCGTTTCAACGAGATTGTTGATTTTTCCGGGCTGGGAAACTTCATTGATACTCCGGTCAAGAACTATTCGTCGGGCATGTACATGAGGCTTGGTTTTTCGGTGGCGGTTCATGTTGAGCCACAGGTCTTGCTGGCTGACGAAGTGCTCGCTGTCGGGGACGAAGAGTTCAAGCGCAAATGCCACGAGCGAATTCGCACTCTGCAGGATGACGGCATGGCCTTGATTCTTGTTACTCACGCGGTAGAAGAGGGCAAAGAGTTTTGTCAGCGCTATTTGACGCTTGAGCGTGGCCGGATGATCGAACACGGTTGTTATTGATTCATTGCAGTCAGCGCCACTTCGTCAACTTCAAATCACCGATTAAAAAGAGATTTTCATGCTGCAAATTATCGTTCCGATGGCGGGTGCCGGAAGTCGCTTTGCGGTCGCGGGTTACACCGACCCCAAGCCGTTGATCCCTGTGCATGGTGTACCGATGATCAAGGTCGTGATTGACAACCTGACGCCGGATTGTCCGCACCGATTCATCTTCATCTGTCAGGCGGATCAGGTCGCAACCTATTCGCTGAGGGAAAAGCTGAATGCCTGGGCACCTGGATGCGACATCGTCGAACTCGGTGGGCTGACAGGTGGCGCTGCGTGCTCCGTTTATGCCGCCAGGCACCTGCTCGACTATAGCCAGCAAGTGATGATTGCCAACAGCGACCAGTATGTCGATGTGGACATAAACGCTTATCTGCAGGCAATGAACGAAAGTGACGCAGCGGGCTTGATCATGACGATGAAAGCCTGCGATCCGAAGTGGTCGTTTGTGGGCTTCAGTGCAGAAGGCCTCATCACTCGCGTGGTGGAAAAAGAGGTCATCTCTGATGAAGCCACCGTCGGCATCTACAACTTTCGCAGCGCAGGTCAGTTGATATCGGCCATCGAGACAATGGTCATGAAAGATCTTCGCGTCAATGGCGAGTTCTATGTTGCGCCGGCCTACAACGAGATCATCGGGCGCGGTGCCAAAGTGATTCATTACAGCATTGGCGCAGAGGGTCATGGCATGTATGGCCTGGGCATACCGGCAGACCTGAATCAATTCCTGTCGTTGCCGCTAAGCAGGCAGGCAGCTTCGGGGAAACAGGCCTGATATGCAGATCATCAGTCATCGCGGCTATTGGTTGCAAAAGCCGGAGCGCAATTTTCCCGAAGCATTTCACCGGTCATTCGACCTTGGTTTTGGCACAGAAACCGATGTCCGTGACGTGGCGGGTCAATTGGTTATTTCCCACGACATGCCCGTCGGAGGCGAGCTGACGCTTGATGGGCTGCTCGGCATCATGGCGGGTCGTAATCTGCCACTGGCCATCAACATCAAAGCTGATGGAATGGCGCAGGCGCTTACCAAAACCTTCGCTCGATACGGTCACACCAACTGGTTTGCCTTCGATATGGCGGTACCGGACATGCGCAGTTACTTTCACGCGAACGTCATCACTTACACCCGCCTCAGCGAAGTTGAACCGTTCCCAGCCTGGATCGAACAGGCCGCAGGTGTCTGGCTTGACGGTTTTGAGGGGGAATGGTTTTCCAGTCAGGTCATTGGCGATCTTCTATCCCGGGGTAAGCAGGTGTGTGTGGTGTCACCCGAGTTGCACGGGCGTGAACATGGCGGCCTGTGGCAGCAATTGCTTGAATTCGGGGCGCAGGACGGTTTAACGATTTGCACTGATATTCCCGCAGACGCAGCCACTTTCTTCAAGTGAGGCAATCATGATCAAGGCAGTGATTTTCGATATGGATGGCGTCCTTATTGAAGCCAAGGAATGGCATTACGATGCACTGAACAAAGCCCTCAGTCTGTTCGGCTACAACATCAGTCGCCATGAACACCTCACCGCCTACGACGGTCTGCCCACCTCGCGCAAACTCGACATGCTGAGCGTCGAGCGCGACCTGCCGGTTGCGTTGCACGCGTTTATCAACGAAATGAAGCAGCAGTACACCATGGAGATCGTTTACGCCCAGTGCAAGCCGACGTTTGTGCATCAGTACGCGTTGTCATCGTTGAAAACAATGGGCTACAAGCTGGCGGTTGCATCCAACTCCATTCGCAACACCGTGGAGGTCATGATGAACAGGGCAGATCTGGAGCAATACCTCGATTTGCAGCTCTCCAACGAGGATGTCAAACATGCCAAGCCCGCTCCCGATATCTACACCAAGGCCATCAGACAACTGGGCCTGAAGCCCGATGAATGCCTGATCGTCGAAGACAACGAAAATGGTATCAAAGCCGCCAGAGATTCCGGAGCCCATGTTCTGGTCGTGGCTGAAACCTGCGATGTAAACCTCAATAACATCCTTGGCAAGGTCGAAGAAATCAACGTCGACAAGGTGGCTAGCCTGTGAGCGCATTGAACATCATTCTGCTTTCGGGAAAGAAGGGAGAGACGCCGCCCAGCGACGGCGAGTACCCCGAATATCTGTGCGAATGCAATGGCAAGCCACTGATCCATACGCTGATCGACAACTGCGCTGCGCTTGAGCCGCGCAGGATCATATGCACATTCTCGAATGACGATGTCACCCGGCTGCACCTTCGCAACATGGTCCAGCAAATGCACCCTGCGGCCAGTGTTCTGCCCATTAATAAAGTCACCCGGGGTGCCGCCTGCACGGCGCTTCTGGCGAGTGGGCAAATCGACAACGATGATGAGTTGTTGATTCTCAGTGTCAGTGATTTTCTGGATATAGAGCTGCTTGATGCCGTGCGTGTGTTTCGGGACAGCGATGAAGATGCCGGCGTGGTTATCTTCAATTCACTGCACCCTCGCTATTCATTCGCACGTCTGGATAGCAACTGCCGGGTCATTGAAGCTGCCGAAAAAAATCCGATCAGTCCCCACGCCATTGCGGGCGTGTACTGGTTCAAATCCGGTTCACTGTTCGTGGCGGCGGCGAAAGAGATGATTCGCAAGGATGCCAGGGTCAATGACAACTTCTATATAGCACCCGCCCTCAATGAGCTGGTGCTGTTACAGAAAAAGATCGGTGCCTACCGGATCGAACCCAATCAGTACCGGCCACTGAAAACCAATAGTCAGCTTCACGCTTTCGAAGCAGGAGAAATGCGATGAAAACGGCAATACTGCAAGACATGGTCAGAGGCTGGTTTGTGGGCGGCTTCGAGCCTGCTGCTTTCAGTACCGAGTCCTGTGAGGTCGGGGTCAAGATTTACCAGGCAGGCGAAAAGGAAGCTGCCCATTATCACAAGGTTGCCACCGAGATCACCGTGCTCATTTCCGGGTCCGTCAACATGTGCGATCAGGTCTGGCATGCAGGTGACATCATCGTTCTGGAGCCGGGCGACATCACTGCGTTCGAAGCGCTCACTGATGCAACCACCGTTGTCGTCAAGGTGCCCGGTGCGCTTGCCGACAAGTACGTCGTCTGAACCATGAAAACGACCCATCTTCAGCACCATCCAAGCCTTGGTTACCTTGCTGCGGGCAGCCTGCGTAACCTCCCGGTGGGGCTACTGCTGCCCCATGAATGTTCAGGTTTTGTTTCGTTCCGCGCCCATCCGTTTCGTAAGCCGGAGCGGGTAATCAAAAACCTGCATGCCGCACAGCGTCCGTTATCCATGTATGGCTCGGGTGGTTACTGCTTTTATGGTGTCCAAAGTGATTCACCGCTGGCTCCACTGCTGCTGTGGGACGGTGCGCACTTTCTGAATGTTGGCGAGAAGATTACAGTTATCGAGGATACTGAGTTTGATTGCTATCTGGACCGTGAATATTTTGCCGGATCACTCAAGGTAATCGAACGCTCGGCCACCTCTGTCACCTACAAAAAGGTAGCAAGGCTGGCGGCAGAATTCGATGACGATCTTGATGGCTGGAGCTTTTGCCTTCCTGTGGGGCCAGGAGACGCCACGGTCCTGAATGCGGTAGTGAAGCGCATTCTGGAAATCGATGTCCCGCGCAAGGAGATACTTCTGTGCGGCACACCGGGAAGCAACTTCGCCTATTTCGACAAGGTCCGCATCGTGGGGCAGGACATTACTGCTCCGCCAGTGCAGATCTGCAAGAAGAAAAATCGTCTCGCTATGGAGGCCGGATTCAGCAATCTCGTGATCCTGCATGACCGCGTATTTCTGCCCAGGAATTTTGGAGAAATCGTACGTCGCTTTGGTCCGCGATATCCGTTGATGACGCTGCAAAGCATGTTTTTCGACAATCGGCTCAGTATGCACCCTCGCCGCTATTCGGATTACGGCATGGCTTTGGGCGCGATAGCCAACGGTCTTCAGGGGGTGAGCCGAAACTGCAGCGATGCAGCGAGTATCGCCCCGTCAATTTTTCCAGAGATCGAGCGGACCGGTTTCAGTTATGCCAGTGCCATGCGTTACAACAGCGACTCCAGCTACCCGACCGGCAGTCTCTACATCTGCCGGAAGGAAGTGTGGAATGCCTTCCCGTTGGACGAGTCTTTGTATTGGGTTGAATTTGAAGACATTGAACACGGTATGCGCCTGTCAAAAGCTGGCGTACCTTGCAGGGTCAATCCATTCGGCATTACGCAATCAATCACCTCCCGTGCGCTATTGGGGTCAGAGACTTTAGTGCAATCAGCAAGTGGCGAACTTGGACGTATAGGCCCGCGTTACTTCTCGGTTCTGAACAGGAAGCCTCTGATCAACATCTCCAGCAAAACGGCTCTCGCCAGGCTGCACCATTTCGCAAGAAAGTACCTCGTCAACCCTGCAGCAGTGAGTATACCGACCGGTGTTTGTCGCATAGGTGTTCAAGCCTGGATCGAACTGATCAATCATGTCGTTCAACAATCCACGTTCAAAAACGATATTGGAACGGTCAGAGAATTTATCAGCGACTTTGAGAGGCTGGTGTTGTTTGACCAGCTCCCAAGTACGCGGCAAGAGTTTCTGGTCAATCGCTTCCTTGCAGACCCTGTGCTGGCCAAGCAGACGCTGATCACCCAGAGCTGTGAAGTGCGCAATATGTTGCGTCAACGCGGTACGCAAACATGGTTTGTACGTCAGCAGGATGATTACTTTCACCACAACCTTCTGTCGCTCCCCGGCATTTTGATTTCTGCGCTTCTTGCTTACAGAAACAACGGGAAAATCTTTTATTTTGAAAGCGTGTGGGCTGCGGTGAAGGCTATCTATAACTCTACTCCCTTCAAGTCCTATGCCAGAGGTTCAAAATGAAGATATTCGTCGTGTCTCATTTGAGCCCGGGGCCGGCCAGTCATGAGCTGATCTGTCAGCTGTCCCACATCCAGCACGCGTATAGAACGACTATCCCGGTGCTTGTCATCGATGACCGCTACAACCTGACCGAACTGCCCATCAGCGATCTACCGACGGACCACGTCCAGTTCAGTCTGGAAGACTTTCTTCACGAAAATGGCCTGAGCGGCATCGAGGCGAACAGCGTTGCGCGTCATATGGATAAAGTCGAAAGCGACTGGGTGCTGATTGATTTTGGCCAGCATGACTCTGCTACCTGCATGGACTTCATCCAGAAAATGGCTCGCTACAACTATCTGAGCACCAGGCTTCGAAACCGAAACATCGTGATCATGGTGCCTGCCATGCACCTCGGTATCTACTCGCGAACCCTCAATGCGTCGTTCAATAACCTGCCTTCAAGCACAACAGCCGCAGCTCGTTCGGCTCAAATCGGGAGGTTATTCATGGTCACTCGTCTCGAGACGTTGCTGATCAGCCTGCCAATGCTGGCTGGAGTCCTGCGTCGCATGCATCGTCTTTTTTTGCGCGTCTTTCGGCGTGCTGCGAGATTCATCTGAATGATCTGTTCTCGTCGTCATTCCCCATTAAAGGTTAAGAACATGCCTCATCTTGTGGCCGTTGATTCCAGAAAAATCAGCGTGGTTATCCAGGGGCCTCTTTATCGCAACCTGAGCCCCCAGCGGAATATCTTCGCCTGCATCGCATCGGTCAGGACACACCTGCCGCATGCGGAAGTCATCGTCTCTACCTGGCGTCATGAAGATACTTCTGCGGTTGAGGCGGATCAGCTCATCATGTCGGATGATCCGGGTGCCTTTGTCGACGATGCCGGTAATCAGATCAACATCAATCGCATGCTGCGATCAACGTTGTGCGGTATTAATGCCGCCTCAAGACCGTATGTCATGAAAATGCGCGCCGACCACAACCTGACCAGCTCTGCACTGGCTGTCATAGGCCAGTCAGAAGATACCGAGCCTGGCGAAACACGGCTGTTCGAGACGCCCATTACCACCACGACGCTCTACATTCGTGACCCTGAACGGTTACCGATGTTGTTCCACATATCGGATCTTGTTCAGTTCGGCACGCGCGATGCGATGCTCGCCATGTGGGAGCAACCATTGTTCGAAAGGTGCGCGCTTTTCAATAAAAGGCCGTCTCGCAACCCGTTTGGCAACTTCATTGGCTACACGTCTGCGCGCATGGTGACCGAGCAGGCGCTGATGCTGGGTGTCATGCGCAGGAAGGGCATTGACGCCCGGCTCGCACGACCCTGCGAGGTAGGGTTGAGCAATCTAAAGTTATGGGACAACGTCTTGAGGCGCAACTTCAGAGTCCTGAATCACTTCGAGGCCGGGGTAGATTTCCCGGAACGCTTTCTGACCAGCCGCCGCGTATTGACCACACTCTACAAGGCCTCTGCGATAGAGCAATTGCAGGGTCTTGATCCGAAGCGTTACAGGCTGAGAATAGCGCGCATTTGGCTCAATCAGTACCTGCTGACCTGCCTGCGCCCCGGCTGGTGGGTGTCCTTTGCGACCATAGTACTGTTCAGCAGTTCGCCGACTCTTGCGAAGCGCATTCGTTCGTACTGGCGCACGCTGAGGAAGGTCGCGCATGCGGAGTCTTATCGGGTCTAGTCATCCCGACCCGAGTGCTTCCACGATGTTAACGAAGTGCGACTGTATCGATAATATTTGATGTTATTTCAAGTAAGTTACTTTATTCTCGCCGCGCTCTTCTGGATGGCTAATCGCCACTTCTTTGCTGCGGCACGTTCTCGCTACGCATGGAAGCGCCCCCAACATAAGGAATGAATCGTGAACGCTGTGATGTTTCGCAAGACCCTTCTCGCCATGGCTGTGGCTGCAACTGCCGTTCCGGCTTTTGCTGAAACAGTCCAACTGACTAACGGTGGCTATAAAAGCGAGCGTCAGACCCATACCGGCAATCTTGAGATCAACGGTGCCTATGCGGGGAGTACGGTTAAAGATGCGATTCAGCTAAGTGGTTCGACCATTGAAAAGAACCTTATCCTCAACGGGAACATCAGTGGCTCCGGCACCTTTGCCAGTGGTGAAGGTGCCAAAGGCATCAGCCTGGAAGGCGGCAAGATCAACGGCAACGTCATCAACCACGGTCTGGTTGAAGTTTCCGGTCAAAGCGCAAGGGCCCTGGACGTCGCCACGAGCCTGAAATTCTTCGAAAACCATGGCAGCCTTTCCGCTAGCGGCGCGGGGTCTCAAGGTCTTCGAATCGATGGGGCCACCATGATAGGCAATAGTGCGGACATAACCAACACCGGGACGATCCGCGGCGAGAGCGCTGCTATCGTGATGGGCACCACCAAATTCTCTATGATCGGCGCTCAGCCTTGGTACATCGAACGGGGCGACTTCAATATCTATAACGAAGGTTCGATCATTTCTGCTGACAGGGCCATCGACGCTTCTGGAAGCAATCGTCCGATCGAGCTGATTCTGAGAAAGGGCAGCGTCGTTGTCGGTAACCTGATCGACGTGAGCAATATCGAGCTGGAGGGGGATACTTCCTTCACGGGTACTGACAGCCGTAAAGATGGCTACAACATTCGCCTGAAGAGCGGCGGATCGGTTTACGTTGGCGGCACCTCCGACAGTCCTACTACCATGACTTTCGAGTCTGCACACAGCAGCATTAACGGCGATCTGTATGTTGACGGCAATTCGGCGCTCGGCCTTAATCTGAGCAAGGCCACTGATACTAAAACCGCGGTGCTGAAAGTTACCGGCATTACTCAGTTCGAACCGGGAGCGCAAGTAAAGCTCGCGGCCAAGGGTGACGACTTCAGCGCCAACGGCACTGCTTACAAGCTTATCGAAGCAGGCAAGATCGAACTGCTGACCAAGGATGGAAACGCGGTCGATCCTGCCGGCAAACTCGATGTGGTCAGTACCTCGGCGCTGCTTAAAATCGACAGCTATACCGTTGACGGCAAAAACGTGGTGGCTGTGGTCACCGCCAAGGGCAGGGAAGAGGTCGCTCAGGTAGTTGCCGACAACGGCGGTTCAGTTAATGAACAGACCACACTGGTCAACCTGACCGGCGACAGCATCATCAGCAAGCTGAACGACAGTGATGCGTTCAAACAGCTTTTGCTGAACGCTGACGGCGGGCAGCTTGCCAAGCTGGCCTCGCAGCTGTCGCCGGAGGTCAGCGGCGGTGCCAGAAGCGCCGCTACTACCAGCCAGGGTCTGATCAGTAACGTAACGGGCAGCCGCACCAGCTCGATACGCGGCGCGTCTTCTGGCGAAGGTTTCAAGAATGCCGGGGTTTGGGTCCAGTCGCTTTACAGCGACGCCACTCAAGGCCAGCGTGACGGGATTGCTGGCTATAACGCTTACAGCAGCGGAGTCGCTGTGGGCGCTGACGGCAAACTCAATGACAACCTGACGCTGGGCCTGGCCTACAGCTTCATCAATACCGACGTGAATGGCAAAAGTGGCAACAAAACCGAAGTCGACAGCCATGCATTCACGCTGTACAGCGGCTTCGAACAAGGCAATTACTTTGTCGATACAAGCCTGACTTACGGCCTCAATGACAACCAGGGCAAACGCAGCATTGCAGGTACGCGTGCCAAGGCAGATTACGACAGTGGCCTGCTGGGGCTGAATCTGGTGGGTGGTTACACCTATCACGTCAACCCGCAAGTATTGGTCGAACCACGCCTGGCAGCGCGTTACAGCCAAGTGAACATCGACGGCTATCGTGAGAAAGGCTCGTCGGCTGCGTTAAAGGTTGAAGACCAGCGTTATGAAACCATTGAGCTGGGTGCAGGCATGCGCGTGGCTGGCAGTTTCCTCGTGGGCGCAGGAACGCTGGAGCCACAAGCCAAACTGATGGCTTACCACGACTTCGCCGCCGACGAAGCACAGAGCACATCGACCTTTTTGCTCGGCAGTACACCGTTTGTAACCAGCGGTGCCAAGACTGTGCGTGACAGTTACGAAGCGGGCGTGGGTGCCGACTACAAACTGGGTGCAGTTACACTGGGCGTCAACTACGACTACATCGGGAAATCGGGCTTCGATGCCGATGTGTTCTCCGCAAAAGTGCGTTACGACTTTTGATGTGGAGTTACCGCCTCGGTCGAAAACGCTTGGGCGGTATCCTTGCCGTTGTGATGGCGCTGCTGTTGAGCGGTGCCATTGCCGGTTGTCAGTCGCCGCGCGCTGATCTACAGCAATTGGCGGAACAGCATGGCCGACGGATGCAGATTCTGTCGGCTCAGCCCCTTCCACTGGCGGCGCTATTACCTCCAGAGACTTTCAGGACGAACCGTCTGCGAGTCTATCTGGAAGGCGACGGTCATGCCTGGGCCACCGCCACTCAACCCAGTCTCGACCCGAGCCCACGTAAGCTGCTCGTGGCGCGGCTGGCAATCAACGATTCCACTCCCAGCGCCTATCTTGCGCGACCTTGTCAATTCATCATGGGCCCGGTCTGCAACTCTGCACTCTGGACCAGTCGCCGCTTCTCCCAGGAAGTGGTCACCAGCCTCAGCAGCGCGCTGGACCAGATGAAAAAACGCTACGGTAATAACGAGTTCGAGCTGATTGGTTATTCAGGTGGCGCAACCCTCGCGTTGCTGCTGGCTGGACAACGAAACGACATCACCCGGATCCAGACCATCGCCGGCAATCTCGCCCCGAATCAGTGGACCCAGCTAAAAGGACTTTCGCCTCTCACTGGATCGTTGGACCCACTCGATTACATTCAGCGCCTGGCCTTGATACCCCAGCGTCATTTGTCGGGAGCGCGTGACGAAATGATCCCGACTGAACTGGCAAAGGGTTACACCAGGCAACTGGGCAACGGTGCGTGCAGCCAGCTGATTATCCTCTCGGGACCGAGTCACGAAGACGGGTGGGAAGAGGTCTGGAAGCTGTGGAGAGGGCGGGACGTAGAAGTCTGTCCGTGACAGTCTGTGGTTGAGCAGAACGTACGGCATCTCACCCGTTACGCAGACGTTCATGCAGCATCTCCAACAAAGCTTGCTGACTCATCGACGCCTGCTTTGCATAGCACGATACCAGCAGCTCAAGCGGATGAATTCCGATCCTGGTCGCGAGCTGATCCAGCTTCTCAAGCGTCGGGCTCTTCAACCCGCGTTCGATCTCGGACAGATACGTCCTGCCACTGACCCCGACAAAATCCTCCTGCGTGAGACCCTTCGCTTCGCGCGCTTCTTTCAGTGCTGCTCCGATTGCGTTGCTCAGATCCATGGCGCTGCTGTCGCGATCTTCAATCATGGCGAGCCATCGATTCCAGCTTACTGAGCAACGCATATGGATCAGTCCCGATCCCCCGACAGACATCCATGAACTCAATGACATCGAGCCTGCGCTCGGCATTCTCTGTCTTTGAGACAAAAGACTGCGGCCGCCCTAGCCTGACGGCTAATTCTTTTTGCGTCATACCGGCTGCGTTGCGCGCTTCCAGCAAAAGATCAAGCAACGCCTGGTAGCGAGCGTTATGGATGGTTTTCACTTGGGCACGCCGTCTGAATAGTCCGGCTACCTAAATAAACCCGATTTGGGATTATCCCAAAATAGGTTTTTCGATTAAGATATGTACCTCAAGGATGTACGCACACGTTCAAGGAGGTCTTATGAAAATCAGAAAAGCCCAGTTGCTGCGCCGTAGGCGTCTTTACCTTGGCTTGTCGCTTACGCGAAACCTATGTCCACAATGTCGCGCGCCAAAGCAACGCTGTAGTGTCATCTCATCCGCCCCAGTACCTGATGTCATGAGTCAGCGCCAAATCGTCAGCGCAATGTACGCCTATCTCATGACCAGCTGGGAAGAACTGCCCGAACAGAACAAGCGTGCGCTCGGCTTCGATTCAATCGTGGGCGGTGAAGAGGAAGAGGCAGCGCTGAATCGATTGGCAACGCTGTTTATGGAGTACGCGGATGTTTCCCTACGCAGGGCGCTGGTGGCGCGGCGGAGGCGTTTGGGGGAGGGAAAGTGATTGAGCGCCGAACGCGACATCTCAAAGAGTTATTCCCGAACCTGAGGGGCTGGTCAACCAGTAATCTCAAATACCCGCACTTCTTTTGCGCCGCATTGCCTGGATCTTCGATTTGGTCAGCGAGCTGATGACCAAACTGAACAGCGCCTTCGAACGCGATAGCTATGCCTGGCAGACTGTTTTGCTCTGCTGCAGTACGCCGGGGAAAAACGTCACGAACCGACCGGTTGAAATGAGCGTTGTCTTCGCAGCGGGCTACTATTTTGATAGTCAAAACAGAGCGTAGATGAGACCTAGGGGGCGGCTATCTCTGGACTGAGATTGCTAACAGTCAACCGCTTTAACGCAATGCCGAGAGCTTGATCGTCGAACAGCCTGCTTTTCCGAGCCGCCGCACCTGCGCCCCCATCCCAATGTTTCAATGCTTCGCGCACTGCCGGAACCGTTGGAGAAACTCCCGACTTACTCAATAACCAGTCAACCGTCGCCAACAGCTCCATGCCGAAAGGCGACTCAAAGCCGTCAATCAGCTCTGCGGTGCGCTCCAGAGCTTGGGAATATTCCTTGGCCTCTGTTTTCAGATAGGTTTGCAGAAAAGCCTTACGGCCCTCGTCAAACCAGATCACGTCGTTAATACCTGCGTCGCTGATGCGTTTATCGCAATGCAGGTAGCTGCCATCGAGATTGTCGAGTAGATGCTCAAGGCGATTGGCGTATGGCCCATATTTGTGGGCTACAAATTTGAGATCCAAGGGGTTCGTTGCGCTTGGCAAGCGTTCTATCGAACGCTCCAGAAACCAAGCGAGCTTCTGAATCTCAAGCAGGCTACATTCCATGCCCAAAACCCAGTAACGCCGAACGAGTTCGGCGATGAGTGCACGTGCAGGCGTCAGCTTCTCGACACCGCTGCGCTTTGCGACATTCAGATATTGGTCGGTGGGTTCAAAGACAAGTACATCGACATCCAGATCACTCAAGACATCAACAATCTGCTCACGGACCTCTACCCATTTCAAACCGCCATTACCAGCACCGAGAGGTGGAACTGCTACGGATTTCACTTGGTTATCGATCAAAAAGCGGCGCAGGTCCCGTAAGCCTTCAGTTATCCATGCCATCTGCGAGGGGGACCGCCAGTGACGCTTGGTAGGGAAATTCACTATCCAGCGCGGCCCGTCCAGCTCGTTGACTGCCGTTACGTGAACCTTTCCGGTCTCTACCTCACCAGCCTTGCACGCCGCCGAATAGAGGCGATAGTTTTCGGTAAAGCGCTCCTTGAACATCAACGCAATGCCTTTTCCCATCACGCCTACGGTGTTCACCGTGTTGACGAGAGCTTCGGTATCTGCTTCCAGCAGATTGCCTTGGGTGAATCTGATCATTGGAAATACCATCCCGGACGCGCGTGGACAGGCAAGGTCAGACCTCTGGCGGCAACGTCTTGCTCAATGCGTTCTTTCGTTGCATCGTCGTAGCACATGATGCCAAGGAGTCCTGTGATCGGTAGGTGATGGTGAATGAGCGCTTCGGCCTGGTAACGCTCCATCCTACGTGGATCATCAGCATCGCGCTTGAAATCGCGTCGCTGGATTATAGACCAGTCGACCCGGTCAAGATCTGCCAGATCGCTGTAGTAGTCGGTCCAGTCGGGATAGGCATGTGCGTTGGTGAAGACGAAAGCGAGACCGAGATGTTCGGAGCGGGGAAGGCTTGAGACCAGAATCACTATCTCTTCATTGCTACGCTGCTGAACGCTCCACCCGGACTGGATGTTTTTCATCATCACAGAGAAAGGTGTGAAGTAGAACGGCACGTAGTCAGACAATACGCCCCCGGGAGCAATGGGAACAACGCGGTTGCGGCGTTTGTCGATCAGGTCGGTGTTGCCGATGTTCACATAATACGGTGCCTGCACGTTGGAGCTGGCGCAATGTAGGCCGTTATCCAGAATCCAGGGCAGATTATCGCGATGGACGATCCGCCAAATCAGAGCTTTTTCTGGATTCAGACTGCGATAAATCATCTAAGAAACATTCCCCTGTTCACCCCGAGCTGCACATTAAAACCAGCGTCGCGCATTTTAGCCCCGCAGAAGGCCTCAATCTCGGCATTCGAAACAAAAATCTTGAAGAAATCTTGAGGGTAAACAATATTGGGCGATAGGCACTCTGCCATGCAGACGCTTTTACATTCGGCATCATGATAGTCCCTTACATTCATGACGGCCCAATTGATAGCTTCGAAGCCTTCGGCATAGTCGAGTAGCTGAATGGCATGATTAGCTAGTGGGTGTTTAGGGATGATCTTCCAGCGGTTTTTGAGCGCGAAGTTTCGATGAATCGTGATCACGGCAAATTGAAGGTCAGGCCTGCTGCGCTGGACGCTTCCTTGTGCTGGCGGAGATTCATGTTGCTTAAGATAGCGAATATCCACTGTCCAGCCGCAGTAAGAAAGCTGTCGGCATTAAAAAGCCGGCTTGTGGCCGGCTTCTCGTAGGCGGTTCTGATCTATTTTTGATAGACCACAATCGCCTTCAACAGATGCGCCTCTTGAAGCAGCGCGAATAGGCAACAGGGCAAACGGATCACATGCCCCGTTCAAGCACCGCATCGCATGACTGCGTCAGGTGCTCTGGATGGCGAACAGGATACTGAACTTCGCCTCCCATGCCCAGCCCGAATGCCTTTCAGCCGTAAACGCTTCATAACAGCAGCATGGCATTGCGTCGGCTGTTCAGGGTCGACCACCAGAATATCCAGCCCAGAATCCGTATTTTCTCCCGGTCAATGTCTTCGGCGCTGAACAGTTCGTCCGGGTATTCGGCGTCGTTATGGCTGCGCAGGCGCAGACCGCCATTGGGCATGCGGTAGAGGTAGCGCACGCGCAGGATGCCGCCGTGCTCGAGGGCGTAGATTTCGCCGTCGATGACCTGGGTCAGTTCGCGGTCGATACCGAGAATCGAGCCGTCCTGGATCTTGTCGGCCATGCTGTTGCCGACCATGGCGACACACATGCAGTTTTTCGGGTCGATGCCCATGGTTTGCAGAACTTGCAGGGGCAGGCGGATTTTTTGCCCGGGGGCTTCGGAAAGGACGGTTTTGCCGACGCCATGAGTGGATTCGACCTCCGTGTAGATCTGAATTTCCACATCGCCGCGCAGGACGTTTCTGGTCTGCTGGATGACCATTCGGGTGTCGTCACCGGTGTTTTCGTTGGTCGATTCATTGGGATGTTTGGGCCCGTCGCCCGTACGCAGCCAGCGTGCGTTTACGGTTAACAGTTCAGCCACCTCATCAATCCGCGCCATGGGCACGCCACGCTTGAACCAGTTATTGACGTGTTGCGGCGTGATTTTGCGGTTGGCCGCAAAGTCAGTCGCTGTGAGATGGCACTCCCGAAGGAGGATGCGGAGTCGATCGCCTGATGTATTCATAGGGCGGAGTCTACGGACGTCGCTTGGGCGTTTAAATGAACGAGGTGTTGAGATCGACGTTATCCCAAGGGGGGGGCGGCTATCCGGACTACGGATGGAATGAATATAGTGTAGGCAGATTCCGTAATAGCGTTTTTTGGGCTAAACGACGTACCGGGCGTTTACCCTTGCTATACGGGCATTAACGAACTGTTTATCGAGCGCCTAAAAATCGAACACATTTTTAAACATGTGCGCTACAAAAAAACCGGATGGGTGTGTTTCAAGGAACGGTACTGGCGGGGAGCAGCGGCGGGGAAGGGGGCAAGCGTGTTTCAGGGCACGCGCGTGGCGTGCCCTGAAACGCCAGATCAGTGATCAGCCTTTGAACGCTGCAACCGATTTGGTGATCTCGGCGCGGGCCGCGTCAGCATTGCCCCAACCTTCGATTTTCACCCATTTGCCTTTTTCGAGATCCTTGTAGTTCTCGAAGAAGTGCTTGATCTGCTCAAGCAGCAGGGCTGGCAGATCGGTGTACTCTTTCACGTCGACATACAGCTGGGACAGCTTGTCGTGTGGCACTGCGATAACCTTGGCATCGCCACCGCCGTCGTCAGTCATGTGCAGAATGCCGACCGGGCGGGCACGAATGACCGAACCTGGGGACACCGGGTAAGGCGTCACCACCAGCACGTCCAGCGGGTCGCCGTCGTCAGCCAGCGTGTTAGGGATGAAACCGTAGTTGGCCGGGTAGAACATCGGGGTGGCCATGAAACGGTCAACGAACAGGCAATCGGTTTCTTTGTCGATTTCGTACTTGATCGGCGCGTGGTTGGCCGGGATTTCGATCGCGACGTAGATGTCGTTCGGCAGGTCTTTGCCTGCCGGAATCTTGCTGTAGCTCATTGGGCATTGCCCCCATAGTTGACCAGACAGATTTTGGCGCGAACCGCCAAAAAGTGGTCCGGATTATAGGCATATTCTGTTTTGGTTGCCACGCATGGCCTTGGCCGCTGTCAGTTGTCCCGGTAAGCCGGGTCCTGCTGGCGCAGCAGGTTCAGTCGGGCCAGGGTGTCTTGCCGGTAAAACGCCTTCAGTTGTTCGTAGACTGCCGGGTAACTGTCGTGCAGCAGGTCGGGTGCGCTGAAGAAGTATTCGCTGGTCACGGCGAAAAACTCGGCAGGGTCTTCTGCGGCATAGGGATCAATGGTGGTTTGCGCCTCAGGGTTGTCGTCCAGTTGCCGATTGAGGTCATCGAACGCGCGTTGCATGATCCTCGCCCATTCGGTCACCTGCATGTCGCTGTGCAGCGGCGGCAGCCCATTGGCGTCGCCGTTGAGCATGTCGAGCTTGTGCGCCAGTTCATGGATCACCAGGTTGTAGCCATCCCAGTCGCCGCTGCTCAACACGCCCGGCCAGGCCAGAATCACCGGGCCCTGCAGCCAGGCTTCGCCGCTGTGTTCGCCGTCCCACTCGTGCTCTACGCCACTGGCATCGCGATGGCGCTGCGGGCTGACGAAGTCGTCGGGGTACAGCACGATCTCGTGAAAGCCCTGATACCAGTTCAGTTCGCCCAGTTTCAGCAGAGGCAGTTGCGCCTGGGCGGCGAGAAACAATCGCTGCTCGTCATCCAGATCAACGCCCGGCAGTGCACTGAGGTGTTTGTCATTCAGAAACAGTACGCAGGCGTCACGCAATTGCGCATGCTGCCCGCTGTTTAAGCCATCGAGGATTGGCAGACGTCCGCGCACCTTCTGCCACAGCTCGTCAGCAACCGGGTGTCTGGCGAGCGTACGCTGCCTGCGCCAGTTGCTGAATGACCACATGACTCAGCGCGCGTCTGCCGGAGGCGCGCTACGGCTGCGAACCACACCAATGATCATCGGCACCAGCGACAGCAGGATGATTGCCAGTACCAGCAAGGTCAGGTTGTGCTTGATGAATGGCACGTTGCCGAAGAAGAAGCCCAGTGTCACCAGGCTGCCGACCCACAGCACCGAGCCCAGTACGCTGAAACCCACGAAACGCGGATAGGACATTCTGCCTACACCGGCCACGAATGGAGCAAACGTGCGGATGATCGGCAGGAAACGCGCGAGTGTTACGGTTTTTCCGCCGTGGCGTTCATAGAAATCCTGGGTGCGCAGCAGGTAGTCGCGGCGGAAGATGCGCGATTTTGGGTTGCTGAACAGTTTCTCGCCCGCAGTGCGGCCAATTACGTAGTTGGTGCTGTCGCCCAGAATCGCCGCCAGCATCAGCAGCCCGGCCAGCAGGACCGGGTCCATGCCGCCGCCGGCAGCCACGGCTCCGGCGATGAACAGCAGCGAGTCGCCCGGCAGGAAGGGCATGATCACCAGCCCGGTTTCGCAGAAAATCACCAGAAACAGAATCGCGTAGACCCACGTACCGTAGTTGGTCACTAACAGGTCAAGGTAGACGTCGAGATGCAGAATAAGGTCCAGCGGGTTGAAATCCATTAAGGCACCTGAGGCGAGAACCCTGTCCGGGGTCGCATGCGGAAGAAACGACTGTTCAGTATGCGCGGCATTATAGAAGCAGAATGCGCAGAAGGGGCTTCGGAATAAACGCTGGGTTTTTATGTGTGACGACTGGAGCAGTCTGTTGCGCTGACGCGGCTTGGCTTCCGGTCAGCGCGAGCGGGTGATCAGTCCTGATTGATGGGCAGCACGTAGTTTTTGAACTGCGAATCTTCCTTGAAACCGATGGACTCATAGACTTTTTGCGCCACCTCGTTATTGCTGCTGGTCGACACGCGCAGTCGTACTGCATGCGTTTCCTTGGCCATCTTCTTCGCCTGTTTCATCAAGTGATCGGCGACCAGTTGGCGGCGCGCGTCCTCGGCAACATAGATGTCGTTGAGAATCCATACCCGCTTGAGCGACAGCGATGAGTAGCTGGGATACAGCTGGCAAAAACCCAGCAGTTTGCTCTCGTCATCCTTGGCCAGCGCCAGATAGATCACTGACTCGTCACGACGCAGGCGTTTTTCGAGAAAGTCCCGCGAGGAGTCCGGGAAAGGTGACTCACCGTAGAACTCGCGGTACTTGATGAACAATGGGCAAAGCATGTCCAGGTGTTCGAGAGTCGCTTTGATGATCCGCATGGTTGGCCTCAACTTCCCTATGGGCTGATGCAGTGCGCCGGGATGATTACGCGATCCTGCCCGGCGACTTTAGAAAGCACAATCTAATGTGGTGCGGCCGGGCCGTCGAGCAGGAAATTGCCGATCGGCTTGTCTGAATGCTCGGCAGAGCCGTCTGACTCAAGGGTCTGCAGTTGCGCTTCGTCTTTAAGATTGACCCCCGAGATCTGCCGCCTGCAGGCCTCGCGCATCAGGTACAGCAGCCGATGGGCTGCCATGCCGTAGCTCAAGCCCTCCAGGCGCACGTTGGAAATACAGTTGCGGTGCGCATCATTCAACCCGACCTTCGGCGCGTAGGTGAAATACAGCCCCAGACTGTCCGGTGAGCTTAGGCCCGGGCGCTCGCCAATAAGGATCACTACCATTTTCGCGCCGAGCAGTTCGCCCACCTCGTCAGCCACGGCGACGCGGCCTTGCTCGACCATTATCACTGGCGAAAGGGACCAGCCCTCGGCGTTTGCCTGCTCTTCCAGGCGAGTGAGAAAAGGCACGGCATGTCGATGCACGGCCAGGGCTGAAAGACCGTCGGCGACCACTACCGCCAGATCGAGACCGCCCGGATAAGCCGCCGCGTACTCGCGCAGTGCCTGCGCAGACTCTTCATTCAGGCGTCGGCCCAGGTCCGGGCGTTGCAGGTAGCTGTCGCGGTCGGCAGCAGCGCTGTGCAGCAAAATGGTTTCACGACCTTTCTCGGTCAGTTGCGCGCTGATCGCGGCATGATCGAAGGCCAGATGCACTGCATCGCGCGCCTGGGCATGTGCCGCTTGAAAGTCGAGCTGCGCGGAGGTGGGCAGGCTGGTGCCGGTTCTCCCCAACGCGATGCGTGCGGAGGTAAGGCGGCGTAGCTCCAGCCAAGGATTGGCTGGCGCGGCGTTGTCTGGTATTTCGTTCATCGGCTGATCACTCATGCGAGGTGCGCCAGTGCCTGGCGGAACGCAGGCGGCAGGCTGTCACCGAAGCGGACGCGGCCGTCGGTCTGGGTGAAGATGCCCATTTTCTCCAGCCAGGCCTCGTACTCCGGTGCGGGACGCAGGCCCAGGCTTTGCCGGGCATACAGCGCGTCGTGGAACGAGGTGGTTTGATAATTGAGCATGATGTCGTCGGAGCCGGGAATACCCATGATGAAGTTGATCCCGGCGACCCCCAGCAGCGTCAGCAGGGTATCCATGTCGTCCTGATCGGCCTCTGCGTGGTTGGTGTAGCAGATGTCACAGCCCATCGGCACGCCCAGCAGCTTGCCGCAGAAGTGATCCTCCAGACCGGCGCGGATGATCTGTTTGCCGTTGTACAGGTACTCGGGGCCGATGAAACCGACCACGGTGTTGACCAGAAACGGGTTGAAATGCCGGGCGACGGCGTATGCGCGGGTCTCGCAGGTCTGCTGGTCGACGCCATGATGCGCGTTGGCCGACAGCGCGCTGCCTTGTCCGGTCTCGAAATACATCAGGTTTTGCCCGAGGGTGCCGCGATTCAGGCTCAGGCCCGCTTCATAGCCTTCCTGCAAAAGCTTGAGGCTGATGCCGAAGCTGGCGTTGGCGGCTTCAGTGCCGGTGATCGACTGAAACACCAGGTCGACCGGCACGCCACGGTTGATCACTTCAATGGAGGTGGTGACGTGGGTCAGTACGCAGGACTGGGTCGGTATTTCATAGCGCTGGACGATGGCGTCGAGCATTTCCAGCAGGGCGACGATGGACGAGGTGCTGTCGGTCGCCGGGTTGATGCCGATCATGGCATCGCCATTGCCGTACAGCAGGCCGTCGAGCACGCTGGCGGCAATGCCGGACGGGTCGTCGGTCGGGTGATTGGGTTGCAGGCGTGTCGACAGCCGGCCGCGCAGGCCCATGGTGTTACGGAAGCGCGTCACCACGCGGATTTTCTGCGCCACCAGCACCAGATCCTGCACGCGCATGATCTTTGAAACGGCGGCAGCCATTTCCGGGGTCAGGCCGGGGCCCAGTGCGCGCAGACTGGTTTCGTCAGCCTTGTCGCTGAGAAGCCAGTCACGAAAGCCGCCGACCGTCAGATGGCTGACCGGGGCGAACGCCTGTTTGTCGTGGGTATCAATGATCAGCCGGGTGACTTCGTCCTGTTCGTACGGGATCAGGGCTTCTTCAAGAAAGTGCTTGAGGGGAATATTCGCCAGCGTCATCTGCGCTGCAACGCGCTCGCCGTCGCTTTGCGCCGCAACCTCGGCCAGATAATCACCGGAGCGCGCGGGGCTGGCCTTGGCCATGACTTCTTTGAGGCTGTCGAAGCGGTACGTCTGCGCACCGACAGAATGGGAAAAGCTCGCCATACAGATTCTCCATGACGTCGCGCTGTTTGCGTCGGACGTAGTCTTTCGGGTGAACCGGTGACGTCCCGGTTCAAACGACTGTGGGAAGCGATGCAAGCAATTAATACTCCATCCCGGCCGGGAGTGCGAGTTTGCAACCATGAACAGAGGATTCAGAGCAAAGATGCATCACGCCAAGGCGCGATGCCAAGGCGCGATGCACAGGGTTGGTGCGCGATGCTTTTTGAGATGACTATTGCGCTGACCCCGCGCATTTGAGATCGGACGCAGAGCGTCCAGAGCGGCGTTACCACGCTGGAGCGTGGTAACGATAGTCGGACAATCAACTGGCCTAGAAAAAACCCAACGGGTTGGTGTCGTAGCTCACCAGCAGGTTTTTGGTCTGTTGATAGTGCTCAAGCGCGATTTTGTGGGTTTCGCGGCCGACGCCGGACTTCTTGTAGCCACCGAATGCGGCGTGGGCCGGGTACAGGTGGTAGCAGTTGGTCCAGACTCGCCCGGCCTTGATCGCCCGGCCCACGCGGTAGGCGCGGTTGATGTCGCGGGTCCACAAGCCTGCGCCGAGGCCGAACTCGGTGTCGTTGGCGATGGCCACAGCCTCTGCTTCGTCCTTGAAGGTGGTGACGCTGACCACCGGGCCGAAGATTTCTTCCTGGAACACACGCATCTTGTTATTGCCTTTGAGCAGCGTCGGCTGGATGTAGTAGCCGGTGGACAGGCTGCCTTCCAGCTTTTCTACCTTGCCGCCGGTCAGCAGCTCGGCGCCTTCGCCCTTGGCGATGTCCAGGTACGAAAGAATCTTGTCGAATTGTTGCTCGGATGCCTGAGCGCCGACCATGGTGTCAGTGTCCAGCGGGTCGCCGCGCTTGATCTTCTCGACCTTGCGCATCACCGCTTCCATGAACTGTGGATAGATCGACTCCTGCACCAGTGCTCGGGACGGACAGGTGCAGACTTCGCCCTGATTGAAGAACGCCAGCACCAGGCCTTCGGCAGCCTTGTCGATGAACTCAGGCTCAGCGCTCATGATGTCTTCGAAGAAGATGTTCGGCGACTTGCCGCCCAGTTCCACGGTGGACGGGATGATGTTATCCGCCGCCAGTTTCATGATGTGCGAGCCGACCGGTGTCGAGCCGGTGAACGCGATTTTGGCGATGCGCTTGCTGCTGGCCAGCGCTTCGCCTGCCTCGCGACCATAACCCTGCACGATGTTCAGCACGCCGGGAGGCAGCAGATCGCCGATCAGTTCGATCAGCACGCTGATCCCCAGCGGGGTCTGTTCGGCTGGCTTGAGCACGATGCAGTTACCGGCAGCCAGCGCAGGAGCGAGTTTCCAGGCGGCCATCAGGAGCGGGAAGTTCCACGGGATGATCTGCCCGACCACGCCCAGCGGCTCATGAATGTGATAGGCAACAGTATTACCGTCGATTTCGGCAGCGCTGCCTTCCTGCGCACGCAGCACGCCAGCGAAGTAGCGGAAGTGATCGGCGGCGAGCGGGATATCAGCGTTGAGGGTTTCGCGGATCGCTTTGCCGTTGTCCCAGGTTTCAGTGATGGCCAGGACTTCGAGATTGGCTTCAATACGATCGGCAATTTTCAGGAGCACCAGCGAGCGGGCCTGCACCGAGGTCGAGCCCCAGGCTGCAGCAGCTGCGTGCGCAGCGTCGAGGGCCTTTTCGATGTCTTCGGCAGTGGAGCGCGGAAATTCGGCGATGGCCTTGCCGGTGACGGGCGAGGTGTTGGTGAAGTATTGGCCTTTGACCGGTGCGACGAACTCGCCGCCGATATAGTTACCGTAGCGTTCCTTGAAATTGACGATAGCGCCTTCGGTACCGGGATGAGCGTAACGCATGATATGTCTCCTGGTTCTTGTTGTGAGGGAGTCTGTGTCGATTCTGCCTTCGGGTATCTGGCAATAAGCGTTCAAGAATAGGCCAATTGCATCCGGCCGTGGCTAGGACTTTAGGCTTATCTGCCGGTCATTGAAATGGCCTGTGCAGGCAATGCAGCGGACAAACTCAGGGTGCCATTTCACCGTCCCTACGTTAACCTGCGCAGATGTTCTGAGAGGTTGGTCATGCATATTCATATCCTTGGTATCTGCGGCACGTTCATGGGGTCTCTGGCGGTGCTCGCCAAAGAGTCGGGGCACCGGGTCACCGGCTCCGACGCCAACGTCTATCCGCCGATGAGCACCCAACTGCAAGCCCAGGGCATCGAGCTGACCCAGGGTTACGATCCTGCGCAACTGGACCCCGCACCTGATCTGGTTGTGGTCGGCAATGCGCTGTCGCGTGGCAACCCGGCGGTTGAATACGTCCTGAATAAAGGTTTGCCGTATGTGTCCGGCCCGCAATGGCTGGCCGACCATGTGCTGCAAGGCCGCTGGGTATTGGCGGTGGCCGGTACGCACGGCAAGACCACCACCAGCAGCATGCTGGCCTGGGTGCTGGAACATGCCGGCATGAGCCCTGGTTTCCTGATCGGCGGCATCCCGCAGAATTTCGCGGTGTCGGCGCGTCTGGGTGACACCCCGTTCTTCGTGGTCGAGGCCGATGAATACGACAGTGCGTTTTTCGACAAGCGCTCCAAGTTCGTTCATTACCGCCCGCGCACTGCGATCCTCAATAACCTTGAGTTCGATCATGCCGACATCTTCCCGGATCTACCCGCTATCGAACGCCAGTTTCACCATCTGGTGCGTACCATTCCGAGCGAAGGCCTGGTGATTCATCCGACCACCGAACCTGCGTTGTCGCGGGTTATCGAGATGGGCTGCTGGACGCCGGTGCAAACCACTGGCGAAGGCGGTCAGTGGCAGGCGCGGCTGTTGAGTGAAGACGGTTCGCGTTTTGAAGTGTTGTTCGAGGGTCAGCTTCAAGGTTGCGTCGAGTGGGACATGACCGGTCAGCACAACGTGGCCAATGCCCTGGCAACGCTGGCGGCCGCTCGCCACGTGGGCGTTGTGCCTTCGTTGGGCGTACAGGCACTCAGCGCCTTCAAGAGCGTCAAGCGGCGCATGGAAAAGGTCGCCGAGGTGCGCGGCATCACTATTTATGATGACTTCGCTCACCACCCGACAGCCATTGCCACCACGCTGGATGGCCTGCGCAAGAAAATCGGTGATGCGCCGATCATTGCCGTTATCGAGCCGCGTTCCAATTCCATGAAGCTTGGCGCGCACCGCGAAGGTCTGTCGGAAAGCGTGCGTCAGGCAAATCAGGTGGTCTGGTATGCCCCGCCCAATCTTGGCTGGGACCTGGCAGCTACGGTCGCTGGAGGCACCATACCCTCGACGGTATGTGATTCGATTGAAGCAATCATCGCGCGAGTCCATAGCCAGGCGCAGCCCGGCACGCATATCGTCATCATGAGCAACGGCGGCTTTGGCGGCCTGCACGGCAAACTGGCCGAGGCGCTGAAATGAGCGGCCCGGAGCGCGTTACGGTTGCGATGACCGGCGCTTCCGGCGCGCAATATGGCCTGCGCTTGCTGGATTGCCTGGTGCGTGAGGACCGGGAGGTGCACTTCCTGATTTCCAAGGCCGCGCAGTTGGTGATGGCCACCGAGACTGATGTGCGTCTGCCACCCAAGGCGATGATGATGCAGGCGTTTCTGACTGAGTACACCGGCGCGTCTGCCGGTCAGATACGCGTTTATGGTCGTGACGACTGGATGTCGCCAGTGGCGTCAGGTTCTGGTTCGCCCAGCGCGATGGTGGTAGTGCCATGCTCCACCGGTTCGCTGTCGGCAATTGCCACCGGGGCCTGCAACAATCTGATCGAGCGCGCTGCCGACGTCACCTTGAAAGAACGTCGGCAATTGATTCTGGTGCCCCGCGAGGCTCCGTATTCCAGCATTCATCTGGAAAACATGCTCAAGTTGTCGAACATGGGCGCGGTAATTCTTCCTGCATCTCCGGGCTTTTATCATCAGCCGCAGACCATCGACGACCTGGTGGACTTTGTCGTCGCGCGGATTCTCAATCTGCTGAATATCCCTCAGGACATGCTGCCGCGTTGGGGCGAGCACCACATTGGCGGCGATGAATAAGCTGCTGCTGATAGCGCTTGCGCTGACGCTGACCGGCTGCGCCACCGCGCGCACGCTCAATGCGGCAAAACCTGGCGCGCCGGTGGTGTATGCAGGCACGCGGTTGAATATGTATGCGCTGCAGGGTGGTTGCTGTGCTGCCGACCGATTCGGCGCAGACGCTCCCAGCTACCCGGGCCTGGACCTGCCGGGCAGTGCGCTGCTCGACACCCTGCTGCTGCCGCTGTCATTGCTGACGGCAGCGGGACTAGGGGTTCAGGCTACGGGAGGGCTTTAGCGGTATCAGAGCGACTACCTGCGCTATCAGGTAATGCTCCTTGGGTGACGCAGAGCTTCATGAACCGCATTCCCACGCGGAGCATGGGAACGATCATCGTCCGGCCACAGCGACCATCATCTACTTGCCCAGCTTGCGCAGTTCATCCGATTCGACAATACGCTCGCCATTCTGCTCTTCCAGCGCCAGGCGCCACATGGCGCGGGCCAGTTGGCAGGCTTCGATAGCGCCATATTTACCGGGGATCAGTTTGGCGATGGGGGCTGCCAGTTGCTCGACCCAGCGGGTTTCGGTGCGGCTGCCTACCAGCAGGGAAGGGCGGGCGATAGTCAGTTGCGGCCAGTCCTGGGCGCGCAATGCCTGTTCCATCTCGCCTTTGATACGGTTGTAGAAGGTGCTGGACTTGGGGTCTGCACTAATCGCACTGATTACCAGCAAGTGGCGCGCGCCCAGCTCACGCGCACGTTTGGCGAACGCTGTTACAAGGTCCAGATCAACCGCCTTGAACGCATCCTGCGAGCCCGCTTGCTTGATCGTGGTGCCCAGGCAGCAGAATGCGATGTCCACACGGCCAGCCAGTGTTGGCAGCAGTGTGCTCAGTTCGCCAACCGGGTTTTCAAGGTGCGGGTGTTCTGCCAGAGGCCTGCGGGTTGGTGCCAGTACGCGGCTGACTGTCGGTTCGTTGAGCAGGCGGTCAAGCAAGTGCTCGCCCGTCAGACCGGTGGCCCCTGCAAGCAGGATGTGTTGCGGCGTCAGATACATAATCGTTCTCCCTTCATACACTGATAGCCTAGTGGCTAGTCGAGGTCTTCGCTTCCGTGCGGTTCAACGCCGTATTCAAAGCGCGTTCGGCCTGGCTTTTGCGCAACTGCTGCCAGCGCGCCAGAACTCCTTTCGGTGCCCATATCTGCGGTTCGGAGGCGTCGAAATTGTCTTCGCTCTCACGTTGGGCAACATAGGCTTTTGCTTCGTTGAAAGCGTGTTGCAGGTCATCGGTTTCGACCAATGCCCTAGCGAATAGTGCATCGCCAAAGTAAGTGAAATCAGCCTCTTCCGAGCAGCCGAATGAAACGCGGTCGGCGCGTGATGCGGTCATGATCAACGTGCGTTCATCTTTCAGGTCTGGAATGAAACCCCCGGAATAACAGGCCGAAATCACCACGATCTTGTCACGATTCTTCAGCGGCGCAAGGGCGGCCGCGAGGGCATCGGCGGGCAGATCGGCCAGCGACAGGCGCGGCTGGTCCAGCACCAGTTCATGGTCCTGGGTGCCGTGGCTGGTCAGGTAAATGAAGATCAGGTCTTCCGGACCGGTACGTTGCGCGAGTGTCTGGACTGCGCGGGAGATGGTCTCGCGGGTTGCCATTGGCCGGTCATCCATGTGGTCGCGATGATTGACCAGACTGACCTGCCCGACGGCTCCAAAGCGCGACTTCAGCAGGTTGCTGACATAGTCTGCCTCGCGCATGAACACGCTTTGCTTGCCGTCGCCGCCCACGACCAGCGTGTAAAGCTCGGTGGCGGGCGTTGATGCAGGGACTGCGGCCAGCGCTTTCTCCAGTAGGGTGCCTTGAACCAGCAGTCCTGCTTCAAGCGCGTCGGGCAGCAGTTTGCCTTTGGCGTCGCGCACCCGTTGGCCATTGGCCCAGATACCGCGCTGCTCCTTGCCGTCCGGGGAGATCAGCACGCCGTCGCCCTGATAGGTGTCATCGGCGAACTGGCCGACATAGCGGCTGCCGTCGGCCAGTTGCAGCTGGCCCTGACCCATGAAACGCCAGTTGTCGAAGTCGCCTTGATAACGGCTGCCGTCAGCACCGATCAATTCGCCTTTGCCGGTCAGCGCGCCTTCCTTGAAATCACCGCTCCAGACGTCGCCGTCGCTATTTTCGTAGCGACCTTTGCCGTCGAGCTGGCTGTTGCGAAAGTTGCCGACGTATTGATCGCCATCAGCGCTGGTGAAGCTGCCGGTACCCTGCAATTGACCGTCGACAAAATTACCGCTGTATTGATTGCCGCTGGCGTCACTGCGCGAACCTTCGCCGTTGGCCTTGCCATTGGCGAACACGCCCTGGTGCTGGCTGCCGTCTTCCAGCTCAAGGCGACCGGGGCCGTCGTACAGGCCTGCCTTGAACTGACCGCGATAAAGCACGCCCTTGTCTTTCTGAGTGCCTTCGCCGTCGCGCAGCCCCAATTTGAAGTTGCCGACATAACTTGCGCCATTACGGGTCGTCAATCGGCCCTGGCCGTTGAACAAGCCTTGCTCGAAACCACCCTTGTAGACGTCGCCGTTGCTGGCGTGCCACTCACCCTGGCCTTGGCGCAGGCCGTTTTCGAACCGACCTGCGTACCAACTGCCGTTGGGGTAGTCGATACGGCCCTGGCCCTGCAATACGCCGTTGACCAGATCGCCGCGATAGCGCCCGCCGTCGGACAGGCGGCCGTCGGGTGGCAAAATTGATTCGCCATCACCGCAGCCTGCGATCAAGAGTGTCAAAGCCAATGGAGCGAGCGCGCGCATGTGAGATCCCGGAAGAATGATTCAGGGGCGGGCCCGGCTCTGCTTGAGCAGATGTTATGGGGCACGACCGCAGGGGAGTATGCCGCAGCGAGTAAGCGGGATGAAACAGTCTGTTACGACTGTTTCATGTTTTAAACGTGTTACACGAAACACAGGGTTAAAGGTTCGGCCACAAAAGCGGGTTTTTCCTGACCTTCGATCTCCAGCGTGGCGGTTGCCTTGAGCAGCCATTGGCCGGGTTTTTTCTCGGTCACTTCAGTCAACTGGACCTTAAGGCGCACGCGAGAGTTGACCAGCACAGGCTGAACGAAGCGCACGCTGTCCATCCCGTAGTTGACCGCCATCTTCAAGCCTTCGGGCAGCACCATGATGCCCTCCATCAGCTTGGGGATCAGCGACAACGACAGGAAACCATGCGCAATAGTCGCGCCGAACGGGGTCTGCGCCGCTTTGACCGGGTCGACATGAATGAACTGGAAGTCCCCTGTGGCTTCGGCGAACAGGTTGATGCGCTCCTGGTCGATGGTCAGCCAGTCTGAACATTCTGCTTCCTTGCCAATGTAATGCTTGAGCTCTGTGACGGGTACAGAAGGCATGCAGCTCTCCTTGTCTCATTTGGTTTTGCGTCGAGGTGCCACCGCCCGCATCAGCTAACGTCTGCGGGCGAATCACAAGATCAGCAGAGTGTTGCCGGTTGGTCAAGCAACTGCCTCAATACGAATACCCGCTCATGACCTGCGACGCGGCGTGTTTATAATGACGCCGATAATTCGCTGGATTCGTTTATTTGCCGGGGTCCTCATGTTGTTACGGGGTTTGACATGGCTGGTGATGTTCCAATTGCTGGGAACCGCGCTCAACCATCTTTTTCTATCGATATTGCCGGGGCCGATCATCGGCCTTGTGCTCTTGATGGCCTATCTGATGCTGCGCGGTGAAGTGAGCGAGCCGATCAGCATGGCCGCCAGCAGTCTGCTGCGTTATCTGCCGCTGTTGCTGGTGCCGCCTGCCGTTGGCGTGATGGTGTATGCGTCGGCCATCGCCAAGGACTTCTGGGCGATCTTCGGCACGCTGACCCTGTCGCTGATGATTTCCGTGACCTTTGTCGGCTGGTTGATGCAGGCACTCATCCGGCATCAGGCCCGCCGCCAGGAGGGGCCATGAATATGGATTGGCACGGTGCATGGCTGGCGGTGATTCACCATCCGCTTTTTGGCATCGCGATCACCCTGGGCGCCTATCAGTTGGCGATGGCTGCGTACGAGCGAACCCGCTGGCTGTTTCTGCAGCCGGTGCTGGTTTCGATGGTGGTGGTAATCGGTGTCGTGCTGTTCTGCGATCTTGAATACACCGAGTACCGCAAAAGCACTGAAATTCTCAGCACGCTGCTGGGGCCTGCGACCGTGGCGCTGGCGGTGCCGCTATACCTGAACATGCGGCGAATCCGCCAGCTGTTCTGGCCTGTCTTGACTACGCTGGTAGTCGGCGGGGTGTTTGCCACCGGGCTGTGTGTCGGGTTCGGGGTGCTGTTCGGTGCCGACCATATGATTCTGATGACCATGGCACCCAAGTCGGTCACCTCACCCATTGCCATGCTCGTTGCCGAGCAAATCGGCGGGGTCGCAGCCCTGGCGGCGGTTTTTGTGTTGATTACTGGCGTATTCGGTGCCATTTTCGGCCCCGGCCTGCTGTCGCTGGCCGGGGTCGACAACCCTGCGGCTCGCGGCATGGCTCTGGGTCTTACGGCCCATGCGGTGGGGACTTCCGTGGCATTGCAGGAAGGAGAGGAATCGGGGGCTTTTGCTGCGTTGGCAATGAGTCTGATGGGCGTTGCGACGGCATTGTTTCTGCCGCTGGCAATGTCGATGGCCATTTAAAGGAGGCTTTTCCATGACGTTGCCGTTGTTTCCGTTGAACGCTGTGCTGTTTCCAGGTTGCGTGCTTGATCTGCAGTTGTTTGAAGCGCGCTATCTGGACATGATCGGCCGCTGCATGAAGCAGGGTGAAGGGTTTGGTGTGGTGTGCATCACCGAAGGAAATGAGGTGGGCACCGTGCCGGGCGGCTACTCGCCGATTGGCTGCGAAGCACTGGTCACGGATTTCCAGCAGCAGGACAACGGCTTGCTGGGCATCCGTGTCGTCGGTGGGCGGCGCTTCCGGGTGGTCGCCGCTGAAGTTCAGCGCGATCAACTGCTGGTGGCCGAGGTTGAATGGCTGCAAGAGCCTGTGGAGCGTCCGTTGCAGGAAGAAGACGCCGACCTCGTTGCACTGCTGGAAGCGCTGGCCGAGCACCCGATGGTGGCGTCCTTGAACATGGGCGTGTCTGCCGGTGGGCAGTATTCATTGTCCAACCAGCTTGCCTATCTGCTGCCGTTCACCGAGAAGGACAAAGTGGAGCTGCTGGAAATCGACGACCCCGAAGAACGCCTCGACGCGATTCAGGAACTGCTCGATGAAATGCAGGGCGATCTGCAGGCCTGAGCCTTGATCGCGCTGCTCATTGCGCAAGACCGCAGAGGGTCGCAACACGTCAGGCGGGGGTTAGCGCGGCGGATACTGTTCCAGAATTTTTGCCACCGTGGTGCGGATGGCCTGCTCCCGTTCAGCCGGGTTGCCAGCGTTGTCGTTAAGGATGCGCTCGGTGCTGCCGCGCCAGACCAGTTTGCCGTCCTTGCCATCGAACATATCAATCTGCAAGGTGCCGACCTTGTAGTCCACGCTACGGGTTTCGGTGTTCATCGGCCCGTTCCAATAGCCGTAGCCACCCCAAGGGTTCCAGCCGCCGCCATAGTTGGTGCTGACCGTTTGCTGGCGATTTTCGACAATAAGCCAGGCCTGCACTTTCAAATCCGACCGGGCGCCGGCAGCGGCCATGCGCAGGCCGCGCTGGTCCAGTTGCTCGCTGATCGATTGGCGAATGCGCTGCTCGGTCAGGTCACTTTTGAGCCGTGGGTCATCATCCGGCTGATACTGAACGGCAGGCTCTTTCCAGCTCCAGTTGCGATAGCCGCCGAAATCACGTTGGGCATCGAAGTCGCGATTGATCGAATTGCTCTGACAGGCAGCCAGCAGCAAGGCACAGGACAGAAGGACGATACAGCGAAACATGGCAGTGCTCCGAATGGGTTACGAAGGAGGGTAGGCCGTCAGCGCCTGTTGCACGGCCTGACGTAATGCGCTGCTGCGGTCTGCCAGATTGTTGCTGGCGCGTGCATCTGCGCTGGCGCTCCATACCGGTTGACCGGTGCGTGCGTCGATCAGATTGATCTGCACCACCATCACGTTTTCCTTATAAGTGCGCACCACCGGCACGCTGGCGTAGCCGCCGTAACCGGGCCGGTAACCATCGTAGCGGCCATAGCCCATGCCGCCTCCGTAATACGGATCGTAATCTTCGCGCACCTGGCGCAGCCGGGTTTCCTGCCGGGTCGTGGCGCTGACGTAGAGGTCCGCAGCTTGATTACCGCGAGCTGGCCGCAAGCCGCGTTGGTCCAGACCGTTGCTTACTGCTTCGACCACCTGCGCAGAATCCACCCACGCCGTACCGGGCGGCAACTGGCCGTTGAGCCAGCCCCACGACCGATACCGGCCATAGTCGCGCGGCGGCGCAGGGTAGGCGCTCATGTCCAGTGTCTTCGCTGCCTGCGCAGGAGCAGGCGGCATGGGCAGAGAGCTGGCCACATACGGATTATCGCTCTGGCACGCGCTAATCCCGAGCAGGCCAGTCCCAAGAATCAGGGCAAACAAGGCAGGGCGTTGTTTCATGGTGGTCTCCGCAGTGATGTCAGACCGGACGGCACATCCAGTGCAGGTAACGGCCCAGCCCGGCAAAGGCTGGATGACGCCGATGCGCCAGCTCCATTTCCAGCAGGTCGGTCAGCTCGGCCCGAGCCTGGAATTCAACCGGCATGTAATCGTGAAACACCCGTACGCCGCTACGGGTTTCGACTTGCCACAAGCCTTCAAGTTGCGTCGCCAGTTCCCGAGGGTCGAGCGGTTGTTGTGGCGTCAGGCTCTGCTTTTCCCCGGCCATGTCATTTTTGCGCATCTTGCGGAAATGACCTTTCAACAAGTTGCGATAGATCAGCGCATCACGGTTGTAAAAAGCCAGTGACAGCCATCCATCGTCGCGGGTCAAGCGGCGCAATACCGGAAGGATAGCGTGCGGCTCGGCCAGCCATTCCAGCACGGCGTGGCACAGCACCAGATCGTAAGTGTCGCTCAGTAAACCGGGCAGTGCCTGCCACGGAGCCTGAATGAAGGTAGCCGTCTGTCCGGCCTCGAAAAAGCGCTGACGTGCGCCTTCGAGCATGGGTTCGGCGGGCTCGGCCAGGGTCACTTCATGCCCCTGTTCGGCCAGCCACAATGACATGTGGCCCAGCCCCGCGCCGATATCCAGTACGCGAAGCGGTCGTGCGGGCAGGGTCTCGGTCAAATCGGCCTGCAGCACTCCCAGACGAATGGCCCCCTTGGCACCGCCGTAGATCTTTTCCGCAAAGCGGGTCGCCAGCTGGTCGAAATGCCGATCACTCACTTGGCAAATCTCCGCTCGCTGTCTGCCAGCTTGTTGCGCACCACGGTTTCCATGTCCAGCCCTAGCTCGCTGCACAGCAACAACAGATAAAGAACGATATCGCCGACTTCCTGACCGGCATGTTCCAGTTGGTCGGCAGGCAGCTCGCGGGACTGGTCTTCACGCAGCCACTGGAATATCTCCACCAGCTCGGCCATTTCCACGCTGGCAGCCATGGCCAGATTTTTCGGGCTGTGAAATTGCTTCCAGTCATTCTGGTCGCGAATGCGGTGTAGGCGTTGGGTCAACTCGTCGAGGTTCATCGTGCTCTCCTGAAGGTGCATAGCTTCAGGGGGAACGGGGCGCCAGGCAAGTGGGCGTTGCGGTTTGTTCAGCCATTGAAGGGAGCTGTGCTCCCGTCAGAGGGTTTTATCAGGGATGCATCACTCGGTTGCAGGCTGCCAGCTACCGATCATATGCACGATGCCCTCCTGGCCTTCGACGCGGAACTGACCATGAGAGCCAGCAGCGCTGGCCGAGAGTGTGACGTCGGCGGGCAGGCGTACCGGCTTCTGGAACTGCACGCTGATCTCGACATTCGAGGCTGGCAAGTGCTCGCTCAGGGCCGCGAGCGTACGTGCCTTGAGCCACATGCCGTGGGCGATGGCGCGCGGGAAGCCGAACAGCTTGGCGCTGGGTGCGCTGAGGTGAATAGGATTGTAGTCGCCCGATACCTTGGCGTACTCACGCCCGATTTGTGCCGACGCACGCCAGTTGTCCAGCTCGATCAGGGGCAGCGGCGCAAGCTCGGGATGCTCTACAGGCGCGTCTTCCAGATGCACGGCGGTGCACAGCATGGTGCTTTCTTCTTCCCAAAGCAGGCCCATGCCATCCTCGGCCTGAGTCACCAGGGTGAAGGTCGCGCCTTTGGCGTGCGGTCGCAGGTCGGTGGCCTGAACGCTGATATACAGCTGGCTCACGCCGCCGAGCGGGCGATGAGTGCGAATGCGATTGGCAAGGTGAATAAGCCCCAGCAACGGAAACGGAAATTCCTGAGAGGTCATCAGCTGCATTTGTAACGGAAAGGCCAGCACATGCGGGTATGTCGGCGGCAGCAGGCTGCTTTCTTCGAATCCACAGACCTTGCTGTAGGCATCAAGCTTGTCGGTATCGACTGCGATCCAGCTTCGCAATCCCAGATCGGGTAACTGCGACCCTGTGACCTTGCGCCTGAGCGCTGCCTGGATGAACAGGTTGGACAGGGGCTGCAGAGAATTGAGGTAGCGCCAGTGAGCCGTCATCATCCATCTCCTTGAATTCGATGCTGGGGCTTATGCCCCGATCACGTTTTGACCACATACACGTAGAACCTGACCGCTCACCGCGCCGCTGCCTGGCTGGCTGAACCACGCCACGGCTTCGGCAACATCCTGTGGCGAACCGCCCTGACCGAGCGAACTCATGCGCCGTCCTGCCTCACGCAGGGTGAACGGCATATGCGCGGTCATTTTCGTTTCGATGAAGCCAGGTGCGACGGCGTTGATACTGATGCCGCGTGACCTGAGCCCGGGGGCCATCGCCTTGGCAAAACCGATCAGACCGGCCTTGCTGGTGGTGTAGTTGGTTTGCCCGCGATTACCGGCAATGCCGCTGATCGAAGCCATGAGCACAATCCGCGCGTTATCCTTCAGCGCACCGGCGTCGAGAAGCACCTGAGTCAGCACTTGCGGAGCGTTGAGGTTGACCGCCAGTACCGAGTCCCAGAAGTCCTCCGGCATGTTGACCAGCGTCTTGTCACGCGTGATGCCAGCGTTATGCACCAGTATGTCGACGCCGTCCGGCAGGTGTTCAAGCAACTGGGCCGGAGCATCCGCCGCGCAGATATCCAGCGCCAGTGCCTGGCCGCCGAGCCGTGAGGCCAGTGCTTCCAGTTCGTTTTTGGTCTGTGGCACGTCCAGCAGAATGACCTGCGCGCCATCACGGGTCAGGGTCTCGGCAATCGACGCACCGATGCCGCGTGCCGCGCCCGTCACCACTGCCTTGCGTCCGGCCAGCGGGCGAGTCCAGTCCTGCACTTTGCCCGGACAGGCGCTCAGGTGAACAAACTGACCGGAGATGAACGCAGCCTTGGGCGTCAGGAAGAAGCGCAAGGCGCCCTCCAGTTGATCCTGCGCGTCGTCATCCACTTGCAGCAGCTTGACCGTTGCGCCGTTGCGCACTTCCTTGGCCAGCGAGCGGCTGAAGCCTTCGATGGCCTGTTGAGTGCTGGCCGCCAGCGGATCAGTGAGTGTCTCGGGTGCCTTGCCGAGAATGACCACATGCGCGCAGTGATCGAGATTGCGCAGCAGCGGCTGAAAGAAGTCCCGCAACTGCCTGAGCTGATCGGTGCGCAGGATCTGGCTGGCGTCGAAAACCACTGCCTTAAGGCGCGGACCCTGGTTGGACACCCACGTCGTGGCACCGGGCATCTCGCTGCCGAAACTGTACAGCGAGTCGGTCAGGCGGCTGGCGAACTGGCGGACCTGATCCCCCAGCGGTCCTGCGCTGATCAGCAAGGTCCCTTCGACGGGGCGCAGACGTCCGGCCTGCCAGCGCTCCAGGTGAGTGGGGGCGGGCAGACCGACGGCCTTCACCAGGCGCCGACCCATGTCGGAGTTGGCGAAATCAATATAGCGATCTGACGGCATGGAACACTCTCCTGAAGTCGGGGTTCAAAGGAATGGACCACGGTGGCATGACGTTTGTTCTTGCGATCGACACGGCTCATCCATTCGCTTGAAGAAAGGGAGTTTTCCATGACGCATCCTCGTCGGGTCGCCATCGTCGGCGGTAACCGCATTCCGTTCGCGCGCTCCAATGGCCCTTATGCCAAGGCCAGCAATCAGGACATGCTCACGGCTGCTCTGGAAGGGCTGATCGAGCGCTTCAATCTGCACGGGCTGCGCATGGGCGAGGTGGTGACGGGCGCGGTGCTCAAGCACTCCAGAGACTTCAACCTGACCCGCGAATGCGTGCTGGGCTCGCGACTGTCGGCGCAGACCCCGGCTTACGACATTCAGCAAGCGTGCGGTACGGGGCTGGAAGCTGCGTTGCTGGTGGCCAACAAAATCGCGCTGGGGCAGATCGAGTGCGGCATTGCCGGGGGCGTGGACACCACGTCAGATGCGCCGATAGGGGTCAATGAAGGGCTGCGCAAGATTCTGTTACAGGTTAACCGCAGCAAGACGCCGGGTGACAAGATCAAGGCCTTGATGCAGTTGCGTCCACACCACCTCAAACCGGAGCTGCCGCGTAACGGCGAGCCACGTACGCGGTTGTCGATGGGCCAGCATTGCGAGCTGATGGCGCAGAACTGGGGCATAGAGCGCGGGGCGCAGGATCAATTGGCGCTTGAGAGCCATCTGAAAATGGCCGCAGCCTACGCCGAGGGCTGGCAGGATGACTTGATGACGCCGTATCTGGGGCTGATCCGTGACAACAACCTGCGCCCGGACCTGACCCTCGAAAAGTTGGCTGGTCTCAAGCCCGCATTTGAGCGAAGTGCCAAGGGCACGCTGTCGGCCGGTAACTCTACGCCGCTGACCGACGGCGCGTCTGTGGTATTGCTGGCCAGCGAAGAGTGGGCTCGCGAGCGCGGCCTGCCGGTGCTGGCCTACTGGCGGGATGGCGAGGCCGCAGCGGTGGATTTCGTCAACGGCGCAGAAGGGCTGCTGATGGCCCCGGCCTACGCCGTTCCGCGCCTGCTGGCGCGCAATGGCCTGATCCTTCAGGATTTTGATTACTACGAAATTCACGAAGCCTTCGCCGCGCAGGTGCTGTGCACCCTCAAGGCTTGGGAAGACGCCGACTACTGCAAGACTCGCTTGGGACTGGACGCGCCGCTGGGGTCGATTGACCGCAGCAAACTGAACGTCAAGGGCAGTTCGCTGGCAGCCGGGCATCCGTTCGCCGCAACCGGAGGTCGTATCGTCGCCAACCTGGCCAAACTGCTCGATGCAGCAGGCAGCGGGCGTGGATTGATTTCGATCTGCGCCGCAGGCGGCCAGGGCGTGACGGCGATTCTGGAGCGTTAGAGTCAGACGATAGTCGAGACGATCGTTCCTTACGCTCCGGCGTAGGAATGCATTTCGTGACGCTCTGCGTCACAATCTGCGCCGCGCTGCATATTCAAGACTGGAAACAGCCTGCAGGATGAGCAAGCGGCACTATTGGCCTGTAACGTCGAGGTAAAACATGGGGCTCATCATTGGAGTATCGGTACTTCTGATTCTGATCGGCACGGTGTTCTATCTGTTCGACAAAGGCGCGCGGACCCGCTGGCTGAGGCCTTATATCGGGCTGATGCTGATCGGTTTGCTGATCGGCGGGATGGGCTTGCTGGTGGGGCTGGTTTCCGATGAAATCGAAAGTTATTTCCTGCTGGTTGCCAAATGGGTGATCGCTGTGACCGGTATCATGTTTTGCCTGCGGCTGATCATACTGATCGCCAGGCGCTTCATCGTCAGAAATTGAGCGTGCAACCCGCCCATGTGTGACAGGACAACGTGGAAAATCACTTCAAGTTTCTGACCTTGCCCAAGACATCGGGCGAGGTCGCCAACGTCTTCATTCACGGCTATTCGTCAGGGCATGATCTGGACGACCGGCGCATGCTGGCCAACAGTATTCCTGGTGCCTTGCGCCAAAGCGTGAATATTCTGGCGTTCTGGCCATCCAGCCATTTCACCCAGATGGACAACCGTTCCCGTGGCCTGTTGATGGCCGCCGCCCGAGTGCATCCGCTGGCGGGCGCAGCCGCGCTGGCGGGGGACCGGGTCGTTCATTTTGCACGTATCCGCAACCGGGCTCGCGATATGGGCAAAGTGTTGCTGGCACAACTGGACCGCTATCTGTTCGAACATCACCCGGACGTAAAACAGGTCAACCTGATCGGCCATTCACTGGGCGGACGACTATTGGTCAGCGCGCTCAAGAACCTGCAGCAGACGGCCGAACACGGGCTGGTGGTGGGCGATGTGTTGCTGATGGCTGCTGCGGTGCGCATTGAGGCGGCCGAGGCCGAAGTGTTAAAGCAGAAAATCAGCGGACGACTGATCAACGCTTACTCCAGTGAAGACCACGTGCTATTGCTGAATCTTGGTGAAAAGAGCTTGGGACGCACGCCGGTCGAGCACTTCGAGAATGTGCGGATGCCGGGTTATCGCCATCACCACTACTGGAGACGCTTGCAGGAAGTGCTAATCGCAACTCGCTTCAGCGGCAGTGAAGGGCTGGAAACCGGTGTTGCCGTTTTACCGACAGTCACTCGTGACCCTATCTTGCAGGACATCTGGCTGCACAGCGTTCTGGTCCACTCGCCAGACTACGTGCTGGAGGCGGCCATCAAGCATTTGTGCAGCAGTCGATGGACGCGCCTCAAGGCCACCGAAGCGGATCGCACCTACGCATTTGTGCGCGAATTCCAGCTGGTCGCCGGACACTTTCTGATCAATGCCGCCCGGCGTCGGGGCGTGCCCTATACGCGAGTGCTGGGCATGCTGGCGCGGCAGTACGGCCTGAGTGATTCGCTGCACAACTGCGCGACGGTGGTCGAGGTGGAAGAACTGCTGCTGCGGACGTTTTTCCGGCAGGCGTTCAGCAGTGCGCACCCGCTGGTGCAAATGCCTCGCGCCAGTGTCAGCGCGATGAGCTGGGAGGTGTATGCCGCACATGTCGATGCACTGGCCGAGCGTTTGACCGTTGCGGCATTCTTCAAGCCTGCGCAGACCGAGAAAGCTCCCGGCACGATCAAAGGGTTGCTGGGCGCAATTCGCCAGGCACCGGTGCAGCGCTTGCTGACGCACTTTGGCACGGCGCTCAGGCCGGGTTATTCAGCGTTGATCCCGACAGTGGCAATCGTCTTTTACGCGCGCGTCACGCTGGGCGATGACGCGCTGATGTAACTGTGGTCAGGCGGCCTGGGCTTCTTCCAGCGCGGCCTGTGAAAGCTGCTGGCGATGACGACTGGCGTAGCTCTCGGCGATGATCGAGCATACGATCAACTGCATCGGATGGTAGATCATGATCGGCAGCAGGATCAGGCCCAGCCCCGGATTACTGCCGAAGATCAACGCTGCCATCGGCGCCCCCGCAGCAAGCGACTTTTTGGTAGCGCAGAACACCGCCGCGACCTTGTCGGCATGATCGAACTTGAGCGCCCGCGCGGTGCGCGTGGTCATCAACAGGATCACCGCCAGCAGCAGCGCGGTACCGATGAATGCGGTCAGGATCACACTGTTGCCCTGGCTCTGCCACATGCCGGAAATCATCGAGTTGCAGAACGCCGCGTACACCAGCAGCAGGATCACCAGCTTGTCGATCAGGTTGGTGTACTTCTTGTGCCGGGCGAAGAACTTGCCCAGCAGCGGCCGCAGTAACTGGCCCAGTATCAGCGGCAGTAGAAGCATCGCGCACAGGTTGAGCAGCGTGTCGCCCAGATCAATCCCCCCGGCACCGGTGCCGACCAGCAGGCTCACCAGCCACGGCGTGATGAAAATCCCGATGACGCTGGACATGCTGGCGTTGAGAATCGCTGCCGGAACATTGCCGCCTGCGCTGCCGGTCAGCGCCACCGAGGACGAAATGGTCGAGGGCAGGGCACACAGGTAGAAAAAGCCCAGCATCAGCAGCGCAGGCACATGCGAGCCCAGCAGTTTGTCGCACACCAGCCAGATCAGCGGAAACACTACAAACGTGAAGACCTGAATCATCACGTGCAGCCGCCAATTGGTCAGCCCTCGTTTGATCTGCTCGCTGGACAGGTTCACGCCGTGCAGAAAGAACACCACGAACACGCCGATGTTGATGACGTATTCAGCGTGCATGCTGCCGCCAGTAGCACCGAAACGCGGGAAGAAGTAGGCGAGCACCGTCGCCAGAACCATGCCCCACAGGAACCAGTCGGTGGCGACGCGCTTGAAATGTTTGAGTGATTGCATGACGGACCCGGACAACTTTTGTAAACAAGGATGTGCGCAGGCTACTCTGTTGCATAACAGCCGTCTTGCGACATAAGGCCATAAGATGCCGACTAACGGACAGATCGATCAGCGACATCCTACTGGCGAGCGGCAGATACCGGCACTGTCCGGTCTGCCGCGCCCGCTGTATGCCCGCGCTGAAAGCCTCAGCGCCGGTTCATGGACGCCGCCCCATCGTCACGACTGGGTGCAGTTTTCCTACGCAATCAGCGGGGTACTGGGTGTGCACACCGCCGAGGGCAGTTTTTTTGCACCGCCACAGTGGGGCGTCTGGGTGCCTGCGGGGCTTGAGCACGAGGTCGTGACCTCCATGCGTGCCGAAATGCGCAGCCTGTACATTCGCACGGCTGATTCGGGCTGGGCACCACAGCGTTGCCGGGTGCTGGAAGTCACGCCGCTGGCTCGCGAACTGATCAAGAGCTTCTGTCTGTTGCCCGTGGACTATCCCGAGCAGGACAGCCATGAGGCGCGGTTGGTGCAGGTATTGCTGGACCAACTGGCGCACCTGCCGGAAGTCGGTTTTTCGCTGCCGTTGCCGCGTCACCCGCGTTTGCTGAGCCTGTGCAACGAGTTGATCGAAGAACCGGGACAGTTGATTACCCTGCACGACTGGGCGGCACGTCTTGGCACATCCGAGAAAACCCTGATGCGCCTGTTTCAGCGGGAAACCGGGTTGAGCTTTCGTGGCTGGCGTCAGCGGGCACGACTGCTGTCTTCGCTTTCTGCACTGGAAGAGGGCGCCAGTGTGACCCATACCGCGCTGGCCTGTGGTTATGACTCGACGTCGGCTTTCATCGCTGCGTTCAAGGGCTTGTTCGGCTATACGCCCGGTGATTTGTTCAAGTAACGCCAGGTTGTATTGCGCACTAACGAGTGCATTTAACGAAGATTCTTCGGGCTTTACACGTTTTGTCCCGGAATATCTTTTATCGCCTGTACGGCACGAAAGGTGCTTTAAACCGGGGGATTGCGTGGTTTTTGCTTAAAAAACCTTTCAATCCAAAGGCCACTACCCCTACTCGCTGGCGGAGGATTGCCGTATAACGGCAACAATCGCGTATCTGGCAACAAAGGACCCACAATAAAAGCTGATGAAAACTCCTAAACGCATTGAACCCCTGATCGAAGACGGTCTGGTCGACGAGGTGCTGCGCCCGCTCATGAGTGGTAAAGAGGCAGCTGTTTATGTGGTGCGCTGTGGCAATGAGCTGCGGTGTGCCAAGGTTTACAAGGAGGCTAACAAACGCAGTTTCCGTCAGGCGGCCGAGTATCAGGAAGGTCGCAAGGTACGCAACAGTCGCCAGGCCCGGGCCATGGCCAAGGGCTCGAAGTTCGGGCGCAAGGAAACCGAAGACGCCTGGCAGAACGCCGAAGTGGCTGCACTGTTTCGTCTGGCCAGCGCGGGTGTCCGGGTGCCCAAACCGTACGACTTCCTGGAAGGCGTACTGCTCATGGAACTGGTGGCCGACGAGTATGGCGACGCCGCGCCGCGCCTGAACGATGTGGTGCTGGAGCCGGATCAGGCGCGCGAGTATCACGCGTTCCTGATCGAACAGATCGTGCTGATGCTGTGTTCCGGTCTGGTGCACGGTGACCTTTCCGAGTTCAACGTGCTGCTGGCACCGTCCGGCCCGGTCATCATCGACTTGCCACAAGCAGTCGATGCCGCGGGCAACAACCATGCGTTCAGCATGCTGGAGCGTGACGTTGGCAACATGGCGCTGTACTTCGGCCGCTTCGCGCCGGAACTCAGAAAGACCAAATACGCCAAGGAAATGTGGTCGTACTACGAGGCTGGCACTTTGTCGCCCGCCACGGTGTTGACCGGTGAGTTTGACGAGCCGGAGGACGAAGCCGATGTGGGCGGCGTACTGCGCGAAATCGAAGCTGCCCGTCTCGACGAAGCTCGCCGTCAGGCAGCTCGTGCGGCAGACGACGCGCCACCGAGCAAATCCACCGAAGAACCACCACCGCCGTGGATGCAGTAAGGCCCTTTCGCGAGCAAGCTCGCTCCCACGGGAGTGATGGTTAGCAACACCCGCCCGACGCCAGGTCCTTGAGGATCGGGCAGTCCGGGCGGTCGTCGCCGTGGCAGTGTTCTACCAGTTCCTGAAGCGTATCGCGCAGGCTCGCCAGTTCGTCGATCTTCTGATTCAACTGCACGATGTGCTGACGGGCCAGCGCCTTGACGTCGGCGCTGGCGCGTTGGCGGTCTTGCCAGAGGGTCAGCAGTTTGCCGACTTCCTCCAGCGAGAACCCCAGGTCTCTCGAGCGTTTGATGAACGCCAGCGTGTGTAAATCGTCGGCGCTGTACAGGCGATAGCCACTGTCGCTGCGATGTGCCGCTTGCAGCAGGCCGATGGATTCGTAGTAGCGGATCATCTTCGCACTCAAACCACTGCTTTTCGCCGCCTGACCGATGTTCATGGCGTGTCCTCCAGATCACGGGGTTTCCAGGTTTTCAGCAGCAGCGCATTGCTCACCACGCTGACACTGGACAGCGCCATGGCCGCGCCAGCCAGTACCGGGTTGAGGTAGCCCAGTGCCGCGAGGGGAATGCCGATCAGGTTGTAGACGAATGCCCAGAACAGGTTCTGGCGGATCTTGGCGTAGGTTCGCCGGCTGATGTCCAGCGCCGCCGGAACCAGCCGCGGGTCGCCGCGCATCAAGGTGATGCCTGCTGCATGCATCGCGACGTCCGTTGCGCCGCCCATCGCAATACCCACATCCGCTGCCGCCAGCGCCGGTGCATCGTTGATGCCGTCACCGACCATGGCAACCACATGATGGTTTTTCAGCTGGGTGACGGTGGCTGCCTTGTCGGCAGGCAGCACTTCGGCATGTACATCGTGTATCCCCAAGGCCTGGGCTACTACTTGAGCGCTGCCGCGGTTATCGCCGGTCAGCAGATGGCTGGTAATGCCGCGCGCATTCAGCGCCCTGATCGCCTGATCCGTTCCGGGCTTGAGTGTGTCACCAAAGGCAAACATGCCGATGACCTTCGGCTCTGGAGCCTGCTCGATTAGCCAGGACAGCGTTCGCCCTTCGGCTTCCCAGATACGCGCGGATTCGGCCAGTTCGCCGATGGGCAGGCTGCTTTCATCCAGCAGGCGTCGATTGCCCAGCGCCAGTTCACGGCCCTGAACGGTACCCGCTATGCCCCGGCCGCTGAGTGCATGGCTGCTTTCGGCTGCATCGAGCTTTAGTTGCCATTCATGACACACATCGAGCACCGCCCTGGCCAACGGGTGTTCACTGCCGCGTTGCAGTGCGCCCGCCAGTTGCAACAGGTGTTCTTCATTGTCCGACACCGCACTCATGTTGGTGATGCGCGGCGTGCCCGCGGTCAGCGTGCCGGTCTTGTCGAATACCACGGCATCCACAGCATGGGCGCGCTCCAGTGCCTCTGCATCCTTGATCAGAATGCCGTAGCGCGCCGCCACGCCGGTTCCGGCCATGATCGCTGTAGGTGTCGCAAGGCCCAGAGAGCAGGGGCAGGCAATCACCAATACGGCGACCGCATTGATCAGCGCCACTTCAAGCGAGGCTCCAGCCAGCAGCCAGCCTCCCAATGTGAAAAAGGCAATGGCCAGTACAGCGGGTACAAACACCTGGCTGACTTTATCCACCAGTTTCTGAATTGGGGCCTTGCCCGCCTGAGCGTCTTCGACCAGACGAATGATGCGCGCCAGAACGGTTTCCGCGCCCAGCGCAGTGGTTTTCACCAGCAACTGGCCTTCGCCGTTGATGGCACCCCCCGTGACCTTGTCACCCGCCTGCTTGGCCACCGGCAGGCTTTCACCGGTAATCAGCGCTTCGTCGGCATGGCTGCGGCCTTCGACCACTTCGCCGTCCACCGGAAACCGTTCGCCAGGTTTGACCAGCACTTGATCGCCAAGCTGCAGTGAGCTGATCGCAACGTCCTGTTCGACGCCGTCGACCACGCGCAGCGCGCGTTCCGGGCGTAGCGCCTCAAGGGCACGAATGGCGCTGGCGGTCTGACGCTTGGCGCGGCTTTCCAGGTATTTACCCAATAGCACCAGCGCGATGACCACCGCCGATGCTTCGAAATACAGATGCGGCGTTGTGCCGGGTGCAGCACTCAGCCATTGATAGACGCTCAAGCCGTAGCCCGCGCTGGTGCCGATGGCGACCAGCAGGTCCATATTGCCTGCGCCCGCGCGTACGGCTTTCCAGGCAGCCACATAAAAACGCGCGCCCAGAACGAATTGCACCGGTGTCGCCAGTGCGAATTGCGCCCAGGCGGGTAGCATCCAGTGCACGTCCAGCGGCGTCAGTAACATTGGCGCGATCAACGGCAGTGCCAGCGCGATGGCCAACAGCAGGGCCCATCGTTCGTTGTGCAGGTGGCGTGCTTTCTGGTCAGCTTCGGCGTGGCGATCCTCAACCAGCGTCGCGCGGTAACCAGCACGGCTGACGGCGTCGATCAGGGTTTGCGGATCGGTCTGGGCTGCGGTGTCTACATGGGCGCGTTCATTGGCCAGGTTGACCGTCACGCTGTTGACCCCCGGCACTTTGGCCAGAGCACGCTCGACCCGACCCGCACAACTGGCGCAGGTCATGCCGCTGATCGGCAGGTCGAAGGTGGTGGTTTGTTGCATGTGAATCACTCCCTGAGGCTGGATACCTGCAAGGATCAACCTTGCCACATGGGCAAGGTCAAGCGCGAATCAATAGTTGAGGTCGGCTTTCTTGAGGTACATGCCGTTCAGGTCCGTGGCGATACGGTATTTGAGGATATCGCCCGAGCGGAGCTGGATCCTGGTGCTGCGCGGCGCTTCCATCCCCGGTTCGCAGCCCACTACGGTGCCACGCAGGGTGCTGAGTCTTATCGACACTTCACCGGCAGGCAGGTTGAAAGACACCGAGTCCTCCTGAAAAAGCCTTCCGGCCAGACGGTCCTGCACATAGATGCCGATCTCACAGGAGGTCGCGACTTCCAGGCGCTCTCGGGAAATGATCAGGATGCCGTAATCCTGATCTGCCTGAGTGGCGGGTGCGATAGCCAAGAAACCGAGAATGCTGAAGAGGCTCACTGCTGACCAGCGCATCGCTGATACTCCTGATGTAAACGTTGATGAGTCAGCTTGGCTCACGATCTGCCCGAATACCAGCCCGGCAGCGATAACAGAAACTTGACCTTGCCATGATGACAAGGTTGAAGATGCTCGCTTTCCATCAATAAGGGAGTGACACCATGCAGTTATTCAATGTTCAAGGCATGACCTGCGGGCACTGTGTTCGCGCGGTGACCCAGGCAATCAAGAACGACGACCCAGGCGCTGATGTTCAGGTTGAACTGGCCAGCAAGCAGGTGAAGGTGCAAAGCAGTCTGTCACCCGAGCAGATCGTCAGGTTGATCAGCGAAGAGGGTTATCAGGCGCAGCCGGCATGACGCGGGTCAGGGAGACCGGAGCGGTCTCCCTGTCTGTAAACTTCGAAAAGTTTTGAATTAATTACGGTGTCCTTCGTTCTCTGCAAGGTAAGCCGGTTAGACTAACCCGTTGCCCTGCACCCGTTAATGGACACCCGATGAATCTACGCACAATCCTTATCCTTGGCTCATTGAGTGCCTTCGGCCCTCTGGCCATCGACTTCTATCTTCCTGGCTTTCCGGCCATGGCCTCGTATTTCGGGACCGATGAAAAACATATTCAGTTGACCCTGGCGGCTTATTTTCTCGGGCTTTCCCTGGGGCAACTGGCCTATGGTCCGGTGGCTGACCGGTTCGGCCGACGCATTCCGCTGCTGTTCGGCGTTACCTTGTTCATGCTCGCCTCGATAGCCTGCGCCTTTGCGCCGAGCCTTGAATGGCTGATTGGTGCGCGCTTCGTCCAGGCGTTGGGCGGCTGTGCCGGGATGGTGTTGTCGCGGGCAATCGTCAGTGACAAGTGCAATGCTGTCGAGTCGGCCAAGGTCTTTTCGCAACTGATGCTGGTCATGGGCCTGGCTCCGATTCTGGCACCTATGCTCGGCGGGGTACTGGTCGGCACCTTTGGCTGGCAATCGATCTTTGTCAGCCTGGCGCTTTTCAGTGGTGCCTGCCTGACGGCGGTTGCACTGGGGCTGCCGGAAAGCATGCCCGCCAGCACGCCTCGTCAACCGTTGAGTGGCGCATTTCGTCAGTACTTCAACCTGCTGCAGGACCGCGTCTTCATCGGCCATGCCCTGACGGGCGGCATTGCCATGGCCGGGATGTTCGCTTACGTCGCCGGGTCGCCGTTCGTGTTCATCAAGCTGTACGGCGTACCAGCCGAGCATTACGGCTGGCTGTTCGGGATGAACGCGGCGGGTTTCATTCTGGTCGCGCAGATCAATGCGCGTCTGCTGCGCAAGACGGGGCCAGCATTTTTGCTGTCGCGCACGGTCTGGATCTATCTCACCGCGGCGCTGGTGTTGCTGGCTATCAGCTTGCTGCGCACCGAAGCGCTTTGGCCGCTGCTGGTGCCGTTGTTCATTTGCGTGGCAAGCCTTGGGTGCATCATCCCCAATGCGTCGGCCTGCGCCATGAGCGGCCAGTGGGCACGTGCGGGCAGTGCCTCGGCGCTGCTGGGTTGCCTGCAATTCAGTGTGGCCGCCGTTGCGGCCAGCCTTGTGGGCTTGTTGCATGACGGCACGGCCACACCCATGGCGCTGGTTATCAGCCTGTGCGGTGCACTGACGGTCGGCCTTTCGGTACTGACACGCCGTGCGCAAGGCACGCGGGATGCGCAGGCGAAGCCGGTCTGATCCGGCGCAATGGTTGTGTCAGTCACGCGATGCGCTGACACAACCGTATCGCGTTCAGAACCCTTCCAGTACGACCTTGCCTTTGGCCTTGCCACTTTCCAGCAGGGCATGAGCGCGGCGCAGATTCTCTGCGTTGATGCTGCCGAAGTGCTCACCAAAAGTGGTTTTCAGCGTTCCGGCGTCAATCAGTTCGGCCACCCGGTTGAGCAGGTTGTGCTGTTCGATCATGTCCTCGGTTTCGAACATCGACCGCGTGTACATGAACTCCCAGTGCAGCGACAGGCTCTTGCGCTTGAGCTTCGACACATCCAGAGACTTGGGATCGTCGATCAGCGCCAGCTTGCCTTGTGGCTTGAGCGCCTCGACCAGTTGGTCTAGATGTTGTTCGGTCTGGGTGAGGCTGGCCACATGGGTCACCTGGTTCAGGCCGACGCGTTTCAGTTCTTCGCTCAACGGCTTGCTGTGGTTCAGCACCTCGTGTGCGCCCAGTTCGCGGACCCAGCTTTCGGTCTCGGGCCGGGAAGCTGTGCCGATGACTTTCAGGGTGGTCAACTGACGTGCCAACTGTGTAAGGATCGAACCCACGCCGCCTGCTGCACCGACGATCAGCAGGCTGTGCGAGCCTTCGCCTTTTTGCTGAGCGATCTGCAGGCGCTCGAACAACAGCTCCCAGGCAGTGATCGCCGTCAACGGCAACGCCGCCGCATGGGCAAAGCTCAGGGTTTTCGGCATATGCCCGACAATACGCTCGTCGACCACATGCAGTTCGCTGTTACCACCCGGCCGGGTCAGGGAGCCGGCATAGAACACTTTGTCACCCGGCTTGAACAGCGTGACCTGGCTACCCACCGCTTTCACGACACCTGCCACATCCCAGCCCAGTACCTTCGGAGCGCCGTCCTCGGGCTGGACGTTCTGGCGGATTTTGGTGTCCACCGGGTTGACGGAGATGGCCTTGACCTCGACCAGCAGATCACGAGCGCCAGCCACCGGTTCAGGCAGTTCGATGTCCTGCAATGACAGTGCGTCGCTGATCGGCAGCGAGTGGTAATACGCGATTGCTTTCATGACGGGCCTCTTCAGGAAAATGATAAAGAGATCATTGGCTATTTCCAGTAAAGATAAAACCCGCTAAAACGGCAGGCTCTTTCAATTTTATTTTGATAATACGAGGTATTGATGTTGCGCTTTGACGACTTGCAGTTGTTCGTTCGTGCGGCGGACCTGGGCAGTCTTTCTGCCGCAGCGCGAGTGATGGACATGTCTGCGGCGGTCGCCAGCGCGGCGCTCAAACGCATTGAACGGCAATTGGGTGCGCGCTTGCTGGCACGTTCGACCCGTAGCCTGCGTCTGACCGCCGAAGGCGAGGGGTTTCTGGAGTATGCCCGCGCCGCACTGGGCAGTCTGGAAGAGGGGCGGCGACTGCTGGCCAGCAGCCAGGACCGTTGTGAGGGCGTGTTGCAACTCTCGGCACCGTCGGATCTGGGACGTAACGTGCTCTTGCCCTGGTTCGACGAATTTCAGCAGCAACACCCGCAACTGACCGTGCGCCTGTTGTTGGGTGATCGTATTGCCGACCTGTTCCGCCAGCCGGTCGATGTGGCGCTGCGTTACGGCGAGCCGGAGGATTCAAGCCTGGTCGCATTGCCGGTTTTGCCTGACAACCGGCGGGTGTTGTGTGCCGCGCCGAGTTACCTGCAGCGTCATGGCGAACCGCAGCAGGTTGAGCAACTGGCGCAGCATAACTGCCTGTTGTTCATGCTCGGGGACCGCGTGCATGACCGCTGGACGCTGAATGACGGCAAGCGCGAAATCAGCCTGACGGTCAGCGGCAACCGGTTCAGTGACGACGCAGATGTAGTGCGCCGCTGGGCAGTAGCGGGCGAAGGTGTGGCGTACAAATCCTGGCTGGACGTCGCCGCAGATGTACGGGCCGGGCACCTGAAAGTATTGATGCCAGATTTGATCGGCGAGCGAGCGCCGCTGAACCTGTTATGCGCACACCGGGCGCAGCTCAGCAAGCCGGTCATTCTGTTACTGGAAATGCTCAGGTCACGTTGTAAGCAACAGGCTGTAGGTCCGTCGCCCGTTGGTTTGTTTTAATAGCCACGTCCGGGTAGGAAATAACCTTCGGAAGTGTCGGAAAATATAATATTTGAAAGTGTTTCAATAGTGCAAAGTTTCAACTCTCAGGTGAAGTTGAAACTGACTGTTGTTGAGTGGTTTTGGCGTTTTTGTCATGGGTATTACGCTTGTTTTTTCGATCTCTTTTTGAAGTAATGGTTGAAACCCCTTTGCTAGAGGGGGTTCGCCGTTAAGGCAGGAAGATCTTCCTGCCGATGGGGCGAGAGAAAAACGTGGGTTTTTTCGAGCTGTTGTGCAACAACAGTTTGTACGAATCGTTTTTCGCCCACTGGGGCCGAAGGGCATAGAGTTTATACTTGTCATTTCATATAAGAGCCACGTTCAACTCTACCCGAGGCGTGATTGCTTTCACCCAGTCATCACGATAGATGAATGTTTCAACAGGGAGTGAACACATGGAATACGGACCTTGCATCAGCCAGATCGCAACACTGCTGGCCGACCCCAAGCGCAGCGCAATGATCTGGGCACTGATGGATGGTACTGCTCGTCCTGCCGATGAGTTGGCGATTTTGGCGGGACTCTCGACCTCTTCTGCAGGCGCGCACCTGGCGCGTCTGACCAGTGGCGGTCTGTTGAAACAGGAGGCGCGGGGCCGCAAGCGTTTCTTTCGCCTCGCCGCGCCGGAAGTGGGGGCCGCTGTCGAAGCTCTAGCCTGCGCCTCGCTGGCCAGCGCCGAACAGATCAGCCGCAGGTTTGCTCAGCCTATGCCGCCGTTGCCGCTACGCCGTGCAAGAATCTGCTCCGATCATCTGGGCGGTGAAATGGCCGCCGAGCTTTATCAGCGTCTTCTGGAAGCGGGCTGGATAGAACAGCAAGAGAAGCGCGTCGAGGTCACGAGCAAGGGCGTGGCCAGTTTTGCCGAGCGAGGTATTTACATACCGGCGCTGGCACAGCGCAAGCGTGAAACGGTATGTGCCTGCCCGAAATGGAATGATCGCAACCCGCACCTTGGCGGCGCGCTGGGGGCAGGGCTGCTGCAGTTATTCTTCCAAATGGGCTGGCTACGCACCACCGAGGAACCCAGCACCCTGCAGGTCTCCTCCAGTGGGCAGCGGGAAATCAGCAAGATCGCGGCGGCGGCCTGACGGGAACCACAGGTGTGGCTTGCTCCGCCACTATCGTGCTTTTGCATGCAGTTCCAGACGCTTCGCGTCCTCTTGCGACGCAGAGTGTCGCGAAAGGCATTTCTACGCGAAGCGTGAGGAACGATGGGGGTAGCCGCTCAATCACTCGCTAGGGCTTGACCAGTCGTGCATCCAGGCTGTTTTGTGCCAGACGTTTTGCCTGATCTTCAGTCATGCCCAGGTGGGTGTGCAGCGCGTGGAAGTTCTCGGTAACGTAGCCACCGAAGTAGGCCGGGTCATCCGAGTTGACGGTGACTTTCACGCCGCGCTCGAGCATGTCGAGGATGTTGTGCTGGGCCATGTCGTCGAATACGCAAAGCTTGGTGTTGGACAGCGGGCAGACGGTCAGCGGTATTTGTTCGTCGATGATGCGCTGCATCAGTCGCTCGTCTTCGATGGCGCGTACACCGTGGTCGATGCGCTGGATTTTCAGCAGGTCCAGTGCTTCCCAGATGTATTCCGGCGGGCCTTCTTCCCCGGCGTGGGCGACCGTCAGGAAGCCCTCGCTGCGGGCGCGATCAAATACGCGCTGGAACTTGCTCGGCGGGTGGCCCATCTCGGAGCTGTCGAGGCCCACGGCGACGAACGCATCACGGAACGGCAGCGCCTGATCGAGGGTTTTTTCGGCTTCTTCCTGGGACAGGTGACGCAGGAAACTCAGGATCAGGCCGCTGTCGACACCCAGCTTCGACTTGCCGTCTTTCAGCGCACCGGTAATCCCGGCCAGCACTACTTCAAACGGGATGCCCCGGTCGGTGTGGGTTTGCGGATCGAAGAACGGTTCGGTGTGGATAACGTTCTGTTCCTTGCAGCGCAGCAGGTAAGCCCAGGTCAGGTCGTAGAAGTCCTGCTCTGTGCGCAAAACGTCCGCACCGCGGTAATACAGATCAAGGAATTCCTGCAGGTTGTTGAAGGCATAGGCCTTGCGCAGGGCTTCGACGTCATTCCACGGCAGGGCAATTTTGTTGCGCTCTGCCAAGGCGAACAGCAACTCGGGTTCCAGCGAGCCTTCGAGGTGCAAGTGCAGTTCTGCCTTGGGCAGGGCGTTCAACCAGTCGTACATATTCTTTTCTCATCAGGTGCAGATCGCCGACATTCTACAGATGCACGTCGCTGCGCAGGGTAAAACCTGACCGACCGTTCAACTTGCCTCCTGATCGCGGCGATAAGCATAGGTATCAGCAAAGCGCGACAGCAGAAACTCGGCGCAGGTGGTGACAGGATAGCGCGCGGGCTCGCTTTCGCTCTGGCAACCGGGCAGGCATTCGATGCGCGTGTCGGGATGCGGTTCGGCGAAAAACGGCATCGAATAGCGGTCGACGCCAAGCGGACTGATAACCCGGTGCGGCGTTGACAGATAACGGTCGTTGCTCCAGCGCGCCATCATGTCGCCGAGGTTGACCACGAAGGTGCCGTCAATCGGCGGTGCGTCGATCCATTCGCCTCGCACGTCGCGAACCTGCAAGCCGCCCGCCGTGTCCTGATACAACAGAGTGATGCAGCCATAATCGGTATGCGCGCCTGCGCCTTGTTGCTCGGCAGAGGTCGCCGTGTCACGCGGTGGGTAATGAATCATGCGCAGTACGCTGACCGGGTCCTCGAAACGCTGATCGAAGAAATCACGCTCGATGCCCAGTGCCAGGGTCATGGCGCGCAGCAGGGTTTGCGCCAATGCCTGCATGTCAAGGTAATGCTGCTCCATCAGGCTTTCCCAACCGGGAATGTCCGGGTGCCGATTGGGCCCGCGCAGTGGTTTGCCAGCCAGCACGTCGGGATGGCCGGCATCCAGATGCAGGCCCATGTCGAAGGTTTCCTTCAGGTCGCTCGGCAGGCTGGGGTCCAGTTGCTCGGTGGCGATGGCACCATAGCCGCGATGATGGGTGCTTTGCGTGATATCGATGATGAGTTTTTCGGCTGCCGGACGGGCGAAGAATTCCTTGGCTGCCGATTGCACCTGCTCGATGCGTTGCGCGCTGATCGGGTGGCCCTTGATGTAAAAGAAGCCCCATTGCCGACAGGCACTGTCGATCTGCCGGGCGACATCCTTCCAGGCTTCAAGGTCGGTGCCGTAGAGCGGGGCTATGTCGATGACGGGAAGCTGGTCCATTAACGGTCCTGGAAATCATGTGGTGTTCGCTGTCGATGAGCGTGCCCGCCGAAGCGGGCACGAGACGCCAGGAGGTTATTTAGGCAGTTCGGCCTTGATCCCTTCAACGTAATAGTTCATCGACGCCAGCTCGGCGTTGGTTGCAACCACACCGTCAGCAATTTTCACGGTGCCGTTCTGGTCCTTGATCGGTCCGGTGAACGGATGGAATTCGCCGCTTTCGATGCTGGCGATGATCTTCTGCGCTTCAGCCTTCACATCAGCAGGCACCACGTCGCTGATCGGCAACTCGACCGTACCTTCTTTCAGGCCGCCCCAGTAATCCTGTGGTTTCCAGGTGCCTGCGATTGCGCCTTCGGCGGCCTGAATGTAATGCGGGCCCCAATTGTTGACGATGGAAGCCAGTACCGCTTTCGGCCCGAAGTGCGCCATGTCCGAAGCGTAGCCGACTGCATAGACGCCACGACGCTCGGCGGTCTGGATCGGCGCCGGGCTGTCGGTGTGCTGGAAGACCACGTCAACGCCCTGATCGATGAGCGCGTTGGCAGCATCGGCTTCCTTGCCCGGATCGAACCAGGAGTTGACCCACACCACTTTGATCTCGGTGCCCGGATTGTATTTGTTCAGCGCCAGCTGGATGGCGTCGATGTCACGCAGCACTTCAGGGATCGGGAATGAGGCGACATACCCGATTTTCTTGGTCTTGGTCATTTTCGCGGCGATGTAACCGCTCACGTAACGACCTTCATAGGTGCGGGCCAGATACGTACCCATGTTCTTGTCCTGCTTGTAGCCGGTCGCATGCTCGAATTTCACCTTGGGGAATTGCTTGGCGACTTTCAGAGTGGGGTTCATGTAGCCGAACGAGGTACTGAAGATGAGGTCGTAACCGCCCTTGGCCATGTTGCGTATAACCCGTTCGGCGTCCGCGCCTTCCGGTACGTTTTCCACGTAGCTGCTGGTGACCTTGTCACCCAGCGCCTTGACCATCGCCTGGCGACCCTGCTCGTGCTGATAGGTCCAGCCGTGGTCGCCAATGGGGCCGATGTAGACGAATCCGACTTTCAGCGGATCGGCTGCCGAGGCGAGCAGGCTGGAGCCAATGCCGACAACGGCGGCCATGGCACACAGCAGTTTTTTCAGAGGGCGACGTGGGTTGGTCAGGTGCATCGGGTCTAGCTCCTTGCGGTCTTGTTGGAGTGCATACCCCGACAATGCAAATAACTGACCAACAGGACAACTTACGATGCTGGCTTGCTTCCCTGCGCAGCGCGCCTATTGTTGTACATAGGTTTCGATGAGCCTGGAATATGTGACTTTCAGGTTTCTGCCCGCAGGGCGTGGGAGCGAACTTGTTCGCGAAAGGGCCGATACATACTCCGAAAAATCATCGTCTGACCGATCTTCTTCGCGAACAAGTTCGCTCCTACGGCCTTCGGCCAGAATCAAGAGCAGTTTTGTGTATCGCCAGAGTGCAGCGGGAAGGTGCAGACGCGGCGGGCTACGCCGCTAACTGGTGCAGCGCGTGCTGCGCTCGACGATGCACATTGGCGTACCGGCCACGGGCTCGCGCATGATCTGCACCTGCACATCGAACACCTGGCAGACCAGCTCGGCTGTCAGCACCTCGCCCGGCGCGCCGCAGGTCACCAGACGCCCACCCTGCATGACCGCCAGATGGTCGGCGTAGCGGCAGGCCTGATTGATGTCGTGCAGCACGGTAATCACCGTCTTGCCTTCGGCGCTCAACTCACGCATCAGGTCCAGCAGTTCGACCTGATGGCAGATGTCCAGATAGGTGGTCGGCTCGTCGAGCAGGACGATGGCCGCGTCCTGCGCAAGGATCATCGCCAGCCAGGCGCGTTGTCGTTGCCCGCCGGACAGATCGGACAGCGGGCGCTCGGCCAGTGTGTCCAGCTCCATGCGCTGCAAGGCCTGATCGACACTGTGCTGATCGGCACCACTCAGGCGTCCCCACAGGCTGTTGTGCGGACTGCGGCCGTACGCCACCAGCTGACGCACGCTGACGCCTTCCGGAATCGGCAGCACTTGCGGCAGAAAAGCCACCTTGCGGGCCAGCTCTTTGGCGGAGAGCTGGCTGTAGGCTTTGCCGTCGAGACTCATACTGCCCGATAGCGGGGTGAGAATCCGTGCAAACGCCTTGAGCAGTGTGGATTTTCCGCAACCGTTGGGGCCGATCAGCGCGGTGACCTGCGCAGGCGGCGGGCTGAATGACAGGTCCTGCACGATCCGCGTTGCGCCATAGCCGATGTCGAGTTGCTGCGCCTTCAGAATACTCATGGGATCAACCTTTGAATCGGGCCAGCAGCCAGAGGAAATACGGAGCGCCGATCACCGCCGTGAGAATACCGGCGGGGATCTCGCTGGGGGCGATCAATGTGCGCCCCAGCGTATCGGCCAGCACCAGCAATAACGCGCCCAATACCATGGAGGCGGGCAGCAGGTATTGATGATGACCGCCGACCAGACGGCGGGCCATGTGTGGCGCGACCAGCCCGACAAAACTCACCGGACCGATGATGCCCACGCCCAGACTGGTCAACAGCACGGCACTGCCCATCGCCAGCCAGCGCGTACGTTTGAGGCCGGTGCCCAGGCTCTGCGCTGCTTCATCGCCCAGGCCGATCAGGTTCAGCGGTTTGGCCAGCAGCAAACTGAGCGGGATCAACAGCAGAAGCGGCGAGGCCAGCCACACATGGTGCCAGTTACGGCTCCACAAACTGCCGGTCAGGGCCAGCAGGGCGGTGTTGATATCCAGCGGGTTGGACAGAATCAGGAACTCGGTAATGCTCGACAGCGTCACCGCAATCGCGACCCCGGAGAGCGCGAAACGCACGCCGGAAAACTGCACACCGGTGTTGTACAACGCCAGCAGCAATGCCCCCGCCGCACCGCCCAGACACGCCACAAACGGCAGCGCGGACACCGGCAATTGCGGCAGGCCGATGATGGCGATGGTCAACGCCAGCCCTGCGCCCTGGGTCACGCCAAGAATTTCCGGCGAGGCCAGCGGGTTGCGGATCACGCCTTGCACTATGGCGCCAGCCAGGCCGAAGGCGCAGCCGGTCATGATTGCGATCAAACCGCGTGGCAGACGGTGATTCCAGACTTCGAAGTCCTTGCTGTCGTGGGCGATCAGATGATCAAGCACTGCGCCGGGCGTCAGCCAGACGGTGCCCGCGCTGAGGCTCAGCAGCAGGGCCAGTGCCAGCAACATAATCAGCAACAACAGCCGTGGGCGGGGCTGGCTCATAGCGCACGCCTCGCCAGAAACAGAAAGAACGGCGCGCCAATCAGCGCAGTGACCACGCCGGCCGGCGTTTCCACGGGGAACGCCACGGCGCGGCTGATCAGGTCGGAAGCCAGCACGATAGCCGCGCCCAGCCCGGCGCTGATCGGGATCAACCAGCGGTAGTCATTGCCCAGCCATTGGCGAGCAATGTTCGGCGCGATCAGGCCGACAAACGCTATCGGCCCCACCGCACAGACGCTGGCGCCGACCAGCAGCAGACTGACCACGAACACCAGCAGGCGCAAGGCACCGATACGTACACCCAGTGAACGGGCAGCGTCTTCGCCAAGGTTGATCAGGTTCAAGCGCGGCGCACAGGCAATCGCCAGCACCACGCCGATCAGCGTGCACGGCCAGAGCAGTTGCAACTGCGCCGCGCCGACGTTGGCCAGCGATCCGGCCAGCCAGTTGAGGACACTTTGCGCCTGCGCTTCGACAAGAATTACGGTGAGACGGGTCAAGGCTGCGCACAGCGCGGCGACGGCGACACCCGCCAGCACCAGTCGCCCCTGAGCCGTGGCGGGTGACCATGCACCGCCAAGACTGAACACGGTGATCCACGCCAGCGCACCACCGAGGCAGGTCATCAGCAGGGCACCACCGGGGAAGGGCAGAGCGACCAGACCTGTGGAAAACAGCGCCAGCCCCAACGCTGCGCCTGCCGTAACGCCAAACAATGAGGGCGAGGCCAGACGGTTGCGCGTGATGCCCTGCATCAAGGCCCCGGCCACGCCCAGGCAGGCACCGACCAGCGCCGCGCACAAGGCACGTGGCACGCGCAATTGCGCAACGATGTAAGCGATGTTGCCGCCTTCGCGACCCTGCGTGATCAGTCCGTTCCAGGCATCCACCTGACGAATGCTGAACGACGACAGGGCGAACAGCGACACCCAGAACAGTCCCAGGCAGGTCGCGGTGATCACGCCTGCCATCAGCCAGCGACGCATTTACGGGTTCAGCACGGCCTTGCCGCCCTTGAGCACGGCAAGCGCATCGTCGGCGATCTGCTCGGAGGCCATGATCCCGCGATTGCGCGCCCAGCTGTCGCCGTCAACCTCGGCCACCTGCTTGTTACGTACTGCGCCAAGCACCTGCCACAGCGGCTGCTTGCTCCAGCTGTCGACAATGCTCGGGCGACGATAATGACCGACCAGCAACCAGCCAGGGTCCAATGCCAGCAACTGCTCCAGACTTACGAATTCTGTGGGTGCGGCGTCTTTGCGTACTTCCGGGACCTTCAGACCGATCGCCTGCAACACGCTGCCTGCGTACGAGTGCGGGCCATGTACCGAGAAGCTGTCTTCGCGAGCAACGCCGAACAGCACATTGGTGTTGGCCGGAATCTGCTCGGCGACAGTCTTCAGGTGCTGGCGGTTCTCCGCGATCCGCGCTTGCATCTCTGGGCCTTTGCCCAGCGCCACGCCAATCAGCTCGGCAGATTTCAGACTGCCCTGATAATCCTCGCCGCGCGACGGCAGCATCAATGTCGGTGCCAGACTGGCCAGATCGTTGTAAAGCGCCTGATGGCGGCCGAGGTCGGCAATGATCAGGTCCGGCTTGAGCCGCGCGATCACTTCTATATTGGGTTGCGAGCGCAGTCCCACGGACTGCCATTCGCCTACGGCTTTGCGCACTTTGGGCAGTACCCGGTTGGCATCGCCATCGTCCGCGGCACCGACGGGCGTTACGCCGACCGACGCCAGACCGTCGAGAAACGAGAACTCCAGCACCACAACGCGTTTGGGGGCGTCGTGCAGGTGGACTTTGTGTTGACCGTCATCGATATCGATAGGCGCGGCCTGGGCTGCGCTGGCCATCAGGGTCAGCAGGCCGCAAGCCAGCAGATGCGGAAGTCGAAAAGCACGCATGGCGAAGGTCCTTGTACTAAACAGACGCACCAGAGAGGTCGCGTAGAAAACGGCGGGCGCTATTGTTGAAAAACGGCGGGCACTATTTCACATCGTGACGACGGGATCAAAAGTCATTTACGTGTGGGTGCAGTTCTCATTCGGGTCATTTGTTGAAACCTTTTGTCACACACCGCACTCTGAACGGCTTCAGTGACAGACACGTTCATGACTATCCGCGGCGATCTGTCGCAAGGGTTTGGAGAAAGTAATGGGCGCTTTGCTCAAGCAAGAAAAGTTTCTACTGCTGGCAATCATTGCCATGTTTGTCGCCTATCCGCTGGAGCATGTGCTGCTGGGCAACGGACAGGTCGTCGCACTGGTTTCCGGGTTGGCGCTGGTCGGCTTCATCGTCTGCGCCTCGATGCGCGTCGCGCACCACGCCGAGATGCTCGCGGAAAAGGTCGGTGATCCCTACGGGACGATGATCCTCACGCTCTCGGCGGTGCTGGTCGAAGTGGTGATTCTGGCGATCATGATGAGCAACGAGCCATCGCCGACGCTGGTGCGGGACACGATTTACTCGGCAGTAATACTCGACATCAACGGCATCCTTGGCCTTGCCGCGCTGATGGGCGGCATCAAGCATGGCGAGCAGTCCTATAACGATGACTCGGCGCGCACCTACAGCGTGATGATCCTCACCGCCATGGGCGTGTCGATGGTGGTGCCCGAGTTCATCCCCAAAGGCGACTGGAAGATCTATTCGGCGTTCACCATTGGCGCGATGATTCTGCTCTACACGCTGTTCCTGCGCATGCAGGTCGGCCCGCACAGCTACTTTTTCAGCTACAGCTACCCGGAAAAGAAAAAACGCCAGGGCTCGGATCAGGCTGAGCAGCATGCAGAGCCGGTCAACCTGACCCGCTCGATCGCCACGCTGGTCACCGGCGTGGTGGTGATCGGAGCGCTGGCCGAAGTGATGTCCAAGACGGTCGACCTGGGTCTGGAAGGGACGGGTGCACCGCCAGTGATGACCGCCATTCTGGTGGCCGCCATTTCCGCAGCGCCGGAGATTCTGACCGCTCTACGTGCGGCACTCGCCAACCGCATGCAGTCGGTGGTCAATATCGCTTTGGGCGCATCGTTGTCCACCGTGATTCTGACGGTTCCGGTCATGGAGGCGATGGCGCTATACAGCGGCCAGCCGTTCCAGATGGCCATGACGCCGGTGCAGACCGTGATGATCTTCATCACCCTGCTGGTGTCCGCCATCAACCTCAACGACGGCGAAACCAACGCCATCGAAGGCATGACCCACTTCGTACTGTTCGCGACGTTCATCATGCTGTCGTGCCTGGGGCTTTAGGGCTCCCACGCTCTGCGTCACAAGAGCACGCAGAGCGTCCTGAAGTGCATGCCGACGCGGAGCGTCGCACGATAGTTGAGATTATCGCTGCGCACGTTCAGCCCTGAATCAACTCTCGCGCTGCCTGGCTGTGATCGGCAATCAGCTGCTTGATATCCAGGCCTTCAACCTGCCTGTCAATCACTCGCCACCGACCGCCAACCATCACTCGGTCGGCACGGTCCGCGCCGCACAGCAACAGCGCCGAGAGCGGATCATGGCTGCCGGAGAAGCGCAGTTCGTCCAGCTTGAACAGCGCCAGATCGGCCTGTTTACCCACCGCCAGCTCACCGATATCGGTACGCCCCAGTAATTGCGCGGACCCCTTGGTGGCCCAGCCCAGCACGAGCTGCGGGGTGATTTTTTCGGCACCGTAGCGCAGGCGCTGCAGGTAAAGCGCCTGGCGGGTTTCGAGGATCATGTTCGATGCATCGTTGGACGCCGAACCATCGACTCCGAGCCCCAGGGGTGTGCCGGCAGCGATCAGCTCCAGGGTCGGGCAGATGCCGGAAGCCAGGCGCATGTTCGAGCTTGGGCAGTGACAGACGCCGGTGCCCGCAGCGCCGAGGCGGGCGATTTCGTCGGGGTTGAAGTGGATGCCATGGGCCAGCCAGGTACGCGGTCCCAACCAGCCGACACTGTCAAGATAATCCACGGTGCGCAGGCCGAAGCGTTGCAGGCAGAAGTCTTCTTCGTCGAGGGTTTCGGCCAGGTGGGTGTGCAGGCGTACGTCGAGTTTTTCGGCCATGGCCGCACTCTCGGCCATGATCTGCGGCGTGACCGAAAACGGCGAGCAGGGCGCCAGGGCGATCTGAATCTGCGCGCCGTCGCCACGCTCATGGTAGGTCTCGATCAAACGCTGGCTGTCGGCCAGAATCACCTCGCCCTGCTGCACGGTTTGCTGCGGCGGCAAGCCTCCATCCGCTTCGCCCAGGCTCATCGAACCGCGCGTCAGCATCGCGCGCATGCCCAACTCCCGAACGCTCTGCACCTGTACATCGATGGCGTGCTCCAGCCCATCGGGAAACAGATAGTGGTGGTCGGCAGCGGTTGTGCACCCGGACAGTAACAACTCGGCCAGCGCCACCTTGCTGGCGACCGCGAGCCTCTCCGGCGTCAGGCGCGCCCACACCGGGTACAGGGTTTTCAGCCACGGGAATAATGGCTGATTGACCACCGGTGCCCAGGCGCGGGTGAGGGTTTGGTAGAAGTGATGATGCGTGTTGATCAGCCCCGGCAGCAGCACATGCTCGCGGGCATCGAATGTTTGTGTGCAGGGCGTCGACGGTTGTTGTCCGGCCGCCAGCACTTCAGTGATGACGCCACCTTCAATGACCAGACCGCCACGGGCGTCCAGGTCATTGGCGGTAAACACAGCAAGGGGATTTTTCAACCAGATACGGATCGCGGGCATCGGCCGGCTCCTCTGAAAGACAGGTTCAGGGTTAGCCAGCTCAGTGTTGCCCTGTCTGCTGATCCAGGGTTGCCGGGGTTTCAGGTGCCCCGGCAAAGAGTCGCGATTTTAGTTGAGTGGCCGGTTACCAGGCAATCGCCTTGCCCTGATAATCGATGAAGTGATGGCCGCCCTTGCCTGCGTAGGCATTGAGCTGTTGCACGAGACCGGTGGTACTGGTCAGCACGTCGATGGCCGCGTTCTCACCGCCCATATCGGTTTTCACCCAACCCGGATGCAACGACAAAACGGTGGGACGATTTTCGCCCAACTGGCTGACAAAGGTATTGGTCATCGAGTTGAGCGCCGCCTTGCTGGCCTTGTACAGCGCCAGTTCCGCGCCATCCGGACAAGCAACGCTACCCAGCCACGAACTCATGAACGCCAGAACGCCCGTTTCAGGGCGGATTTGCTCAATGAAGCGTTCGGCCAGACGAATCGGCGCGACAGCGTTGGTCAGGAACAACTGCCCAAGCTCGGCGGCTGTCGACTTCGCCGCGCTCTGATGTTGCGCACCGGTAATCCCGGCATTGACGAACAGCACGTCGAAGACTTCGCCTTTAAGCTTCTGGACCAGCACTTCCAGCGACGCAGGTTCGTCCAGATCGACCGCTTCGATGCGCACGCCTTCTACCGCTTTGAGGTTTTCGGCATTTTGCGGATCACGTACGGTGGCGGTGACCTGCCAGCCCTGTTCGGTCAAGCGCTGCACCAGCCCGAGCCCGAGGCCACGCGAAGCACCGATAATGAGGGCGGTTTTCTTGGTAGTGGTCATGAATAATTCCTTGGCAAATTGAGAGACAGACTCCATGGCAGCGCCAGCAGTACCTCTCGAAAGTCTCGACCCTGCAGCGTACTACTGCCTATGCAGTGTTGGAATCTCCGTGAGCCGGAAACGTTCAAGGTAGATGTCTGACGCTGAGCATTGGCACGATAGGCGGGATTATCGTTCCGCACGCTCAGCGTGGGAATGCCGTTCGTGATGCTCTGCGTCAGCCATTCGCGCCGCTAGCTTCCTCAATGCCCCGCCCGCCATGGCTGTCCCAGCGAAACCGGCGCATACAGTCGGGTGCGCAGGGCGTCGCGGGAGAGCAGGACGAGGACGATGATGGTGGCGAGGTAGGGCAGCATCGCCAGCAGATTGGACGGGATGGCCAGGCCGATGCCTTGCGCGACCAGGTGCAGAATGCTGGCGAGGCCGAACAGATAGGCTCCGAGCAGTAGACGCCACACGCGCCAGCTGGCGAACACCACCAGCGCCAAGGCTATCCAGCCGCGTCCGGCGCTCATGTTTTCCGCCCACATCGGCGTATAGGCCAGCGACAGGTAAGCCCCGGCCAGGCCAGCCATTGCGCCGCCGAACAGCACTGCGAGGGTGCGTACGCGCAACACCGGCAAGCCCATGGCGCTGGCCGCATCAGGGTTTTCACCGACGGCCTGGATGATCAGCCCGACGCGGCTTTTCAGCAAGGCCCAGGCGACCAGCGCGAACAAGGCAAAGGACAGGTAGACCAGCAAGTCCTGGGCAAACAGCATGCGGCCAATCAGCGGAATGTCACTCAGCAGCGGGATGGCCACCGGTTCGAAACCGCTCAATGGCTTGCCGACCCAGGCGGCGCCGACGAAGCTGGAAAGGCCGACACCGAAGATGGTCAGCGCCAGCCCGGTCGCGACCTGATTGGCGTTGAACACCAGCGCCACCAGCGCAAACAGTGCCGACAGCAGCATGCCAGCGAGCATCGCCAGCAGCACGCCCAGCCATAGATTGCCGGTACTCAGGGCGATGATGAAACCGATCACCGCGCCAAACAGCATCATGCCTTCCTGACCCAGATTGATGACGCCGCTTTTTTCGCAGATCAGTTCGCCCAGCGCCACCAGCAGCAAGGGGGTTCCGCAGCGGACCATAGCGTAGAAAATGTTGCTCAACAGGTCGATATCCATCATGCGGCTCCTATGACGGCGGTCATCTGGCGCTTGACCCAGTGCAGTTTCAAACGTGGGCGATAGAGAATCAGCACATCACAGGCCAGCAGGAAGAACAGCATCATCCCCTGAAACAATTGCGTGATTGCCAAGGGCAGGTTCAAGGTCATTTGTGCGCTTTCACCGCCCAGGTACAGCAAGGCGATCAGCAGGCTGGAGAACAGAATGCCGATGGGGTTGAGGCGTCCGAGAAAAGCCACGGTGATCGCGGCATAGCCGTAACCCGGCGAGACCTGCGGCACCAGTTGGCCGATCGGTCCGGTCACTTCCGACACGCCCGCCAGACCTGCCAGTGCGCCACTTATCAACAGCGCCAGCCATACCAGTTGCTTCTCGCGAAAGCCGACGAAACCGGCAGCACGCTTGTCGAGCCCGAGCACCTTGATCTGGAAACCGACAAAGCTGCGCTGCAGCAATACCCAGACCGCGACCAGTGCCAGCAGCGCGAAGTACACGCCGATATGCGCGCGGCCATCTTCCATCAGCAGCGGCAGACGGCTGGCGTCGCCGAAAGTCGCTGACTCCGGGAAGTTCATGCCCGCCGGGTCCTTGAGCGGCCCGTGCACGAAGTACAGCAACAAGTTGAGGGCGATGTAGTTGAGCATGATGCTGGTGAGGATTTCATTGGCGTTGAAGTGCGTGCGCAGCCAGGCGGTCAATCCCGCCCATGCCGCGCCTGCAAGCGTGCCGGCCAGCAACACCATGACCAAGGCCCAGCGACTTTCCATCTCTATGATATTCACCGCCACGGCACTACCCGCCAGCGCGCCGAGCAGCAACTGGCCTTCCGCGCCGATGTTCCAGATACGCGCTTGATACGCGACCGCCAGGCCCAGCGCGCAGAGCAGAATAGGTAAGGTTTTGACCATCAATTCCGACACACCATACCAGTCGCTGACCGGCGCGATCAGCAAGGTGTGCAGCGTCTGCCAAGGGTTGAGCCCCAGGCCGATGAACAGCAGTGAGCCGCAGACCAGTGTCAGGACGGCAGCCAGTAAAGGGGAGCACCACAACATGGCGCGCGATTGCTGGCCGCGCGGTTCCAGAGAAAGCAGCATCTTTTGCTCCGTTAACCCGCCGTATGGGCCTGGGTGTGAGAATGATCGAACTGTCCCGCCATCCAGCCGCCGATTTGCACGGTGCTGGTCTGTTCAGTGGGGATCAGGTCGGAAAGCTGGCCGCCGCTCAGGGCGGCGAGTCGGTCGCTGATCTGGAACAATTCGTCCAGGTCTTCGGAGATCACCAGAATCGCGGCCCCCGCATCGCGTAAGGCAATCAGCGCCCGATGGATCGCCGCCGCCGCGCCGACATCCACGCCCCAGGTGGGGTGCGCGGCAATCAACAGTTTCGGCTTTTGCAGGATTTCCCGACCGAGAATGAATTTCTGCAGGTTGCCGCCCGACAGACTGCGCGCCGCGGCCTGTGCATCCGGCGTCTTGACTGCAAAGCGCCGAATGATTTCGTCAGCCAGTGCGCGCACCTTGCTGCGCTGGATCAGGCCATTACTTACCAGTCCTTGCTGGAAGGCGGTAAGCAGCGCGTTGTCGGCGAGACTGAGTTCTGGCACTGCGCCATGTCCCAGACGCTCGGCCGGGACGAATGCCAGGCCACGCTTGCGCCGCGCATCGGGGCGCAGGTTGCCGACCGGGGTATCCTCGAAGCGCAGGGTCGCCGCTTGGGCATGCGGCAAGGTCTGTTCGCCGCTGAGCAGCGCCAGCAATTCATCCTGACCATTACCGGCCACGCCTGCGATACCGACGATTTCGCCGCTGCGTACTTCCAGGCTGAGGTCTTTGAGTGAGCAGCCGAACGGGTCCGGGTTGTGCCAGGACAGCTTGTCGATGCGCAAAAAGGCTGTGCTGCCGCTGACTTTCTCATACTGAGCGGTCAGCCCTTCGGCATCGCCGACCATCAAGCGCGCCAGTTCCAGATCGGAGCAGTCAGCGGGAATGCAGTGCCCGGAGACCTTGCCGTTGCGCAGCACGGTTGCGCTGTGACACAGGGTACGAACCTCGCCCAGCTTGTGACTGATAAACAGAATGCTGCAGCCCTCTGCGGCCAAATGCCTGAGGGTCACGAACAGCTCTTCGGCTTCCTGGGGTGTGAGCACTGACGTGGGCTCGTCGAGGATCAACAGACGAATGTCCTGCATCAGGCAACGAATGATTTCGACTTTCTGCCGCTCGCCAATCGACAGGCTGTGGACCAGGCGCTGGGGCTCCACTGCCATGCCGTAGCGTTGCGAAACCTCGCGAATGCGCGGTTCCAGTTGTTTGGGCGTGCCTGCCGCTGCGCCCATCGCCAGGGCGATGTTTTGCGCGACGCTGAGGGTTTCGAACAGCGAGAAATGCTGGAAAACCATACCGATCCCCAGGCTTCTGGCCTGTGCCGGATTACGCATGGTCTGCGCCTGGCCTTGCCAGATGATCGACCCGGCGTCGGGTTGCGTCACGCCATAGATGATCTTCATCAGCGTGCTTTTACCGGCGCCGTTCTCTCCCAGCAGTGCATGAATTTCGCCGGGCTGAATCGTCAAGTCGACAGCGTCGTTGGCCAGGCAGCCAGGATACCGTTTAGTGATGTGGCGCAGTTGTAGACGCGCAGGTATCGCGTGGTTTGACATGAAAGGCTCGAAGGCAGAAGTGGGTCGCTTGTGGATAAAGCAAAATCCTGGCCAAGGAGTCAGGATTCTGGCCCTGTGCGTTCAATCAAGGCTGAGTAAGGCGTTTTCGACATTCGTGACCGGTCAGTAATAACCATACGCGATTATTTCAGCACCAGTTCGGGGCGCGCTGGCGGAGCAAGGGGCAAATGTGGCTCTTTGATTTGAGTAAAAAATGTACAGCAGGCGTCAAGCGAGGTGCGTTATGTGGATGCGCGACCCTTGCACCTGTTATCCACAGGTTCTTCCACAGATACTGTGCGCAAGCGGGCCAGTGGAGAATAATACGCCGGTGGTTAGCGTCCAAAGGTACTAAGGATCGCTAACAGACTGTTTTTGCACCATTTATGGATCCACGTCAGGCGATTGCTCAAAAAACGATCATTCGTCTGAAACGCAAGCCCGACAAGGCCCGCAGTGGAGTGTGCTCAGCTTATCCACAGCCGGATGCACAGTAGATGTGGGCAATGGCTGTCGCGTTGCCTACTCTGTGGTGGCCTTGTGCAAAAGGATTCTGCCGCGACTCAGATCGGCAAGTTGACGTTGCAGCGTGTCGGCATGCTCGGGGCCTATCGCGATTGCCATCTGCACGCCAGTGGCAGTGAAGTTTTCACTCTCCAGCAGGCCGTTGACTTCCGCGAGACGCAACTTGACCAGCGCCAGTTCACTGAAGCTGCATTCAAGGTGGAATGACGAACGCTGAATCAGCGGCAGACGCTCGGCTTGCTGCAAGCACTTGTTGGCACCACCGCCATAGGCGCGGGCCAGGCCGCCAGTCCCCAGTTGGATGCCGCCGTACCAGCGGATCACCAGCACCACGACTTGATCGAACTCCTGCGCCTCGATGGCTGCCAGGATCGGCCTGCCTGCAGTACCGCCCGGCTCCCCGTCATCGTTGCTGCGATACTGCCCACCCAGCTTCCAGGCCCAGCAATTGTGAGTGGCGTTGAGGTCGCTGTGCTGCTCGATGAACGCCTGGGCGTCGGCCGGGCTGGCGATGGGGGCGGCGAGGGTGATGAAGCGGCTCTTGCGGATTTCTTCACGAAACTCGCAAGGGCCGACCAGGGTAAAAGGCATGCGTGTATCCAGCTGACGTCAAGGCGCCGATTCTACAAGGCTGGCGGCGTGAGCCCACAACCTTTGAGGATGATCCGGATCAGATTGTTGCTGGCCTGATCCATGTCTTGCCTGGTCAGGCGGGAGCGACCGGTGACGCGGCAAATCTGCGAGGCGAAATCAGCGTAGTGCTGGGTGCTGCCCCACAGCAGGAAAATCAGGTGTACCGGGTCGACCGGGTCCATCTTGCCGGCATCGATCCAGGCTTGAAAAACCGCTGCCCGGCCCTGGAACCACAGGCGGTAGTCCTGGCTGAAATACTCGCTCATGCATTCGCCACCGCTGATGATCTCCATGGCGAAAATCCGCGAAGCCTGTGGCTGGCGGCGCGAAAACTCCATCTTGGCGCGAATGTAGCGGGCCAGTGCCTCTGCTGGATCATCTTCGACGCTCAGGTGGTTGAACGTGCTGTCCCACAAATCAATGATGTTGCTCAGCACCGCGACATACAGGCCCAGCTTGTTGGTGAAGTAGTAATGCAGGTTGGCTTTGGGCAGCCCGGCTTTCAGCGCAATGGTGTTCATGCTGGTGCCCTTGAAGCCGTGGCGGGCAAATTCATCTTCGGCTGCCTGGATGATCGCTTCTTCGTTCTTCTGACGAATACGGCTTGCGGGCTTGGTGACGTGAGCGCTGTGTGCGGGGACTTCAAGGGTCATGGGCAATTCCGGACAGGTCGTAGGGCGCAACTAATGAACAGATAACGCACCGGCGACTATCTCGCAAGCACCGGCGCAAGTGCGGCTATGGAAACCTATCGTGGTTGTTCAAGGGGGTTGGGTTCCGTCGCTGTTTCATTCCGGGTAACGGCGACTTTTCCTTCCGGAATCAGCAGGCACATGACAATGGCCGTGATGCCGCCGCTGGTGATGGCCGAATCGAACAGGTTCTGTACCAGTTTGGGCATCTGATGCAGCAGCGCAGGCTGTGCGGCGATACCCAGACCCACCCCTAGTGACGTGGCGATGATCAGCATGCTGCGCCGGTCCAGCGGAGACTGGGCCAGAATGCGCACACCGGCTGCCGCGACGCTGCCGAACATCACCAGCGTTGCGCCGCCGAGTACCGGTTTGGGAATCTGCTGGACGATGGCACCGATATGCGGGAACAGCCCGAGCACGAACAGCACCGCGCCGATGTACAGCCCGACATAGCGACTGGCAACGCCGGTCAGTTGGATCACACCGTTGTTCTGCGCAAAGGTGGTGTTGGGGAATGCACTGAACATTGCGGCAATCATGCAGCTCACGCCGTCACCCAGCACGCCACCCTTGAGACGTGCCACGTAGCTCGGGCCACTGATCGGCTGGCGGGCGAGCATGCAATTGGCCGTCAGGTCGCCGACCGTTTCGATACTGCTGATCAGATAAATCAGCGCGACCGGCAGGAAAGCGGTCCAGTCAAAGCTGAAACCAAAACGGAACGGCACCGGCACGCTGATCAAGGGCAGGTCGTGGATCGGCTGTGGAATCAGCTTGCCGCTGAACCAGGCGGCGAGACTGCCGACTGCCAGGCCGATGATGATCGCCGACAAACGCACCCAGGGCGTATTCGAGCGGTTAAGTAAGATGATCACTGCCAGAACGAAGGCACCCAGCGCCAGGTTCAACGGCGCGCCAAAGTCAGGTGCGTTGAAGCCGCCGCCCAGGTCTGTCACACCTACCTTGATCAGGCTTATGCCAATCAGCGTGATGACAATGCCGGTCACCAGCGGCGTAATGACACGTCGCAACTGGCCAATACAGCGACTGAGCACGATCTGCACCAGCGCGCCGAAAAAGCACACGCCGAAGATCATCGCCATGATGTCCTCCGGGCTGCCGCCGCGCTGCTTGACCAGAAAACCTGCGGACAACACCGCACCCAGGAAGGCGAAGCTGGTGCCTTGCAGGCAGATCATGCCTGCGCCGATACCAAACGGGCGGCGCGCCTGAATGAAAGTACCTGTGCCCGATACCATCAGGGCCATGCTGATCAGATACGGCAGGTATTGGGTCAGGCCGAGCGTCGATCCGATGATCAACGGCGGAGTGATGATCCCGACGAAGCTGGCGAGGACATGCTGGAACGCTGCCAATATGGCCGTTAAAGGTCTTGGGCGATCATTCAGGCCGTAAATCAGGTCATCGTTGTCGAGTGTTTCAGGCTGCATGGCAAGGTCTCGGACGGGGAACTGCCATGTACTGGCGTGTCGTTGTCGGGGATTACTGCAAAAAACTGTCCAGTTGCTCAGGTTATTTTTATTTGAGTCCAACTATTTCAATAAATATCAGCCTGATAGCGTTTTCTAGGCGCACTGCGACGTTGGCTGACTGGAAGGGCGTCCGGGAAAAATGTGTCATCGGGTAGCGGCAAGTGTTTCCAGAAAGCTCTCCAGCACCAAATGAGGGCGTCGGCCTTTTCGGGTAACGGTCACCAGGTTGAGATCGTAGAACTTTGAGTCCGGTTTCATTGCGCGCAGTCGACCTTCCTGCACCCAGGCGTTGGCGTAATGATCTGGCAGATAGCCAATGTAGCGTCCAGTCAGAATCAGGAACGCGATGCCCTCGCGGTCTGAAGCGCTGGCGGTGCAGGTCAGTGCCTGATAATGCTCCTGAATATCGTTCGGCAGGCGAAAGGTCGGGGCAATGGCTTGCTGCTGGGCGAGGCGTTCATCATCCAGCATTGAGTTGTCTGCGTAGAAAAGCGGGTGGCCCACCGCGCAATAAAGCAGCGAACGCTCACTGTACAACGGGTGATATTCAAGGCCGGGCAGGGCGCTGGCCTGTGGCACGACACCGACATGCAGGCCGCCGTTCAGTACGCCTCGCTCGACTTCGGCGGGGGCAATCATGCGGATATTGATGTACACGCCTGGGCCACGTTCTTTCAGGCGGGCCAGTGCATGGGTGATGCGCATGTGGGGAAGGGTGACCAGGTTGTCGGTCAGGCCGATGTTCAACTCGCCGCGCAAGTTCTGATGCAGGCCGTTGACCTCTGTCCTGAAACTTTCCAGAGCGCTGAGCAGTTGCAACGACGATTGATAAACCTCACGCCCTTCGTCAGTCAGCGAAAAACCGGCCCGCCCTCGCTGGCAAAGCCGCAAGCCGAGACGCTGTTCCAGATCGCTCATTTGCTGGCTGATCGCCGACCGGCCAATGCCGAGCACGCTTTCAGCCGCAGAAAAACCGCCTGCCTCAACGACACTTTTGAAAATACGCAGCAGGCGGATATCAAAGTCGCTTACCTGGGACAGCGGATCGGTGCGACGGACGCTCATTGTTTAGTCTCTACCAAACCAAAGATCATGAAAATCGGGTTTTATGAACTTTAGCCGCGTGACACCTTGGCTGCAATGACCGTTCGTTTAGCGCCTGCGAGGCTTGCCCCATGAATATGTTCGAAGCGTCTGATGTGTCTGTAACCAGTCAGTTGAAGCTTGATGCCCACTGGATGCCTTACACCGCAAATCGAAATTTCCAGCGCGACCCGCGCATGGTCTTGGCTGCGCATGGCAGCTATCTGACTGACGACAAGGGCCGCAAGATCTACGATGGGCTTTCCGGGCTATGGACATGCGGGGCGGGGCACACTCGCAAGGAAATTCAGGAAGCCGTTTCCCGGCAACTGGGCGTTCTGGATTACTCGCCGGGCTTTCAGTTCGGGCATCCGCTGTCGTTCCAGTTGGCTGAAAAGATTACTGAACTGACGCCGGGCAATCTCAATCACGTTTTTTATACCAACTCCGGTTCCGAATGCGCGGACACGGCAGTGAAGATGGTGCGTGCCTACTGGCGGCTGAAAGGGCAGGCAACCAAGACCAAGATGATCGGGCGCGCGCGTGGCTATCACGGCGTGAACGTGGCGGGCACCAGTCTGGGCGGGGTGAATGGTAACCGCAGGATGTTCGGTCAGTTGATGGATGTCGACCATCTGCCGCACACGCTGATGGCCAGCAATGCCTATTCGAAGGGGATGCCCGAAGCGGGCGGTATTGCGCTGGCTGATGAGATGCTCAAGCTGATCGAACTGCACGATGCGTCGAACATCGCGGCGGTAATCGTCGAACCCATGGCGGGCTCTGCCGGTGTAATCGTTCCGCCGCAAGGCTATCTCAAGCGTCTGCGCGAGATTTGTGACCAGCACAATATCCTGCTGATATTCGACGAAGTCATTACCGGCTTCGGCCGTACGGGCTCGATGTTCGGCGCGGACAGTTTCGGTGTCACACCCGACCTGATGTGTATCGCCAAGCAGATCACCAATGGCGCGATCCCCATGGGTGCAGTCATCGCCAGCAGCGAGATATATCAGACCTTCATGAATCAGCCAACGCCGGAATACGCCGTTGAATTCCCCCACGGCTACACTTATTCGGCGCATCCGGTGGCCTGCGCGGCCGGGCTCGCGGCGCTGGAGTTGTTGCAGCGTGAGAACCTGGTACAGCAGGCAGCAGAAATCGCTCCGCATTTTGAAAATGTACTGCACGGTATCAAGGGCGCGAAAAACGTGGTGGATATCCGCAACTACGGCCTGGCAGGCGCCATCCAGATCGCGCCTCGTGACGGCGATGCAATCGTGCGGCCTTTCGAGGCAGGCATGAAACTGTGGAAGGCCGGGTTCTATGTGCGTTTTGGCGGTGACACCTTGCAGTTCGGCCCTACCTTCAACAGTCAGGCGCAGGACCTGGACCGGTTGTTCGATGCCGTCGGCGAAACGCTGAACCTGATCGACTGATCACGCTGACAGGCTCTCTTCTTATATAGGTACTTTTACACAGGTGCTTTTGTCGCATGGGCGTGAAGTGATTCGCGCCCGATGCAATTATCCGGAGTTTTCCATGAGCAGCATTCAACACCTTATCCACGGCGAGTTCATTTCTGAAGATGGCCGCACCGCAGATGTGTTCAACCCGTCGACCGGCCAGGTTATCCACACGGTAGCGCTCGCCGCTCGGGACACGGTCCAGAAGGCGATCGATTCGGCCAAGGCTGCGTTTCCGGCCTGGCGTAATACACCGCCAGCCAAGCGCGCTCAGGTGATGTTCCGCTTCAAGCAATTGTTGGAGCAGAACGAAGCGCGCATTGCTCAGTTGATCAGTGAAGAACATGGCAAGACGCTGGAAGATGCTGCGGGCGAATTGAAGCGCGGTATTGAAAACGTTGAATACGCCTGTGCCGCGCCGGAAATACTCAAGGGTGAGTACAGCCGTAATGTCGGGCCGAATATCGATGCGTGGTCTGATTTCCAGCCGCTGGGTATCGTCGCCGGTATCACTCCGTTCAACTTCCCGGCCATGGTGCCGCTGTGGATGTACCCGCTGGCCATTGCGTGTGGCAACTGCTTCATCCTCAAGCCTTCGGAACGCGATCCCAGCTCCACATTGTTGATTGCCGAGCTGCTGCATGAAGCCGGGCTGCCGAAGGGTGTGCTCAATGTGGTTCACGGTGACAAGGTTGCTGTCGATGCGCTGATCGAAGCGCCTGAGGTCAAGGCGCTGAGCTTTGTCGGTTCGACCCCGATTGCCGAGTACATCTATAAAGAGGGCGCAGCGCGTGGCAAGCGGGTTCAGGCTCTTGGTGGCGCGAAGAATCATGCGGTACTGATGCCGGATGCCGACCTGGACAACGCAGTGAGTGCCTTGATGGGCGCTGCCTACGGATCCTGCGGCGAGCGTTGCATGGCTATTTCGGTTGCGGTGTGCGTCGGGGATCAGATCGCCGATGCGTTGGTGGCCAAACTGGTTCCGCAAATTCAGAGCCTGAAAATCGGCGCAGGTACGACTTGCGGCCTGGACATGGGGCCACTGGTCACCGGTCAGCATCGCGACAAGGTCGGCGCCTATATAGAGGATGGTGTGCAGTCGGGCGCTACCCTGGTGGTGGACGGTCGCAATCTCCAGGTTGCCGGACATGAACGGGGCTTCTTCATGGGCGGCTGTCTGTTCGATCGCGTCACACCGCAAATGCGTATCTATAAAGAAGAGATCTTCGGGCCGGTACTGTGCATCGTGCGTGTGGACAGCCTTGAGCAAGCCATGCAACTGATCAACGACCACGAATACGGCAACGGCACCTGCATCTTTACCCGTGATGGCGAAGCTGCGCGGTTGTTCTGCGATGAGATTGAAGTGGGAATGGTCGGGGTCAACGTTCCGCTGCCGGTACCGGTTGCCTATCACAGCTTTGGCGGCTGGAAGCGTTCCCTGTTCGGCGACTTGCATGCGTACGGTCCCGATGGTGTGCGCTTCTATACACGTCGCAAGGCGATTACCCAGCGCTGGCCACAACGTGCGAGCCATGAAGCGTCGCAATTCGCATTCCCCAGCTTGTAAATTCCCGTGGCGGGAGATCGTCTTTAAAGAGGATCTCCCGTGTTTGTTAGGGCTCAGCAGTCGAATTGCAGATTTTTGAAATTAACGGTTGACGCCCTCTGTGATCTGTCTATAATTCGCCCCACTTCCGGCGCAGACGGAAACGAAAAAGCCTTGTAGATCAATGGTTTGCAAGGGTTTTGAGTGAAGAGTCAGCGAGGAAGCAGGTCGAGTCAGCAGTGATCGACAGCGGTGAGAAAAAAGAGTTTGACACGCGGTTGTAACGCTGTAGAATTCGCCTCCCGCTGATGAGCAACTGCAGAGTTGATCGAAGCGCAAGTGGTTGAAGTTGCAAAGGAAACTTTGAAAACTTCTTAAAATAACCGCTTGACAGATACAAGAGACGCTGTAGAATGCGCGCCTCGGTTGAGACGAAAGCTCTTAACCACCCGCTCTTTAACAACTGAATCAAGCAATTCGTGTGGGTGCTTGTGGTGTCAGACTGAAGTCAACAGATTATCAGCAACCCAAGTTACTCCGCGAGAAATCAAAGATGTAACCAACGATTGCTGAGCCAAGTTTAGGGTT
>NZ_JALHBH010000014.1:0-277 GCF_022836805.1 Pseudomonas sp. RGM 3321
AGCAACTGCAGAGTTGATCGAAGCGCAAGTGGTTGAAGTTGCAAAGGAAACTTTGAAAACTTCTTAAAATAACCGCTTGACAGATACAAGAGACGCTGTAGAATGCGCGCCTCGGTTGAGACGAAAGCTCTTAACCACCCGCTCTTTAATAACTGAATCAAGCAATTCGTGTGGGTGCTTGTGGTGTCAGACTGAAGTCAACAGATTATCAGCAACCCAAGTTACTCCGCGAGAAATCAAAGATGTAACCAACGATTGCTGAGCCAAGTTTAGGGTT